>NZ_JBFUJV010000002.1:0-368515 GCF_056401175.1 Nocardioides sp. P4_G10 | reverse complement strand
GCGCTCGCCTCCGAGCGGGCCGCCGAGGGCCGTGACATCGCCGTGGCCAAGGTCAACGAGCTGCGCGGCGTCGAGCCCGAGCCGCAGGGCAGCAAGCTGAAGAAGCTCCTGGTGCTCACCGGGCTGCTCGCCATCGGCGGGTTCGTGTTCAGCAAGCTCAAGGGCAAGCAGGACGCCGAGGCCAACTGGCAGTCGACCTACGTGCCCCCGGCCGCGCCGAAGCCCGCCACGACCGCGTCGGCCACCCCACCGCCCACACCTGCATCCCCGGCCTCGACGTCGGCCGCACCCGGTGGCGACCCGCTCACCGACCCGCTGCCCGACGAGGTCACGGCTGACGACGTCGTCACGGTCGACCCGCCGGCCACCGACGACCCCGGCGGCGGCGCCCCGGGCGAGGCGATCAGCGACTCGATCGAGGAGGCGCACCCGCCGACCGACCCCGACGCGCCCGCCGACGTGATCGACATCGACGACGTGCCCCGCAAGAATTAGCAGCACCCGCAGCACCGCACCGGGCGGTGTCCCACCCACATTCGACTGGCTCGACATGTGGGTGGGGCACCGCCCGAGTCGCGTCCACGGCGTGTCGCCCGGGGGGCGGTGGGTGAGCGACGTTCGGCCGGCTCGGAACGTGGGTGGGCCACCGCTCGTCGGCGCTCGGAGGAACGTCAGGGAGTCTCGACGCGGTTCGTCTCGATCCAGTCGTCGATGTGCTCCCACCAGTTGAAGAGCCACTCGATGCGCTCCTCACGATCGGCCGGGATGTCCGCGCGGGCCACCCGCCACCAGCGCATGGTGATCTGCTTGTCCATCGGCAGCTCGCGCCACAGGTCGCCGACGGTCAGGAGGTGGTCGAGCCCGGTGTGGGCGACCATCAGCACGTCGGCCTCGGGCGCGGCATCGAGCGCGGCCAGTACGCCGCCGGGGCGGGGCGCCAGGACGTGGACCATCTCCTCGGCGCGCACCGCCATCTTCTCCAGGCCGAGCTTGCGGAGCTTGGCGATCGCGCGGTCGCGTCGCGCGGCGGTGAAGTTGCCGCCCTCGGGGAAGATCACGAAGGCGTCGTTGTGGTCGAGTCCCGTGGCGAGCGATGCGATCTGGGACTCGAGGTCCTCGCCTGCAGCTGGGTTCGGGGAGATGAAGCGGGCCGGGACCCGGTTGAGGACCACGTCGATCGCCGGGTCCCAGGCGAGGGTGTTCTTCAGGACGACCCGCGGCTCGCGGTGGTACCAGTGCAGCAGGGCGTACATCAGCACGAACGAGTCGCCGGGGCCTGCGTGGCGGCACATCACCAGCACCGGCCCGTCCGGCACCCGCGACGGGTGCGGACCGTCGGTGCGGATGCGCAGCGCCAGCACGCGTCGGGCCTCGCGGAAGAACACGATCAGCGCGCCCTGCACCAGGTCGTAGTGGATGCCGGCGAAGTAGGGCGAGCGGATCCGCCAGCCGAAGCCGCTGGCCAGCCACAGGCCGAGCATCACTGCCAGCATCAGGGTCTCGAAGGTGGCGTAGAGCAGCACCAGCCACAGCACGCGCAGCGCGCGCCACCGGCCGGGAAGCACCGGCGCGAGCGCCGCGGCCACCAGCAGCCAGCCCGGGAGGGTGAGCCACATCAGCGCCGTCAGGGCGACCACCGCCGGGGCCACCACCAGCCGACGGAGGACCCACACGAGAGGGCGCCTCATGGCCGGCCGAGCTCCGCGTCGAGGAAGTCCCGCGAGGCGACGTACGTCGCGTCGATGCGGGCCTGCACGCCCGAGAAGTCGCGGTAGGAGAGCAGCGAGTCGTCGCGCGACGACGTGCCGGCGGCGGGCAGGACGTGGGCCTCGACGCCGTCGGGGATCGTCGCCATGTCGCGCGTGAACCGGTGGCGGCGGGCCACCTCGAAGCTCACCCGCGCCACCTGCCACGGCCGGGTCGGCACCTGCAGGGGCCGGTCGATCCGCCCGACCTGGAGCACGAAGACGCGGGTGGCGCCGAGCTCGACCGCCCGGCCCACCGGGATGGAGTTCACCAGGCCGCCGTCGAGGAAGTGCTCGCCGTCGACCTCGGCCGGCGGGAGCAGGCCGGGCACGGCGGCGCTGGCGAGGATGGCCGGCACGATCGGCCCCTCGGTGAACCAGTGCTCGGCTGCTCGCTCGATGCTCGCCGCGCACACCTCGAGCCGCACCGGGAGGTCCTCGAAGCGGGCGCTGCCGAGCTCCTCCTCCAGCCGGGTGCGCAACGGCTCTGAGGAGTAGATGTGGGTGCCCGTCGAGACGGCCCGCCGGACCGTGCGCAGCGGCCGGTCGCCGTACACGTCGCGTCCCCGCGCCGTGGTGACCCACAGGTCGGTGAGCCGGTCGACCACCGCGAGCTCGGGCTGCCGGGCGACCATGGCGCCGTTGAGGGCGCCGACGCTCGTGCCCAGGACGAGGTCCGGGACGATGTCGCGCTCGAGCAGCGCCCGCAGCATGCCGACCTCGACGGCACCCAGGACGCCG
Source organism: Nocardioides sp. P4_G10 (assembly GCF_056401175.1). Lineage (NCBI taxonomy): Bacteria > Bacillati > Actinomycetota > Actinomycetes > Propionibacteriales > Nocardioidaceae > Nocardioides > Nocardioides sp. P4_G10. The sequence goes on along the minus strand of NZ_JBFUJV010000002.1, from coordinate 366,029 downwards.
CCGCCACCGAGGACGAACGCGGTCACCATGGGTCGACCCTAGTGAGGATCAGGCGAGCTCGGGGTGCTCGGCGCGCACGCGGCGGGTGGCGCGGTGCTCGGCCCAGAAGGAGACGAGCGGGATCGTGCCGCAGACGAGGGTCACCAGGGTGAAGGGGAAGTCCCACCTGGCCCGGCGCGAGAGCAGGAAGGCGCTGAAGAGGAAGATCATGTAGAGCCAGCCGTGCGCGACGCCGAGGTAGGTCGTGATCAGCTCGCCGGCGTGCTGGGCGTCCGAGCCGGGGGTGACCCAGGTCGGGGTGCTGTCGAAGACGCCCCACATCGGGGATCCGTCGAAGTTGGCCAGCGGGACGCCGATCAGGCAGAGCACCACGAGCAGGACGCCCACGATGGAGGCCATGACGCGGTAGGCGGTGAGGGTGCGGGACACGGCGGCCAAGATATCCGGCGCGTCCTATCCGGCACTCGGTGAGGGCAGGTCGGGTGCCAGGTCGGGGTTGGTCGCATCGCGCCGCCAGCGCCACCAGATGAAGGCGGCGAAGGCCCCGAAGACCCACCACTCGACGGCGTAGAGCAGGTTGCGGACGCCGGTCGTGCGGCTCGGTGTCGGGAGCGCCGCGAGCTCGGCCTCCTCCAGCCCGGGACCGGGGTCCTGGCTGATGAGGTAGGCCGACCAGAGGTCCACGTCGACGCGCTGCACCGCGTCGGCGACCCGGATCTCCGGGAAGACGTCGTCGGTCGGGTCGTCGTCGACGACGAGGGTGCCCTCGGGGGGTTGCAGCCAGCCGGTCACCTCCGCCTCGCCCGAGGCGGCCAGCAGGTCGGCGTCGGGCTCGGGCGCCCAGCCGCGTACGACGAGCACCGCGGCGTCACCGGTCTGCAGCGGGGTCACGGCCCAGTAGCCGGGCTCTCCGTCCAGCGACCGGTCGGCGACCCAGAAGCCGCCGTCGAGCCACTCGCCCACCACCTCCACCGGCCGACCGAGGTCGGGGGCGGGGAACGGGTCGTCGTTGCCCATCACGTCGTCCAGCGGCACCGGCGCGATGCCGGTCAGGTCGCGTGCCTCGGCGTCGCGGTGCGCCTGCCAGGCGTCGTACTGCCACTTCCCGAGCATCCCGGCGATCCCCACCAGCACGAGCGCGAGGGCCGCCGCCCCGAGGTCGGTCAGCAGGCCGGGTCGGCGGGGGGCGGTCACGGCCTCGATTGTCCCAGCCGCCCGGTCACTGTCCTCCGGCGGATGCGAGCTGGTCCCGACGCCGAGTGAGGTACGCCATCTCGGCGGAGTTGCCGGACAGCTCGATCGCCCGGTCGTAGGCCTCGCGCGCCTCCGCGCTGCGGCCCAGCCGGCGCAGCAGGTCGGCGCGGGTGGCGTGGAAGGCGTGGTAGCCGGCGAGGGGCGCGGCCAGCGCGTCCACCTGGGCGAGGGCGACGTGCGGGCCGTCGAGCTCGGCGACGGCGATCGCGCGGTTGAGGGCCACGACCGGCGACGGGTCGAGCCTCACGAGCTGGTCGTAGAGCGCCGCGACCTGCGACCAGTCGGTGTCCCGGGCGTCGGCGGCATCGGTGTGGACGGCGTTGATCGCGGCGAGCACCTGGTAGCGCCCGGGCGGGCGGCCCGAGGCGAGCCGCTCGCGGACGAGCGCGTGGCCCTCGGCGACGAGCGTCCGGTCCCACGCCCCACGGTCCTGCTGGTCGAGGGTGACCAGCTCGCCGTCGGCGGACACCCGGGCGGTACGTCGGGCCTCCGTGAGCAGCATCAGGGCGAGCAGCCCCGCCGCCTCGCCGTCCTCCGGCAGCAGCTCGCGCACCAGGCGCGTGAGACGGATCGCCTCGCCGGTCAGCTCGGCCCGCACCGGGTCGGTGTCGGCGCCGCTGGCGAGGTAGCCCTCGTTGAAGACGAGGTAGAGCACGGTCAGGACGCCGTCGATCCGGGCCGGGAGGTCCGCTGCCGCCGGGACGCGCCACGGGATGCCGGCGGCCTTGATCTTCGCCTTGGCGCGGGTGACCCGCTGCGCCATGGTCGTCTCCTACACGAGGAACGCGTGCGCGATCTCGGCGACGGTGAGGCCGCCGACCATGCGCAGCGTGAGTGCGACCCGCGCCTCCATCGCGAGGGCCGGGTGGGCACAGGTGAAGAGCAGTCGGAGTCGTTCGTCCTCGACGACGCCGGCTGGCTCCGGTGGTTCCGAGAGCTGGTCGGTGAGCATGTTGGCCTGCCTCTGCTTGGCGTCGCGCCGGCTCTCACGGCGTACGCGGTCGAGCGCCTTGTTGCCCGCGGTGGTCGTCAGCCAGGCGCCCGGGTTGGGTGGTACGCCGTGGGTGCGCCACCGCTCGACGGCGATGGCGAACGCCTCGGCCGTGGCGTCCTCGGCGACGTCGAGGTCGCCGAAGCGCCGGGCGAGCGTGGCCACGACCCGGGCCCACTCCTCGCGGTGGACCCGGGTCAGGACCTCGTCGAGCCCTGCTACGGCCTCGGGGTCGGTCAGGGGGTCGGGCACGGGTCAGGCCACGCCGCCGAACGGGCGGATCTCGACCTTGCGGTGGCAGGCGCGCGAGGCGTCCGCGGACAGCGCGAGCGCGACGTCGAGGTCGTCGGCGGTGACCACCCAGAAGCCGGCGAGGAACTCCTTGGACTCCACGAACGGCCCATCGGTGAACACCGGCTCGCCGCCGCGGCTGTCGGTGACGGTGGCGTCCCGCGGGTCGGTGAGACCGCCGCCGAAGACCCAGCGGCCCTCGTCCTTGAGCCGGTCGTTGAACGCGTCGATCGCGCCGGGCGCGGAGTCGTCGGTGGGGTTGGCGGTGTCTCCGATGACGGTGAGGAGGTAGTGCATGTCGGTCTCCAGTGGTCGGCGGCCACCCCTCTCGGGCGACCTCTCACCCCTACCACGAACGGGACGGCGTGGATACGACAGCGCCGGCCGCGGCCCCGACGGCCCGGCGCACCCCCCCGTTTGAGGTATCTGCTCCTCGATTTGCCGGGCCCGGGTCGCCACCGGGAGCACGTTGCGCAGATGAGGCGCAGTCGCAGTGGTGATGAGGGGACGAGGGACCGCAGCGCCCCGGCGCGGCTCCTCGCCCGGCTCCTGGTCTCGTTGCTGGTGGCCGTCGGTGTGCTGGTCGTGCTGGCCCCCACCTCGCAGGCCGCGCTCCACAACCCGATCCCGATGAACTCCGAGGAGGAGCCGGACGACCAGTTCGTCGACGACGACGCCCTCTTCGTCTACGTCACCTCCGACATCAAGGGCGGTCGGGTCTGCATCGTCGAGGCGAGTGTCGAGGCACCCGCCGACGGCAGCTGTGACCGCCCGGCCTGGGGATCGCCCAACGACATCGTCGGCATCGGCAGCATCATCCAGCCCATCGAGGGCCCCAGCCTGATCCCGGGAACCTGGCGGATCCTGGCCGAGGACTCCGAGGGCACGCCGACAGCGGTCAGCGTCGAGTTCACCGTCACCAGCTGCTTCGACTGCTCGCGCGCACCCGCAGTGGCCGCGATGCAGGAGTGGAAGGCGCGCGCCGGCCAGATGGGCACGGGCGTGAACCTGGCATGCATCGGGTTCGCGCTCAAGGACGCCGCCGACAGCGTCACCGCGGCCCGCGGCAAGATCAAGAAGGCCCAGCAGCGCGCCGACCGCTACGAGGCGGGCGAGGTGGGCTTCGCGGCGACGATCATCCCGGCGGCCGGTGGCCTGATGGGCTTCGCCTTCCCGTCGTTCGACGCCATCGGCGCGGGGCAGGACAAGGCGATGGAGATCCTGCACGACCTGTCGTGCGCCACCGCAGCGATGTACGCCGACATCGTCGCCGACCCGCCCGACCCGGACTTCGCGGTCGTGCCGACGCCGTCGTTCGCCACCATCGGCCCCTCCCAGTCGCCGGTGCTCGACGAGCTGATGTCCGCGCTCGACCGGCAGTCGGCGTTCGGCGAGGTGTCGCTGTCGGCCTACGAGAAGTACCTCGGCGCGACCGAGGCCGGCAACGAAGAGAGGGCTGCGGCCCAGCTGCGCGCCGCCGGACGCTACGCGCTCTCGCAGGTCACCCAGATGCGGCGCAGCGCCGACGCGCTGACGGCGTACGCCGACCTCTTCCGCTCCACCCCGGACTTCACCGGACCGCTGGTCACGCCCGAGGAGTGGACGACCATCAAGGGCGCCTACGACAGGGTCCGCCAGAACGGGTTCGCGCCGCAGGAGCTCTCCGCGCTCACTGCCGCCGGGCGCACGCCCGCCCAGATCGAGGCGATCCGCTCCCACTTCGAGGTGCCGTTGGCCGGCTTCGACCCCGCCACCTCGATGGTCGACCAGCTCGACGCGCTGGCGGCGACGACCGACGCGGCCGTGTCAGGCTTCGACGAGTTCGGACGCGAGGCGATCGCGGTTGCGGCGCGCATCGAAGGTCCGGTGCAGCCACCCAACACGCCACCCGTCGCCGCCCCGCTCACGCTGACCCTCGAGCGCGACACCTCGCTGGCGATCACGCTGGCCGGCAGCGACGCCGACGGCGACCCGCTGACCTACCAGGTCGTCGATCCGCCGACCCTCGGCACGCTGCAGGGCAGCGGGGCGCAGCGCACGTACGTCCCGAACCCGGGTGCCGTCGGGCAGGACACGTTCACCTACCGGGTCAACGACGGCAAGGTCGCCTCGGACCCCGCCACGGTCACCCTCACGATCACGCCGCCCACGCCCGTCGACCGCCCACCGATCGCGGTCTCGCAGACGATCCACCTCAACCAGGACTCGCCCTACCCCAACCCGTTCTACGGCTACGACCCCGAGGGGCAGCCGGTGACCTACCAGGTGGTCACCCCGCCGACGTACGGCACGGTCACGCAGTCCGGCGGGCAGTGGACCTACACCCCGAACCCGGGCTTCCGCGGCACGGACGGCGTGGTCTTCACCGTCACCGACGGCACGCTCACCTCGGACCCGGCGGTGACGACGTTCAAGGTCGGCAACCCCGACGGCATCTCTGTGGGCAACGAGATCTTCACCGTCGGTCGCGGGCTCACCCTGACCGCCGACGTCCTGAGCAACGACTCCTCGCCCAACGGCAACGTGCGCCTCGTGTCGTCCACCGCTGCGAGCGACGGCACCGCGACGTGCGACCTGGGACTCGGCACGTGCACCTACACCGCGGACGGCACCGCCACGACGGACAGCTTCACCTACACCGTCGGCGATGGCACCGGCGCGACGGCGGTGGGCACGGTCCGCGTGACCATCGTCGACGACAACCGCGCGCCGATCATCGTGGGCGCCGACAGCGCGACCGCGGACGAGGGCTCGTCGTTCTCCTACCCCTACACCGCGAGCGACCCGGACGGCCTCGTCGTCTCCACGGTGTGGACCGCGCCCGGCGGCTACAGCGGGACGAGCCCGCCCACCTTCCCCGACGAGGGCACCTACACCGCCACTCTCACGGTCACCGACAACCGCGGCGCGTCGACCTCGAAGGACGTTCGCGTCACCGTGGCCAACCGCCCGCCCCAGGTCAGCTACAGCGGCCACGACGGCCGGTGGGTGCGCGGCAAGTCCCTCGGTCTGAGCGCCTACGCCTACGACCCCGGCCCGCAGGACGTGCTGACCGTGACGTGGGACTTCGGCGACGGCCAGCAGGCGACCGGCCCGTTCGTCGAGCACACCTGGACCGCGAACGGCAGCTACCCGGTGACCGTCGCCGTGAGCGACGAGGACGGCGGCCGGGTCGAGCAGGTCGTCGCCACGATCGTGATCCGGGACGTCGTGGTCGACGCCGGACCGGCGGTCACCGGCGACGAGGGCAGCGCTCTCTCCTTCGACCTCACCGGGTCGACCACTCCGGACAACGGCCTGGTCTACACGGTGGACTGGGGCGACGGCCGTAGCGAGCCGTGGCGCGGCGGTCCCGTCGACCACCGCTACGCCACGCCCGGCACCTACGAGGTGCGTCTCTCTGCCGTCGACCACAACGACGGTGCAAAGGAGTACGCCGACACGACGACGGCGACCGTCGCCAACCTCGCACCGGCGAAGGCCGCCATCGCCGAGCACGCCGTCGGCCGGACCGGTGAGCCGCTCGGGTTCCGCGCCTACTGGACGGACCCGGGCGGTCCCGACCCGGCGACCGCCATCAGCTGGTCCTTCGGCGACGGCGCCACGGCCAGCGGCCGGACCGCCGACCACGCCTACGGCACGGCCGGCACCTACGACGTGACCCTCACCGTCACCGAAGCGGACGGCAAGCGCGTCAGCCGCATCGACCGGGTGCACGTGCTCGCCGACGTCGACCGGACTCCGTCCTCATCGGGTCGGGAGTTCTGGGTGACCTTCGACGCCAACTACATGAGCACCGACGACTCCGCGCTCACGCTGTTCGTCGCGTCGTCCACCGCGACGAGCGGCGTCGTGGAGGTGCCCGGCCTGCTGGAGGAGTTTCCCTTCACGGTGGCCGCCAACGACGTCACCGCGGTCTCCCTGCCCGTCGACGTACGGGCCGGGGTCAAGGACACCAACGCCCAGCGGGTCGAGCCGCTCGCGGTGCACGTCGTGGCCGACGACCCGGTCACCGTCTACGGGCTCAACCGCCAGAAGTACACCACCGACGCCTTCCTCGCTGTTCCCGTCACCGCCACCGGCACCCGCTACCGCGTCGTGGACTACGAGTTCGGCATGGCTCCCGTGGTGGGCGTCGTGGCGACGGAGGGCCGCACCACCGTGACGATCGATCCCCCCTCACCCCAGCTCGAGACCCACACCGTGCAGCTGGAGCTGGGCGAGGTCTTCGAGTGGGAGACGAGCATCGGGCAGAGCATGACCGGCGCCCTCATCACGTCGGACCGCCCGGTCTCGGCGTACGGCGCCAACCGCTGCGCCAACATCCCCAACGGCTTCGGCTACTGCGACCACATCGTCGAGCAGCTCATCCCGACCGCCACGTGGGGGCGCACGTACGCCAGCATGCCGCTGGCCGGGCGTACCCAGGACACCTTCCGGATCGTGGCCGACGAGGACGGCACGGTCGTCACCATCACCGACAGTGTCGGCAGCACCGACGTCACCCTGGACGCCGGCGAGTTCCACGAGTGGCTCAGCGGCAGGCCCCAGTCGATCCGGGCCACCAAGCCGGTCAGCGTTTCCCAGTACTCCAACGGCTCGACCTTCGACAGCACCGTCTCCGACCCGTTCATGGTGCTGGTCCCCGCGCTCGAGCAGGGCTACACCAGCTCGGCCTTCTCCACGCCGACGTCGGGCTTCCGCGCCCACCACGTCAACCTCACCGCACCGACGACGCGCGTGGGCGACGTCCGCCTCGACGGCGCTGCGGTCCCCTCAGCCGCGTGGCTACCGATCCCGGGTACGACGTACTCGGGCGCGGTCGTCGACATCGAGGCCGGCATCCACCGGGTCACCTCGCCCGTCCCCGTCGGCACCGTGGTCTACGGCTTCGACCAGGACGACTCCTACGGCTTCCCGGGCGGGTTCCGGCTGGCTCGGGTCGCCGAGGCCAACCGGCTCAGCCTCTCCCCGGCGGCGCCGTCCGGCGTGGTCGGCCGCGAGCTGTGCACGACGGCACGGCTCTCGGACCAGGACGACGCCGGGATCGCCGGCGCGCGGGTTGACGTCACCACGACCGGCGTCGTCACCGACGAGCGCTCGCTGGTGACCGGCGGCGACGGCAGCGCGACGTACTGCCTGACGTCGGCGACCGCAGGCGCCGCCGCGGTCCGCGCGACGTCGTCCGGCCTGACCGCGGACGCGACCCTCACCTGGACCCCGGCGCCGGTCAACCAGCCGCCGGTCGCGACGCAGGCGACGCTCACCACCCCGCAGGACACCCCCCTGCCCGTCACCCTCAAGGGCACCGACCCCGAGGGCGACCCGCTCACCTACGCCATCACCACCCAGCCCGCCCACGGCACCCTCAGCGGCACCGGAGCCAGCCGCACCTACACCCCCGCAGCCGGCTACCACGGTCCCGACTCCTTCACCTTCACCGTCTCCGACGCCACCCACACCTCGGCGCCGGCCACGATCACCATCAACGTCGAACGCGTCACCCCGCCACCTCCTCCGCCTCCACCGCCTCCGCCGCCGCCTCCTCCTCCACCCCCTCCGCCGCCTCCTCCGCCGCCTCCCGTGGTGGTCGCGCCGGCGCTCGACACGGTCGTCTGGGCCGACACGAAGAAGCCCACCGACTCGATCACTGCGCCGAAGCTGACGACCGCAGGAGCCCAGGAGCTGCTCGTCGCCTACGTCTCCTTCGACGGACCCCACTCCCCGACGCAGCAGATCACGAGCCTGCGCAGCGACGACCTCACCTGGACCCGTCAGGAGAGGGCCAACAAGACATGGGGCAGCACGGAGGTGTGGACGGCGTACGCCACCAAGCGGGTCAAGGACGTGCAGGTGAAGGCGGTGTTCAAGCACCGTGGCTACACCGGAACGATCACCGTCGCCGCCTACACCGGGGCTGCCCGTGACATCGGCACGTCGTCGGCGACCGGCGTCTCCTCCGAGGCCAAGGTCGTCATCACGCCCGCGTCGAGCTCGTCACTCATCTGGTCGGTCGGTCACAACTGGAGCACCAGCACAGCGCCCAAGCTGCCTGCCGACCACGCCTGGGTGCACACGTTCCACAGCAGGCAGGTCGACGACTACTTCTGGGTGCAGCGCCTCACCACGGCCACGACCTCCAGGAACGCGATCACGGTGCGCAACGCCGGGCTGCGCAAGAACGACCGCTGGCAGCTCGTGGCGGTGGAGATCCGACCTGCCACGTGACCCCGCGGGCTCAGGCCGAGGCCAGGGCCAGCTTCACCGCGAAGCCGACGAAGACCGCGCCGACCGCCGAGGTCGCGCCCGCCGACAACGCCTTGCGACGTCGGAAGGCGGCCGCGAGATGGGTGCCGCCGAAGATCAGGACGCTGAGGTACGCCGCGCTCGCCAGCGTCGCGAGCGTGCCGAGCACCAGGAACGAGACCACCGGGTGGGCGTAGGCCGGGTCGACGAACTGCACGAAGAAGGCGACGAAGAACAGGATCGCCTTGGGGTTGAGCAGGCTGACCACCAGCGCGCGACGGTAGGGCCGCTCGCCGCGAGCCTGCGGCTCCACTCCGGCCTCGACAGCGGCGTCGGCGATCTGGTCGGCGACCGGAACGCGCGAGCGCCACATGCCCCAGGCCGCGCGGAGCATGCCGATGGCGAGCCACAGCAGGTAGGACGCGCCCACCCACTTCACGACGGCGAACGCCGACGGGTTGGCCTGCAGCAGCGACGCGACGCCGGCCGCGGACAGGGTCATGAGCACAGCGTCGCCGGTCCACACCCCCGCCGCGCCGGCGTACCCGCTCCGGACCCCGCGCCGTGCCGCGACGGAGAGGACGTACAGCGAGTTCGGGCCCGGCAGCAGGATGATCAGGACGAGGCCGACGAGGTAGGTCGGGAGGTCGGTGATGCCCAGCACGCGTCCCAGTGTGCGGCCGGCCGCGGGGCGCGGGTCACCGATTTCGACAGGTGGGCCGAACGTCACACGCGACGCCGGAGCCGTGAGGTCATCAGGTGACCCTGTGGCAGCGGCCACGGCAGTCCCCGCGCCGACTCGGACGGAGCTCAGCGGGAGGTGGTGGGCGCGCCGAACGTCCGCAAGACGTGTTCGAGAGTGACGGCCAGCAGCTCGTGCGTCGCCTCGCGGGTGGCGTCGCCGCGCAGCCAGCGCCGGGTCGCGGCGCGGTTGAGGCCGGTCCAACACTCGAGCGCGTAGCGCAGTCGGATCGAGTCCTGGGGGGCGATGTCGGCGTGGAAGGTCGCGAGCCACGCCACCACGCGGCCTCTGAGGTCGGCGACCACACGGCTCACCTCGGGGTCGGCTATGTCATCACCGGGCGCGATCGTCCCGAGATAGATCGTGCGGTTCGCCTCGGTCCAGTCCAGCCAGCGTGAGACGGAGTCCGCCACCCGTGCGCGGGCGCTGCGCCCCTCGGGCGCCCGCAGGCCGTCCTCGCGGAGGGCATCGATCCTCTGGAGCAGCGCGATGTAGACCTCGGTACGGCCGCCGAAATAGTGGTGCACCAGCCCGCGAGTGACACCTGCCGCACGCGCGATGTCCTCGACCGAGACCTCTTCGTAGCCACGCTCGGCGAACAGGTCGTTGGCCGCGTCGAGCATCTGCTCGCGTCGCTGCGCGGGATCGAGGCGCTTGTACTTCGGCGTCGTGGTCATGCGTGCAGTGTCGCAGTGATTGGCGATCCGTCAAAAAGGGGGTAGGGGTTTCGTTGCACTGCACCCAGGGCGCCGGCGCCCTGAATTGGCACTTCGCCAACAGTCTGTTAGCATTGTGTCAACAAGTCGATACAGTCGCGTTGCGACCTGGCGGACACCCCCGCAGCTCTCCTCCGACCCCGCTTGACCACTCAACGACCCGCCAGAGAAGTGCGGAGTCCCCTACGAATGGAAGTCATCATGAGGAAGCTCATCACCACCACCGCGCTGGCCGTCACCGCCATCAGCACCACGGTCGCGCTTGCTGGACCCGCCAACGCCACCGACGACTGCACCTGGAACAGCGGCACCGACGCCGCGCCCGGCGCGTGGGCGTGGAACTCGTTCACCGACTGGTCCACCAGCGACGCCACGCCCGCCGACCCGGACGAGTCCGGGGAGGACAACCTCGCCAACCTGATCCAGATCGGCGAGGGCTGGACCGACACCGCCGACTCCGCCTACCGCCAGAAGGTGAGCGACGGCTGGCAGCGGTTCACTCCGTGGTCGGCCAGGGACACCGCACCCGACGTCGCGGCCAACGAAGAGGCCGGACACCGCTACACCCGCGAGGTCGGCAACAACGACGCCGCTCCCGCCATCGAGGGCAAGCCCGCCGTTCCGGGCACTCCCGCCGTTCCGGGCACGTCGACCATCTGGGCGAGCTTCTCCCCCAACAAGGAGCAGGGGCCCCTGACCGACGCGCCGGTCTACCCGACCGACCCCCGCGGCACGTGGAACGTGAAGGACATGATCCCCGGTGGTCACGCGGGTCCCGACGGCATCTACAGCCAGAGCGACGGAAACGGCAACGGGTCGTGGTTCTTCCGCTCGGTGGGTACGCCGGGCACTCCGGCAGTCCCGGCCATCCCGGCAACTCCAGGCACCCCTGCCAAGGCGGAGACGTTCCGCACCGAGTACCAGTTCGACGTGTACGCCTTCCACTACGAGTACCGCTGGTCCGTCTACCACCGGGGCATCACCGAGGGCACTGCTGCCGTGACCTGCGACAGCGAGGAGCCGACGGACGAGCCGACCGTGACCCCGGAGACCCAGACCGACGAGCCGACCGAGACACCGCAGACGCCCGCCACCCCGCCGGTGGCCGAGGTGCTGGCAGCCCACACCGCCACGTCGGTGGCCCACGTGCCCGCAGCGGCCCACACGGGAGTCTCGTCTGCGAACACCACGCCGGCAGCTCAGGCGCTGCCTGCCCAGGTGGCGGCCCACACCCCGAAGCAGCACCACGCTCCTGCCGCGGTGCCCACCACGATCGACGCTGGGCTGTGAGATGAAGCGGCTCCTGGTCGGTCTCCTGGCGGTCGTCTCGCTGACCGCCTGCGGCGGCGCCGTGACGGAGCCGCTCTCGTCGACAGCCTCGACGCAGAGCGGGGTCGCCGCCCCCACCGTGGCTCCTGTCTCTGCTGCTGCCCCTACTGCTCCGGCGGATCCCACCACGCCGACCCGGCTGCGGCTGGACGAGATCGACGCTCCCGTCGTCCCGCTGGACCTCGCCGGATCCACGCTGGTCCCGCCCGACGATCCCACCGTGCTCGGCTGGTGGGGCAAGGATGCCGGGGCTCGGCACGGGGTCACCCTGCTGGTGGGGCACACCGTGCACACCGGCGGCGGGGACCTCGACGACCTCGAGGACGTGCCGGTGGGAGCCACCGCACGCGTGAGCGGGATTCGCTACGTGGTCGCCAGCGTCAAGGTGATCAGCAAGACCGCACTCGCAGAGCAGGCTCCGCGCCTGTTCGCCCAGTCCGGCCCGCACCGACTGGTGATCGTCACCTGCGAGGACTACAACCCGGCAACTGGCCACTACGACGCGAACGTGGTCCTGACCGCGACCCGGTCGAACTGACGAGCCGCCTTGGCGGGGTGCTCAACCGACCGGAAGACCCAGGACACGCAGAAGCCGCTCGCTGACTGCGCCTTCCCTCTGGTGGAGCCTAGGGGACTCGAACCCCTAACCCCCTGCTTGCAAACGGACTTGGAGTAGGTAGCGAACTACGATTCAAGCGTAAAACTGCAGGTCACATGCGTCCATTCGCAGACTCAACTGGGCATCCTTTCCCCCTGGGTGCCCCCTTGCCGTGCTGCCGAAGCAGGGGGTTAACTGGATCCGCGCGGTAGGGCGGCTTGCACGGGAGGTTCCAGCGCATGGCACGACGTCGAGGATTTGGCGAGCTCGAGCGACGCTCGGGCGCGACCGGACCGTCCTATCGGGCGCGGTACGCGATGCCGGACGGCACGCGTCACTCTCGCAACTTCCAGACCAAACTCGATGCCGAGGCGTGGCTTGTCGCGGAGCGAACCCTGCTCGACCGCGACGAGTGGACGCCGCCCAAGGCACGCAAGGTCGCCGAGGCACGCCGCGAACGCGAGCAGGCGATGAGCACGATGAGGGCGTTCGCCAAGCGGTACCTGGCGGAGCGTGGGCTACGGCCAACGACGGCGCGCGGGTACGAGTCGCTGTTGGACCGCCGGATCCTGCCGTACTTCGGCGAGATGCCGTTGCGCGACGTCACGCTGTCCGAGATCAAGGCTTGGCGTCGGTCGCTCGATCCCAAGACGGAGTCGTCGAATGCGGCGGCGTACCGATTGCTGCGCTCGATTCTCCAGGCGGCCTTTGAGGAGGAGCTGATCGACCGGGCGCCGCCGAAGATCCGTGGTGCCGGCAGTGCTCCCGTGAAGCAGGTCGTGGTGCCGGCGACCTTCGACGAGATCGCCGTGATCATCGACGAGATGCCCGAGCGCCTGAAGTTGCTCATCGTGATGGCAGCGTTCGTCGGCTTGCGCGAGGGAGAACTGCTGGAGCTGCGCCGGTCCGACGTCGATGGCGTCACCGGCCGAATCAACGTCACGAGGAAGGTGGACAAGGACGTCAACCCATCGGTCCGGGGTGCCTGCCCCGAGTGCGGGCGGCACATCAGCTCGCCGAAGACCAGGAGCGGAGTGCGGACGGTCCACGTCCCTTCGCCGTTCTTGCCGATGCTGCAGAAGCACCTCCTCGAGCACACCGCTGCGGGACCGAGCGGTCTGCTCTTCCCCGGGGACCGCACCGACCACATGAGCGTGCGCTACCTGATGGATCGCTACCGCCCCGCCCGGGCGGCAGCTGGCCGCCCGGACCTGACCATCCACCACTTGCGCCATACCGCTCTGACCCTCGCCGGTCAGCACGGCGCGACTGCCGCCGAGCTGCAAGCGCGTGCCGGCCATGCCTCTCAGGCCGCAATGGCGATCTACCAACACGCCACCCTCGACCGCGACAAGTCGCTCGCGGAGAAGATCGGGGCAACATACGAGGCGTGGCGCGAGAGCCGACCGTAGTCACGAGAGAGCGCGAAGGCCGGCGTCAGGAGCCGCCAAAGATCCGGGGAGCGAGATCGGCCGCGTTGCGGCGCGCGGTCGCGGCGGCGCTCGGCGGGCCCCGGTGGCCCGAACTTAGCGGCGACCCGAACAAGTTCCATTCGGAGACCACCGCTGGAGGCCACGGAGGCCAGTGTGAACTGGATTCGTTCAGACGCGGGTCCGTGTTGCGTGCAGTGAACACCTCGGCGTCCCAATCGCGGCGCGGACCGCACCTCCCTTGTGCACATCGACGCCACGCTAGGGTCAAGGCGACTCCTCACGATCTGCAAATAGGACCTCACTTTGAAGGCTTTCAACTCAGTCTCATCGCGGCTCCGAGGCATCGCGGACCGATGGAGCGAGCCCACCGACGTCCCGGGACCCCCGGAGTCAGCCCGAGGGGCTTTCCCAGCGAACACAGACACCGAACAGCCGTCGACTCAACGGCCAGTGACAACTCGGCCCATCGTTCCGCACCACTCTCCCGGTCAGGCCGAGTGGTTCTTCACGGACAGCACGTCGAGATTCCTCGCCTCGAAGCTGCACGGCCTATCGCTCCATCTCGGCACCCCGACGACCGCAGTTGTGGCCGGTAGGAACGCGACACTCGTGGACACCAGCCCCTGGGTGACATCTCGATTTGGTCCCATCCCTGGGACGCATTTCCAGACAGATGTAGAGCATTTCCAAGCAGACTGCCGATTCGACTCCGCCATTCTGGACCCACCGTGGTACGGACGAAACCTGCTCACCTGGTTGGAAATGGCCAGCCACATGGTGCGTACTGGTGGTGCGCTTGTCATGCCGCTGCTCGGTGGAGGTACGCGGCCGAGCGCGCAAAAAGACCGCAAGGAAATACTGGCTCTTGCAGCCAGAATTGGCCGCTTCTCCGTTGAGCGTGATCAAATCGAATACGATGTTCCGACTTTCGAGGCACGTGCACTGGAAATTGCCGGAGTGCCGCCGTTAAAGGCTTGGCGCAGAGCGGACCTACTTTTGGTGACCAACGATTTCCCCGCCGGGCGACCATGGGTACAACCACCGACGGCCGAATGGTATGACGTGCGGATAGGCGACCACATCGTCTCCATTCGGTCAACTGTCTCCCGTGCTCCTAAGCAGGACTTGGCATCTAACGGGGCGGCCTACACGCCCCTTGGAACGGTAGCCCAGGTAAGCCGACGCGACCCGGTTTTGCAGAGGGCGCATGTCTGGACCTGCGAGAATCGCGTACTTCAGGTTTCCGACGCAGCATCTTTTCTCGACCTGTTTGACCGGCTGGCGCGTCAGCCCGAATCAAAGAATTCGTCAGTAGCTGAACTTCGGCATCATCTCTTCGGAGGTAAATAGAGTTATGATCATTCTTCGCTTTAGCGACTACGAGGCAGAGACCATCAATGCCCACCTAGGGATGATTCGTGACCAGGGGACGGTTTGGTGGGCTTGGTGGAAAAAGGTGCATGAGCCGATGCGCCTCGATCTGCTCGACGATCTCGTGTCCGCTCTGTCTACTGGTCCGGCGGAGATCGCTTTAGTAGACCGCGTGGATCGGCAAATGTGCGTGGCTACTTGTGAATCCTTGGTCTTCTCCAGCGATGGAACGCCTCGGCCCTCGCCGGACGACGAACTCGTCCCATCTTATTATCGCGGTAGGCCCTTTCCAGCTTGGTTCAGGCTCACTGAGATTAAGAGGATCTCGGAGGAAACCTGGACGAATAAGTATGGTCGAGTCCCAAGCGGAGACTCGACCATTTACGCCCCAAAATCGCCACGCCCAGACATCGAATCTCACCTAATTGAAGTGGACAGTCCTGACGGGCACGACGGCGTACTGCACATCTCCGACCTTCACTTCGGGGACGACCATGGCCACCCTCTCGTAAGTTCCGGCCCGTTCAATCGACCGACATTGATGACCCGACTCTTGAGTGCACTGCCTAAGCGTCCCGCGTGTGTGGTGGTGTCGGGGGACTTGACCACACAGGGCAACGATGCAGGGTTGCGTTCAGCGCGGCTGTTCTTGGAAGACCTCGCATCGCAACTGGAAATCCCACGCGAATGTATCGTGATCGCTCCAGGAAACCACGACATTTTGATCGACGATGAGGAACTTACGCGCGACTTCTCGAATGAGCAGCCCTTCCGCGACCTCCTTAACCTCTTCTACGGCCAAGGAACCCCGATTGAACGTGTTCAGGACATCCGCGACCCTCAAGGCCGTCACTATGTAATAGGCGTCCTGAACTCATCGCGACCTAGACACAAGTCGACTATGGATTACGGTTACGTCGGGCGCGACCGGAGTGAGCCGGTGTTCAATTCTGTCGGACAGGTTCTCGCTAGGTCCCGCGAAGCGGCATGGGGCGCAATGGTGATGCACCACCACGTGTTGCCCGCTCAGCTGGTTGAGGTTCCCGAGGAGGGTCACAAACGCCCAGTGAGCCTTTGCCTGGATGCTGGGGAGCTTCTATCGCTCGCGCAGTCGACAGGGGTCTCCACGATCCTCCATGGGCATCAACACCTACCGTTCTCGGCGACCGTCGCCCGACGCGCTGAGTTCTCCGAAAGAGGAGCCGTACTGCATCCGGATGGAGCCGTGAGCGTTCTAGCGTCCGGCTCTGCAGGAGTCAAGCAGGCTCGGATTCCAGCGGAGCTCGGGCTGAACACGTTCTCTGTTTACGAGCCATTTGAGACTCAAGGAGTACTAGCTACCTGTCACGCATTCGGTCCCGCGCGCGAGGCACATGAACTGTGGTCCCTCGTACTGCCTTGATCACCTTCAGCGCGCGATCACGCACATGGCTGCATGAGGAAAGCCTTGTGCCGCGCTCTGCCGAGAGGCTGCGTCTCAGTTCTGGTGATCGAGTGATCCGAGCGAGTTGGACCTCCAGCTCGGCCAAGCGATCCTAGGTAGACCTAGCGGCGTCGTGCTTCTGGGTGACCCCGTTAGCCTCGCGCTGGTCAACTCAGCCACGTGCTCCGCGAGTGGGCAACAGGCGTCGTGGTCATAGTCAGTCAGATGCCGATTAGCTGCCGTGCCTGGAGAGGGGAGTTTAGCGCGCGAGCGATACCTCGAGCGGGCCAGTCGTCCGCTCCCGCTAAGCGGACGCGCGAGGCACTTGGCTGGGCCCAAGCCTCCCCCGACCGTAGATCCGCTTGCTACTTCACGGCGGGAGCTACGGCTACGACGAGGCGCTCAAGCTCGCGTGCCATCCGGTTGTCGGGTTCCTCCAGCATCTCAACGACCGCTTCGGCTCGCGCAAGTGCGACCTGCGCGGCGTGCCGATCTGCGTTGGCGTCCGCGGTCGACCTCGGGGCGTCGTCCGCTTCAACGTCGATGTACGCCGCAAGCTGGCGCTGAACCAGCTCGACTTGGGCCGCGAAGTGCTTCAGCCGGCCCTCGAGCCGCCGCTGCATCTTCTCCGCTTCCCGTTTGCAGCCGAGGTCGTGGTACTTGGCCCGACGGCCTGGGCCGGTGCTGTGCTGGATCCGGACATCACAGCGCGGGTTAGCACAGAAGCCATCGAGATGCTCGGGTTCCGGAGCGTCGTAGTCGACCTGGTCCGCAGCGACGAGATGTGCGTTCGGCGGCGTCACAGCCAACTCGCTGACAAAGAATCCGCGCGAAATTCCACGCACTCAAGCTACACCGTCCGTGCAGGTCACGCCGGAGGCGCGCCTCTGTGCGCGCTGCGGGGGCCTCCTTGGCTTGCTCGCCACGCCGACACCTAGAGAAAGAATCCGAGCGAATTAGCACCAACCCACACTTGAGACACGACAAACGTCACCAAACGTTGCAAGGAGAAGACCATGACGAACAAGAAGGGTGTGCACGTCACGCCCCTTGACGACGGACACTGGAACGTGATCCGCGACGGCGCCCGCCGCGCCTCCTCGGTGCACTCGACCCAAGCTGAGGCGGCCGACGCCGGCCGCGAGATCGCGCGGCGTGAGCAGGCCGAGCTGTACATCCACGGCCGCGATGGCAGGATCCGCGATCGCGACTCGTACGGGAACGACCCGTACCCGCCGAAGGGCTGAAGCCGGTGGCGAACTTCAACGCGAGCCAGTTCAACGCCCAAGTCCGCGCCGCCCAGCGGCGGGCCGAGCAGCAGATGCGGCGCGAGATCAACCGGGTCAACCGCGCAAACCAGCGCACTGTCAACGAGTACAACCGCAAGGTTGCGGCCCAGAACAAGCGGGAGATCGACCGGGTCAACCGGGCAAACCAGAAGGCGACCGACGACTACAACCGGCAAGTCGCGTCTAACAACAGGAAGGCTGACGCACACAACAAGAAGGTCATCAACGACCTCAACAAGCATCTCCAGCAGCCCGGCACCACGGTCTGGTACACCGAACCGGAGCGCCGCCTGGCCGACCGCGTCTACGACGCGGTCATCCAACTGGACCCGCGGGAGTACGACACCTTCCTCAGCTACGCCCGGCTCGACGGCGAGGAGGTGGCCACCGAACTGCGCGGCGAGCTCGAGAAGCGAAGCGTTGCAGTTTGGTTCGACCACGTCGCCATCCAGCCCGGAAAGAGCCAGGCACTGCAGATGGACCGGGGGCTTCAGAAGGCGCGCTCCGGCATCGCACTGCTTACGCCCGCCTACCTCGAGGGACGATTTTGGACCGAGCGCGAACTCGGCGCGCTGCTCGGGAAGTCGACCCTCATCCCGGTGCTGCACAACGTGACGTTCGACGACGTCAAAGAGTACAGCGGCATCCTGCCGGACCTGGCCGGCTTCACCACCACGAGCGACTCGATCGAGGAGATCGCCGATAAGATCGCTGCCGCAGTCCTCGTGCACGAGTAGCGGGCCCAAGCGATCATTGAGTCGGGCGCACGGACTCGGGTCGACCCGACACCCTGTTCTGCTTGACCAGGTGCTGGGGTCGGTGGTTTGGCCAGGACGGACAGTTGATCGTCGTTGACTCGAGGTTCTTTCGCATCACCACCGCGCTGAGGGGATCTGCCGGGGCGCGGCCTCCAGGTCCTCGAGCTTGATCCGGATGGCGCGCTTGCCGCAGCGGTACGCCGGGAGGGTGCCGGCAGCGATCCACCGCCGGATGGTCTTGACCGAGACGGACATGCAGTCAGCGGCCTCCTCGAGGCTGAGGTAGACGGGGATGGCGCGTCGCTCAGTCATCGGAACGCACCTCTGCCCGGCTGACGGTGGCGGAGGCGAGGAAGCGTCGGGCTTCGGCGACGGTGATGTAGAGCCGGCCGACACCTTGGAAGCGGGTCCATCGTGGGCCGACGCCACGCTGGCGCCAGTCGCGGACGGTGCGTTGCGGTGTGCGGATGAGGTCGCAGAACTCCTCGAACAGGATCAGGTTGTTGTCGTCCCAGTCGTCCGGGATGCCGATGGGTGTCACCATCACGTCGCCTCTCGTCGTGGCCGCCGACGGGTTCGGCAACCGATCTGGAGAAGCAACCTCGTGCTTGGCGGTTCGGACGTCTGTGGCCGTTGCTGTCGAGACCGGAGCCTCTCCTGGTCACCTACGTCGCACGGGCCGCTCCGGGCGATCACTCGACGCGAGCAAGGTGGTCAGCGACCGATCCCGCGAGAAGTCGCCGAGGAGGTCGGGATCGGCTGGGGTGGGCGACGTGGTCTGTCGCGGAGCGCGGCCGCCTGCAAGACCACCGAGGTCCGACGGGCGTTCGGTCCGTACCGGTCGATGTCGTCGGCGGCCCTCTGCGCGGCGTGCCGTGGTCCGAGGTCGGCCCGGTCACGGCTGAACACGTCGACCCATTGGCTGCGGGCGTCGTCGACGGACTCGGCGACGAGGTGGGCGGTGTTGTGGTGACGGCCCCGGGTCATGCCGACGTACGCCGAGGCGGCGCCGGTTGTCTCGCCGAGCGCGAGATGTGCGGAGTCGACTGTCTCGCCCTGGGCTCCGTAGGCGGTGGTGGTGAAGGCAAGCTCGAGGTGATCGCGGACGTACTCGGAGGGAAGGACACGTTGGCCGGCGCGGCCGGTGACGAGCAGGCTGCCGTCCTCACCGATCCCGGCCACGGTCCAGGTGTCACGGTTGGCGACGTCCAGGTCGCGGTTGTTGCGGCGGGTGGCGACCCGGTCGCCGAGACCGATTCGCTCACCACGACGCGTGGTCAGCTCACCAGCGCGCTCATCAGCCTGCCCACCAGGAAGTAGGTCGGCGTCGTGGCGGCGGTCGCGGATGGCTGCGTTGAGCGCTGCGACCTGGTCTCGGGTGTCGACGATGACGAGCTGGTCACCGCCACTAAGGCTGTCGGCGCCGATGGCGGCCAGGGCTGCGGTGCGTTCGACCTCACTCGCGTGGAGGACGATCTCTCCGTGCTCGAGGAGGGCGTCGAAGACCTCATCAGGGCGCTCTCCATTGCGCATGAGCAGGCTGAGGTCGGCGTACGCGGGATCGCTGAACCGGTGGACCGAGTCGAGCTCGTGGTGGGCTGCGGGTCGCACCCAGCGTGCGGCGAGGTCGAGGACGCCGCCGCGACCGACTGCTGGGAGTTGGTGGCGGTCGCCGAGCAGCGCGATGGTGGCGTGCGCTCGGTCGGCGATCGCGAACAGCGCGCGGGCGGTGTCCTGGTCGAGCATGCCGGCCTCGTCGACGAGGAGTACGTCGCCCGTGAGCAGGCGGGCCCGTGCGTCCGGCGCGGCGCCGGGTGCAGGGTTGACTCGTGTCCAGTGGCCGTCGTCGTCCCAGCGGTATCCGTGCTGGTGGATGAGCCAGGCGGCGGAGAACGCGTCCGCGCCGACCTGCTGCCCCGCTGCCTGGGCGGCCTTGAGAGTGGGAGTGACGACCACGAGCCGACGGTTCGATGCGTCGAGTACGGCGCGTGCCGCGGCCAGGGTCGCGGTCTTGCCCGTTCCAGCGGCGCCCTCGATCACGAGCAGACCAGCGCCGCCGGCTAGCGCCGCGACGACGCGTTGCTGCGCTGGGTCGAGGTGCTGGCCGCCGCGGAGCCGGCCCGCAGTCGTCACAGGTTGCGTGGCGCGCGCGGCGAAGGTGTTGACCAGGTCGGCTTCGACGGCGAGCACGTGGTCGGACGTCAGGCTGCGGACGTGCTCGGGGACGTCCCCTCGGTCCAGCAACGGCACGCACCGCGTCCGGGCGCGCTCGGCGATGTCCTCGGCCAGCTCGTGGCGGACGGGGCGTTCGGCGACCACGCCGACGGAGGCGATGAGTCGTTCGACCTCACCACGGATGTCGGGTGCGTTCCACGCCGACCGCTTGGCGCCGAGCCGGGTGAGCACGAGGTCGGCGGCAACGTCCCGGTTCAGCCGACCGATCTGGAGACCCGGCACGGTCGCCGGAATGTTTGACGGGTTGGTCGGTGGGGTGAAGCCGAGGTCGTGCAGTTCGTTGTTCCATGCGGCGACGAGGTCGGCGCCACTGCTGGGCACGACCTTGTCAGGTCGTGCATCTGCCCAGGCGCGCCGGTCCCAGATGCGGCGCAGTCGTGGGCCGGGCTCCTGGTCGGGGTGCTCGGCGCGCCATGCGGCTTCGTACCGGTCGACGTTGCGGTTGATCTGTGCGGCGCGCTGGCTGAAGCCGCCTGCGTACGGCGCGAGTTGCTCGACCTCCCCGGCCTCATCGAGCGTGTAGCCACGCGCGGCAAGGGCGCTCCGGAACTCGGGGTCGCACATCACGGCTGCGTGCCCAATCCCGTTGAGCGCCTCGATGCTGTCGACGACACCGACCGAGTGCAGTCCGCGCCATGCACCGCGGGCGAAGACGCGGGCGTTGATCTGCAGGTGGAGGTGGCGGTGCGGGTCACCGGCGCGCGAGGTGTAGTGACGCACGACGGCCGCCTCAAGCTTGTCTACCGGCACCTGCACCTGTCGGCCACGTGGCCCGACCCGGGTGGTGGCGTGCTCGGCCACCCACCCGATCACCTCACCAGCCGCCCGATCCATCGCCGCGTCGTACGCGGTCGCAATGTCGGGGTGAAGTGCGGCGGCGAGCGACCACGACTTCGGCCCGTTCACGATCACCTCGACGAACCGCAGCGCATGGGTGTCGTCACGCAGCCGACCCTTCGGCATCCCCGTCACGACGTCGTGGCCGGCGACCCACCGCTCGTAGGCGTCCCCATCCAGCGTCCCCCCGTCCTGAACTGCGGAAACGCCGCGTCCCCCCGCGTCTCGGGAACTGGTAGCGACGTATCGCTCGGCCACCCCGGTGCCCTCGGCGAGGTAGTAGTCGTCAGCGCGCGAGCGGTCGGCCTCCACGTACGAGCGTGCAGCGGACGCGGAGCCGCGATAAAACTTCACTCCACCATGCATCGGCCTCGTCACCGCCCGTCAGCACTCGTCATCTAGCCTTAAAATGACGCTCGGCCCGCCCCGAGGGCGGACCGATCTACGGACATTCGTAGCATGCGTGCCGCACACATTCGAGTGTCTGCATGGCTTTCGAATGCAACGACTCCACGGTCCGGTACTCGTCGTCAACAAGCTCATCGTGCTAGTCGTGGGATCGCGTATAGCGAGTAACTACGCTCGCGCAGGGCTCACAGACGGGTGCGCATGCTGAGCCCGCCGTCTTTAGAACTTGCTGTCTGACCTTGAGACTGGAGATCAATCGGTATCGACCGGCGCTTCGGCGGCCTCCGCGTCGCTTGGGGTAACGTCTCGGCTGGACTGGAACGCTGTCTCCATCGCAACCAGCGCAATCTGACGCGATCCTACGAACGCCAAGGCGTCGCCGTTGCGTAGAGCAACCACCGCTGATGCGTCGACGCCGTACCGCGCTAGTTCGGCGCTGTCGCCGGCATCATCGCGAGCGACGACCCACGGTCGAAGCACGCCCCTGTCGAACTCTCGAGGTCGGAACATCCGGTTCGCCGGCGTCCCTCGGACTTCCCGGGGAATGCTGCCGACCACCGACCCCACGGCTCCGGGCCCCTTAACGGCGAGTTGTTCCACGGCGTGGTGGCGTTCTTCGGCAGTCATGGAGTCCAGCATCACCAGAAGCAAGGTCCGGGTCCGAGCGCTGCGCATGTCAAAGTTGGTGGGGAACGGCAACGCCTCGGCATCGAGGGCAAAGTTCTCCAGGGTCGTCGCAGTTGGGTCGTTCGCCAGTTCCTCGCGGAACTCGCGGATCAGCGCACCGATCCTCGAGGGATTCGCACCACCGAACCAAGCCGAGAACGAAGACACCCAGAACCACCGGCGCAGCACAGCGGACTGCTCCGGGGATGGGTCGGGGCAGCGGTCGAAAAAGGCGCTCAGCAGGACCAACTGGAGCTGATAGGGCAATAGGCGACCAGTGGTTACCGCAAGCTCCTCAAGGAAACTCAGGGCAAGTTCAACGCTGGCGGTCGCTCGGCCGACGGCATCAGTGAGCCGCCCCTGCAAGACATCGCGCCGCTCCTTTGCGAGCTTTGTCCAGTCTGTGCGGTAGATGTCTTCGTCGAGACAGGCTAGGACGCAACGTAGGAGCGTCGTGCGATCGAGCTCACCAAAGCCCCGCTCACTGATCCTCTCGACCATCTGGTCAAGCTCAGTGGAGAGGTCAAAGAGGGTTCCGTGCCCCGGCTGACGGTAGGTCAGCGCACTGACCATCTGGTCGGGAGTCATTGACTGGCCCTTGGAGTTCAGCCGAGCGAAGATCTCAACCGCCTCTGACAGCCCCGTCTTCCGGATCCTGACCACGGGCACTCGGTAGGACTGGAAGGTCCTCGCAAGCTCACTGACCTCAGTCATGCGCTTCGGGGCATCCGCCCCGAGACGCGCACGCATCAACTCGACGTGCTCGAAAAACAGAACCGTGTCCAGCAGCGCGGACATCGGGAACAAGAACTCGTTGCTCTCCTTGCCTGAAGCGTGCTGGAAACGGCGCCTTTCGACGTTCCAGAACATCTCCCATTTGCCGCTGTCCAGCCCGTCGGTCCGCTGCAACTGGTCGGTACCCGGGATCAGCGCCCCTGCCAAGGTCATAAGTCGTTGGTGCCCATCGAGGAGATAGCCGGCGGCTGTCTCCGGCGAGGTCCGGGGCTCGAACGGCCCCAGTCTGTCAAGGGTGGCGATCTCCTCGGAGGTCTCCCACACCAGGAGGCTTCCGATGGGATACTGGCGGTTGATCGAGTCGAGAAGTTCGGTCATCTGGTCGGGTCGCCACACGAACGCCCGCTGAAATCGTGGGATCTTGATGTGCCCGCTGGTCAACTCCTGGAGTACCTCGTACAGGAAGACGACCTCGGGCTTGATCTCGACAAGTTGATCGGGCTGGTCAGGCATCACACGTTCCTCTCGATCACGTCGAGCATTTTTTCTAGATCCCTTTGATGGTCGCGTGCCTGGAGCTCATGCCGAACCAGCAGTTGCGGAAAGTGCTGAAAGAAGTCGACGATGAAGTCCCCGACTCCCACCCCTGCGGGAACGCCCGTTCCATAAAGCGCCATCTCGTCCGGCGTCCTTTCGGACTCAACTGGCAGTCCATCCTTGACGGGATAGTGGTCCCGAGCGGGCGATGGGAGAGTCACGATGACTTCGACACCATCCCACGCGGTCTTGCGTGTGGCTGCGTACGACCGCAGCGCCTCGTCCGGGATGTAGTTTTCAATTGACCGCATCGCGAGCACCCAGTGATCAATGCCGTGGTCGTTTGCCGCTCTCGTCACGGCCGTCGCGGCGGTGCTGACTTTCCCCGGGCTGCGAGCATCACTGTCGGAGATTGCTATCACCCTTCGCGGCAGCCCCGGCACGTACGCGCGGGCTCGGAGTTCCGAGACGTACCGCTTGATCTCCTTGGGAATCTCACCGATGCCGGCCCCATGCGCGACAACGATCGAGGGGTTCGGCCCTGCCAACCGTCGATGGAGCCGAGGGCGCAACCGGGCCGAGACCTCGATGATGAATTGGCCATCGGTAGCCGGGTTCTCCACGATGAGGACGGCTGGCTGACTGAGCAGACCAGCGAGGGCCTCGGGGTCGCAAGATTGACAGTCGGTCGGCTTGTAGAGGTGCGGCGCGTTGACCGCCGTGGTCGCCGACTTGGCGAGCAGCACGCCATAGGTCTGCCACGTGTGCGCGGGGAGCAGGTCTTCGAGTTCTGCGCGCGAGGGTGCGGCCAAGTTGTGCCATCCGAGTACGACACCGCGAATGACCGCCATCAGTTCCATGTGGTGTTGATCCTCGAACAAGGGACATTCGGGACTGAGCGCGACGTCCATCATCCTCGACCGAGTGCTGCGAGCCTCGCCTCGACGATCGCGCGTGCTTCTTCGACGTCGTAGGCAAACACACCCTCGGGCCAATCCGAGACCGAACCATCAGCGGCTACATCGATCGTTGAGACCTGGGCGTGGTCGTCGACGTAGAGCAACCGGAGCGACTCCGACGGGAGTTCCTCGGAAGCCACCTTGCGCCTCAACCGCAGGATGAAGTTCTCAGAATGCGTCTCAGTGAGAACCTGAACGTGCCCGCTAGCCTCGGCGACAAGCTCGGCGATCGCGACGTGGGCGGACGGGTGCAGGTGCGCCTCTGGCTCCTCAAGCACAACTAGCGGAGTACTTATGACTCCAAGGGAGACTGCCTTCAGGAGCACGACGAGGGGGAGCAACGCTTGTAGACCCCGGCCCGACGACGCGAAGTTCACACCTCCCGAGTCTGAGTTCGTCGTCAAGCGGAACGAGTAGTCAGTCCGCTCAACCTCGATCTGGATCCCGTTGAACCACGCCTCGAACCAGGAGCTCACCGCCGCGAGCAACTCATCGTTCTCCTGCAAGAGGTAGGGGGCCTCGGCCACGGAGTAGTCAGCCGGCGCTCGGATCTCGTACACCGGGCTGATGTCTGGCCGGGCGCTAGGCACGTGCAGCATGGCATCAAATGACTGCGCAACGCGGGCCCGGACAGACTCAATCGCTTCCGAAACGTCGTCGCTGATCGACTCAAATAGGGAGCCCGGCGCCGAGATCGGGTGGTCAATCACCAGCCCGTTGGCGTCGACCGCTCGGATCTGCACGGTCTCCGCTAGAGCGTGCGAGACCACCTGCAGATCAGTGCGCCAGTGTTGCCCGTCCTCGCGCACGACCCAGTATGAAACCGCGGGGTGAGGATCATGTCGACTGGCGAGATCTCGAAAGCTGTTCCCGAGGCGCAAGCGTCCCGCGACGAGAGAATAGAGCTCAGCGCTGCGAAGCGATGCGCCGATGAACAACGGCAACCGTGTGAGGGTGGTCTTGCCGCTGTTGTTCTTGCCGAAGATGACGGTCAGGCGCCGTAGCGACATAGTTGTCGGGGAACTGAACGCGCGGTAACCCTCGACTCCCAACGTAGCGATCATGCCGTTCGTCGTCCTTCGCCAAGCGTCGACGCATGTTGCCATGCAGGTCCGGCACACACTGCCGGGGGGCTCTTGTGAGTGATGGGGCCTGGCCTCGTCACATACGAAAACTACCTCACGTATCTGGCGCCGCGTACGACATGTCCCTCACACACCTCTCGCTCGAATGGTCTCCTGCGCACAGTGGCGCGTCGAGCCGAGCTCGCCGAGCCGACTGTTCACGGACCCTCGGAAGGACATCCTGCAGCGAAGAGGGCCTCGTACTCAGGTTTCTGCGTATATGGGTTTGGAGGCTGTGACACGGCGACGTGCGCGAGCCGTCTTCCGGGTCCCGATGCCTGCCTCGCCAACGGGTGGGCAGGTTCTGCGCTAGGCCCGTCGGAGACTATGAAGGCGTGACTCCCTATGAACCCTGGGCGAGCAGCCCAGAAGCTCGAAAGGTCATGATTGGAAACAAGTCCCGAGACACGAAGCCCGAGTTGGCCGTTCGTCGGCGTCTCCATGCGATGGGGCTGCGGTACCGGGTCGCCTATCGGCCGATCGCGGAGCTGCGCCGCACGGCCGACGTTGCATTCCCCACTCAGAGAATCGCGGTGTTCATCGACGGCTGCTATTGGCACGCGTGCCCCGAGCACGGAACGAAGGCCGCGCGGAACGCTGACTACTGGTCGGAGAAGTTGGCGCGGAACGTCGCCCGTGACGCCGAGACCACCTCACGGCTGCAGGACGCTGGATGGACCGTCCTTCGCTTCTGGGAGCATGAGGATCCCGAGACGGTCGCGACGGTCGTAGCCGTTGCCGTCCGGAGTCAGGATCCGACTGAGGGCAGCCCACGATAGGTGTCGGGCCTGAGCCGGGCGTGCCGGGTCAACGGTCCTGGCAGCCGGTAGTAGCCGGTGTCCGCCTTGCCGTAGCGATACACGCGCCACAGCCGGTACGCCGGCCCAAGATCGATGGACGCCTCGACTTCGGTCCCGGAGATGTAGAAGGGCACTTCCTTGCCATACCGCGTGGTCTTGACCTCGATGAAAACGGGCTCGTCGGTCAGGCCTTGGAAGGACCGAATGTCGTAACCCAGTCCGTCGCCGTCGACTACAGAGACATGGCGGACCTCCGCTGCCAGATCTGCGCGGCCCGCGGCAGCCAGCCGCCCGCGCTCGCAAGCAAGCACGGATTCCTCGCCTGCACGCCCGAGGGCTCTGTTGGATGACTCAATCGCCGCGAAGTCGAGTCCCAGGACGCCGACACGCGCGCCCCGGCCCACTGGCCAGTCGGCGTTCGGCGGGGCGACCTCTGCACCGAGCTCGGAGGGGTCGACGTCACCATCGGCCACTGCCTTCAGCATGAAGGCGCGGAGATCGCTGTCCGCCTCGAAGCGCTCGCGAACGACGGCCCGCAGCCGATCCTGGACGTTGCGCAGCGGCTTATACCCAGGAATCCAGACGGCGCCCAACTCGTCGAGGACCGCCGAGACGTTGTTGAACTTGTACTCGATCGCGCCCGACGAGCGATCGACGTCCCGCTCGACCTCGCGACGGAACTCCGTCTTCGTGTAGCTCTCGCCAGCGAGCTCGAGTGTCAGCATGCGGAAGTAGACATCGACGGTCACGCCGATCTCGTCGTCACTCCAAGGTCCAGACGCCACGCCTCAGATCGTCCAGGAAGAGGTCGGCGGCTGTTAGCGGATTGCCGAGATTGCCCGCCGCACCCCCAACTCATCCAGGCGGCGGCTCCACAGTCCGTCGGTGGTGGCGTCTACCATCCAGATTTGGCGACGTCAGTGAGTCGCACGCCGCGATCGGGGCAACGGACGGGAAAACACCATGCGAGAACGCGCGCAGAAAGCTGAAATCTCAGCTAAGCTAGCTGACATGAGCTCGGCTCCGTTCACGTTCGTCGATCTGTTCGCAGGCGTTGGGGGGTTCCACGCTGCTCTCGGGGCTATGGGTGGCGAGTGCGTCTACGCTGTCGAGAAGGACGTTGAGGCCGCTGCTGTCTACGAGCGGAACTGGGGCCTCCAGGCTCACGGCGACATCATCAATGACACCGAGACCCACATGCGGGTGCCCAAGCACGATGTCTTGGCTGCCGGCTTTCCGTGCCAGCCGTTCTCGAAGTCTGGGTTCCAGCGCGGCATGGACGAGGCACGCGGAACCTTGTTCTGGAACATTCTCCGGATTCTTGAGGTGCGGAGGCCAACCGTGGTTCTGCTGGAGAACGTCCGGAACATCTACGGGCCGCGTCATAGGCACGAGTGGGAAGTGATTGTCCGCTCGCTCCGTGAACTCGGCTACCAGGTGTCGTCTCGGCCGATCGTGTTTTCGCCGCACCTGCTTCCGCCCGAACGGGGAGGACGACCACAAGTTCGCGAGCGCGTCTTCATCATGGCGACGTATGTCGGAACCCGCGCCTCCCACATCGATGTCGATCCGTCAGTCCCTCACCTTCCAGTCGACGGCTGGTCACCATCCGAGTGGGACTTAGAGACACATCTGCCCGTCCAGCCCGATCCAGAGCTCCGAAATAAGTTGCGGCTGAATCTTGGACCTGCGGAGACGACTTGGGTGGAAGCGTGGAACGACTTCGTGGTCACGCTGCGATCCGCAGGTGTCGAGAAACTGCCGGGCTTCCCGGTGTGGGTCGACGCGTTCATCCACGAGGACGACCTGGTGGTCCCTGTCGGGACCGCGGACTGGAAGGCCTCGTTCCTTCGCAAAAACGCGGCGTTCTACACCGAGCACCAGGACGTTCTAGAGGACTGGCTCTCCCGATGGAACTACCTCCGCGACTTCCCGTCGTCCCGAAGGAAGTTCGAATGGCAGGCGCAGGGCGCCAGTTCGCTAGCCGAGACGGTAATGCACCTGCGACCGTCCGGCTTGCGAGTGAAGCAGGCGACTTACGTTCCAGCGCTGGTGGCGATCACTCAAACGAGCATCCTTGGCGATCGTCTCCGCCGAATTTCCCCTCGCGAGGCTGCTCGGCTGCAGGGCCTGCCGGAGTGGTTCGACTTCGGTGACCAGCCCGACGCTGCCACCTATAAGCAGATGGGCAACGGTGTGAACGTCGGCGCCGCATACCACGTTTTCCGCGAGCACGTGCTTAGCTCATTGGCCGCCGTACGACGCCGCGCGCCACGCCTCGCGCTAGCCGTCGAGGAGTCGGCGATCAGCCCAGACGAGGCCCTTGAGCATCATCGTGATTCGAGCCGCGAGGTCATCGTTAGGCGTCGTCGCTCGGCTGACGCTCGCCGTGTCGCCGGCTGATCAGCGACCCAATCAGGCAACAAAGTGCTCCACAGCCTCGAGCACTGCCGCAAGGCCCACCTTGGTCACCGTCCCGCCACTGGATTCGTAGTGGGCGTTCCAGGTCAAGCCTGCGGCCTCGACGATCTGGCGAGCCATGTCGGGTTTCGTGAGCCGGCTGTCGATGCCGAGTCCTAGGCGGTCGTTGACGATCTCGAAGATCTCTCGGGGCTCCGTCGATCCCGTGGACATCTTCGGAGGCTCCGCTCCGAGTTGCAGTGCGATGTCCCAGACGATGTCAGCCTTGGTGGTCACAGCTCTGACGCTCTCATGACTGCTTGCAACAACGAGGTCGTTCCGGTTACCCACGAATTATCAACGTCCTTTGTGGGACCACGCCCGAGGAGTTCGAGCAGTCGAAGGCGATCAATGACCATGACCACGGTGGCCAGTTGTCTCCAATCTGGACCGGCGGCCCGAATCGTCCCTGGAATGACCAGCAGGCTAAGGGGGTCGACGTCCATCGCGAGCCAACTTGCCCAGAGTCGAAGGTCTATGTCGGTGGTCTTGGTGAAGGTCTCTGCCTGGATCGTGCATTGGGCGAGTGCGACAGGAAAGCCCGGTCGGCGGTCCGCGAACTGACGCCAGGCGACGACGTCGACGCCGCCGTCCTTTCGGCGTGGCGGGCGGTATCCCCGTCCCGGCTCAACGCCGATTCGTTTGGCGAGCCATCCCACAGCCTGATCAAATGACTCGGGACGGCCGTGCTTCGACGGGTATCCGAACGACACGGCGTTCCCGCCATCGCCCCAAAAATTTGCAAGCGCGGCCTCGCTGATTTCCTCGAGCAGCTCGCCCATCACGGCGGTATCGGACGCCCGCACCGTCTGACGCGCGACCGAACCTGGCGTGAGGTGAAGCAGTGCCGCATAGGGGCCGGCATGCGCGCCGTCTCGTCGCAGGACTGCGAGGTCGCTGACGACAAACGGGTAGGAACTACCGAGCACGCTTGCCCGCTTGACCATCGTGTCGAACGCCATCGCGACCTTCATCGAGGAGGCGCCGATCTCGCTCTGCGCCAGGTCGTCCAGCTTGTCGCGTCCGAAGTGGCCTGAGCGGCTGACGAGCACACTGGTCTCGATCCAGTCTGCGATGGCTTCGGTGGTCGAGACCTCCAGGTCCGTCATTTGCTAGAGGTCGGTCTCTGCGGTGACGTCATCGAGGGTCGACCGAATGCTTCCAACCAGTGACTCGATGTCGTCGACGAGGCTTTGAACCCCGGCGTCGATCGCGAACTCGGCGACGTCGCCGCTGGCGGCGTTCAGCGAGTTCTTGGCAGCGTTGAGCTTCAGTGTCAGCGCCTTCAACGGGTCCAGGCCCTTCTCCTGGATCCGTTGCTTCGCCTCCTCGAGCGTCTTGCCCTCGCGTAGCGCTTCGAGTCCGACCTCAGAGGCGACGACGTTGCCGAGTTGCGACATCTGCCGCGAGTCTGAGATCAGGGACTCGTGCTCCTCGTCGCCGAACACCCACTGGATCACCTCTTTGAGCTCATCGAATCTGTCGGCGGGCACGGGATCCTGACCGATCACAGTCTGCGATCCCAACGGTGCGCCAACGTGGCCGCGGATCTTCGTGCTGCCCATGGCCACGGTGAGTACCGAGAAGGCACTCTCGACCTGCGAGGTCTCAAGCCCGAGGTTCGCAGCCTGTGTCAGCACGGCCTGGTCGCGGTACAGATCGGCAGCCTTGCTCTTGGGAATGCCGATCAGGTCAGCGACTTCCTGCAGTGTTCGTCCCTCTGCCACGCGAGCAGCGATGTACCGAGCCTGCATGAAGGGACGCCACCCGAGCTTGCCGACAACGTGAACTCGCGCGATCTCCGCATGCGTCGTCTCGCGCGTCTCGTGGACGACGATCGGGACCGCCATCTCGGGGCTGATCGAGCGGCTGGCGGCCAACTTCTCCCAACGATCGGGTGTCGCGAAGCCTGCTCGAATCTCGGGATAGGCCAGTCCGATGAGTGCGGTGAGCCGTCGGTTCCCCTCGACGACGATCCAGGCGTTCGCCTCATCGGGGCTGGGGATCACGATGAGTGGCTCGGCATTGAAGAAGCCCAGTTCGGCTATCGACTGCGCGACGGGATAGGCCTCGAAGCCCATCTCGAGCAGCGTCGCGAGCTCAGCGGTGTCCTTGGTGCGGTGCGTCTCGGGTATGCGCGGATTCTCCGGATCGAGACGCAGAGCTGACAGAGGGGCGCTCGACGGGCGACCCGCGCTGGCCGGGAGGTGTTCAGACATTCCGTTCCTTTCGAACTACGAGCCCTGATCCGAGGTAGACCGCGAGCGCCAGCACCTCGCCGTCGTCCTCGTGTTGCCGCACTTGAGTGCGATGGATCTGGATCACGATCTGGTTCGGCTCGTTCTCCAGGTTTTCCACGAGTCGGTCCCCGGGATAGAAGTCGCCGTTCTGCTGTGGTTTCAGGTCGCGGCCCTGGAAGAGGTTGACGAAGCCAAGCTCACCAGACCATCGGCGCTTGCGTGGAGCCTCGCCGTCCTCCATCAGCATGATGGTGGCGCTCTTCAGATGAGTGAACCCGCGGGCGATGGCACCCGCGAACTCGTCGTGGAGCCATCCTGGGCTGTAGTCGGGACGAGCCCATTGTGTGAAGAGTCGCTCCAAGGGTTCGAGTGACTCGACCGTGAGGGTGCGAAATGCCAGGCGACCCTGGGAGACTCGCGGGGCGTCCAACAGGCCAAGATCCTCGAGAAGTCCGTAGTTGTGAGACGTGTCGGCAGCCTGGCGAGAGGGCGCGCGCATTTGGTGCCAGCCCAGCCCCATCGTCGACAGGGCTGAGACCACGCTCGATCGAGTAGGTGTCATCCCGTCCGGCAGCACGAGTCCGATCTCGCGCGCCCACGTGTGAACCGACCCACCGCTCTCGATGTGATCGTGCAGTCGCGCGCGTAGGTCCTCTTCGGTGTGCACGATCTCGGTAAGGGAGCGGATCGTCTTCTTGCTGGCGAAGAACTGGCAGTAGGGCAGAAAGTCCCCTCGGTAGCCGAAGGCTCGAGCACGTTGCTCAAGTGTGTCTACCTGCGGACTCGCAGGCCTGTTCATGTAGGTGACCGTGAGCCCTTCGACGGTGAATCCTCGATCGAGCTTGTTGCCGCCGACGAGGACGTGGACGGGCGATACGTGCCAGTCGACCTTGTTGATGTCAGCCGCGCTGTTCACGAGCCAGGTCATGGCCTGTGCGAGTACGAACTTCAGCTTGTGAGCGAAGGTCTGATCGTCGACGTCTGAGGCACCGTTCTGCACGAGCCGTTCGCGTTCGTCGGTGATGGACTCTGGAATTGTTTCGGGGTCGTCGGGCACCAAGGCCTTGCGCCACTGGTCCAGTTGCCGGCG
The DNA here is from genome assembly GCF_056401175.1 of Nocardioides sp. P4_G10. Taxonomy (NCBI): domain Bacteria; kingdom Bacillati; phylum Actinomycetota; class Actinomycetes; order Propionibacteriales; family Nocardioidaceae; genus Nocardioides; species Nocardioides sp. P4_G10. Next base: position 333,497 of record NZ_JBFUJV010000002.1, on the reverse strand, counting down.
AATGAGGAACTCGTACCGCGCCTGAACGTCGTTGCGAGCCGTGGAGTGAACCAGCATGCTGATCGGCGGGCTCGCCGCGTCCTTGAGTAGAAGGAGTGCAGTGCCTGCTAGGAACGACGACAGGGCCTGATGCAGGCTCTTCTGTAGCTGTAGCGGCGGGCTCTTGGAGGCCTGCTCGTCCAACATGGGCACGTTGCGAACGACTCGATCGGCATGGTCGATGAAGAACTGCTTGCCGCCTGTGTATCCCTCGCCCGGGGTCAGGAACTCCACGTGTTGGGGGCTCAGTATGTCGGCAGCGTCCAGCATGAGGGGCGCGTACGGCGTTGCCGTGTATTGCACGTAGAGATGGCTTGGTACGGACGACCGCAGCTCGCGAATGGCAGCGTAGGTCTGACTTTCGGCGTCCTTGCCGGTGTTCAGCGACGCCTGGTCTGCCTCGTCGTCGATGACGAGCACGCGCAGCTCGTCCGGAAGCTTCGCCAGTTGCTTCGCAACGGCCCTGATGCGTCCTGCGTGCTTGAGCACAGGCACAAGACATACCCGGCCCATGTCGACGAAGCTGCGAAGCTTCTTGCCCGCAGCGTCGGTGGCTGGGTTCGTCTCGCTGATCCAGACGTAGTCGCTGCGAGTCGTGATCCCTAGGGACCCCTCGAGCCGCTGCTTGTTCTGGTCGAGAAGCAGATTGGTGGACCCAAGAAGAGCAACGATGACCTGATAGCCCTCGTCCGCGGCAGCGGCAGCAAGCGCGGTGATCGAGGTCGTCTTGCCGGACTGCACGTAGCCCAGCGCGAGCACGGTCGGATCGCTTGCCTGACCTGGCTTGGGACCATGCTTCAGGATGGCCGACGCTGACTCCCAGATTCCTTCCCGCGTGTTGTCGCCGATGGTCGTAGCCAGGATCCCGTCCAAGCGTGTGACTTCACTCATCCTCGGATCCCGTCGGCTTCAACGCTCGACGCTTCGCCTCAGTCCATGAACCGAACCGGTTGCGCACGGTCTGGAAGGACGGACCGTCGGGCACGTTCACTCGCCTCCACTCGTCGAATCGGTGTGCGGAGTTCGGCGCGCTTGGGTCGAGCAGATACTGACGAACAATGTCCGCGATGTCCTGGTCGCTCCACTTCGACTGATAGTGACTGCGGACCGTTCGACCGGGTTCAACGCCCGCAGCCTCACAGGCGGCTGTCCAGGATCCATACCGCTGGCCGATCCTCGGGACTGAGGGGCCGGTGATCTGGCCCACCGCGAGGAGGGCTGTGTAGGCCTTCGAAGTCAACGGGTACTCGTACACGGCGGCCGCCCTCATGGCCTCCATGATCTCCTCGTCCGACCAGCGGTTCTCGGGAGCCGTCGCCGCCCACAGCCGGAGATGCGCCAGGTCGTCCGGCCAGCATCTGGCTGTGTCCTCGCTGGCGATCCCGGTCAAAGTCGCGACTTCCTCGACGGACCTCGGATTCATGTCAGCGAGCACATCCCGGATGGCCGCCGAGACGGACATGCCGTGCGCATGCTCCTCGGACCGGTTCCGCTCGATCTGTGCCTGCCTTACCGATGCCGCGTCGGGGCCCCCGTGCTTGCGCATGAGTTGCCGCACGCGTTCTCGAGTGACCCCGAAGACTTTGCCGATCTCGTCCAAGGTTCGGCCACTTCGCCGCAACTCCATCATGGCGACTACTCGAGCCGGAGGCGGCGGTGGGGGCGGGGTTCCGTCTGGTGCCCACGCGTACGCGCCCTGGCCGACCTTGAAGAAGTTCTCTCGGGTTGACACCAGAGCTCGGGCGGCCAAGCTCACGTCGTTCTCGGTGGGGACGAAGTCCACGAGGTCGAAGGCTGCCTCGTAGAGGGCAGCGAGTGACAGCGGCTCGTCTGGGCGAGTACGCAACGCTGTCTCGACTGCCTCGGCGGTGGCCCAGCGGCGCTGGGAGGCGTTCGCGGGGGGTCCGCCAGCGGCCAAGTGCGTCGTGCCGATAGACATATGGGTCTGATCGTCTGACTTTGGCCACGGAGACCTGGGCGTCATCCAATCGGCGTCGAAGGGGTCCGTCTGAGAAGGCGTGTCACCAGTGCTCTGCCCATGCACATGCGAAACCAACTGCGAGCCCCCGTACGCGACTGATCTATAGCGACGCTCACGATAGTTCGATTTTTGCGACCGACGGGGCGAAAGGTAAGAAGTCGCAGCGGTGCCTGTTGGGTTAGATTCCCCCACCAGTCCCCCTAGAGACCGATCCCGAAGTCGACCGGAACATTCCGGAAATCACAGAAACCGCAGGCTGACCTGCGGTTTCTCTGGTGGAGCCTACGAGACTCGAACTCGCAACCCCCTGCTTGCAAAGCAGGTGCGCTACCAATTGCGCCAAGGCCCCGTGGTGGCGCCCGGGGCGCCGGAGGTGGAGCGTCAGGCCTTCTCGACGGTGTCGGTGGCCTCGGCCCAGAGGGCCTGCTCGTTCTTGCCCTCGTCCATCTTCCTCTTCGCGACGACCGCGCCGGCGGCAGCGAGTGCGACCAGCAGGAGCTTCTTCATGGACTCTCCTCGGGATCGGAGCGAAGGGTGGTGCGAAGGGATGGAGTGGGCCTAGGAGGACTTGAACCTCCGACCTCTTCCTTATCAGGGAAGCGCTCTAACCGTCTGAGCTATAGGCCCGTGCATGCCGCAAGCGGCGACGCCGAAGGTTACCTGACCACGGTCAGGCGGTGCCAATCGGCCCGTGTCGTTCAGGCCGGGCTCACTTCTCGTCCTCGGCGAGGGTGACCTCGATGCCGCCGAGGAGGGCGGCCGCGAGGTTGTAGAGGAACGCCGTGAGGGTCGCAATCGCGGTGATCAGGATGACGTCGACGACCGAGACGAGGAGCGTGAAGCCGAGCACGCGGGACATACCGACGTAGTTGGTCACGTCGAAGGTGGAGTTGCCGCTGTCGCCCTCGACGATGCTCGCCACGGCCGAGTTGATCGAGTCCCACACGCCCGCAGCGCCGAGCACCGACCACACCATGAAGATGGCGACGAAGGTGACGACACCGAAGGCGACGGAGAGCAGGAACGACGTCTTCATCACCGACCACGGGTCCACCCGGGTCAGCCGCAGCCGGGCCCGACGCGGCTGCCGCCCGGCCGCACGACGCACGCGGCTGCCGCGTGACTCGGCCGGTCCGGCGTTGGCGCGGTGCTCCTCAGCGGCGCTGGACAGCGTGTCCTGGAGCCGCTCGGTCAGGGACCGCTTGCTGGGCTCGCCCCCGGAGGTACGGCGGGGAGTCGCGGTGCGCTCCGACATGGGTCACTCACTCCTCGGTGTCGTCGGCGGGGGCATCGGCAGGTGCTTCGACAGCGTCCTGACCATCGATTGTTGCATCGTCGACCACGTCGGGCGATTCGACGGCGGCCTCACGGGCGCCTGCCTCGACCTCGGCGGCGGCCTCGGCAGCCTGCTCCTCGACCTCCTCGTCCTCACGCGCCTCGACCGAGCGGGCCACCACGGCGACCGTGTCGCCCTTCTTGGGCGTCACGAACTTCACGCCCTGGCTGTCGCGGCCGGTGGCCCGGAAGTTGGTGTCGATCGGGCTGCGGACGACCTGCCCGCCGCTGGTGATCGAGAGCACCTCGTCGCCCTCCTCCACGATGAACGCGCCGACCAGGCCGCCGCGGTCCTCGTTGGAGAGCTTGACCGCGCGGATGCCGACACCGCCGCGGTTGGTGGTGCGGTAGTCGGTGATGCGCGAGCGCTTGGCGAAGCCGCCGTCGGTGATGGTGAAGACGTACTGCTCCTTCACCTCGCTGTCCTCGACGGAGGCGCCGGCCTCCTCGACCGCCTCCTCCGCCGCGACCTGGTCGGCCCGGATCACGGAGAGGGAGAGCACCGCGTCGTCGTCGTGCTTGAACTTCATCCCGCGTACGCCGCCGGTGGCGCGGCCCATCGGGCGCAGCTGCTCGTCGCTGGCCTGGAAGCGGATCGCCTGGCCCTTGCGGGACACGAGCAGGATGTCGTCGTCGGCGTTGACCAGCTCGGCGCCGATCAGCTCGTCGTCGTCCTCGCGGAAGTTGATCGCGATGACGCCGGCCTGGCGCGGGCTGTTGTAGTCGCCGAGCTTGGTCTTCTTGACCAGGCCGGTGCGGGTGGCGAGCACGAGGTAGGGGGCCTGCTCGTAGTCGCGGATCGCCAGCACCTGGGCGATGTCCTCGTCGGGCTGGAAGCTCAGCAGGCCGGCGACGTGGCCGCCCTTGGCGTCGCGTGCGGCCTCGGGCAGGTTGTAGGCCTTGGTGCGGTAGACGCGACCGGCGGTCGTGAAGAACAGCAGCCAGTGGTGGTTGGTCGTGGCGATGAAGTGCTGCACGACGTCGTCGCCACGCAGCGTCGCACCGCGCACGCCCTTGCCGCCACGCTTCTGCAGGCGGTACTGGTCGGCACGCGTGCGCTTGGCGTAGCCGCCGCGCGTGATGGAGACGACGAGGTCCTCGTCGGGGATCAGGTCCTCCATCGACAGGTCGCCGTCGGCGGCGATGATCTGCGTACGCCGCTCGTTGCCGTACTTGTCGACGATCTCGGTCAGCTCGTCGGAGACGATCTGCCGCTGGCGCGCCTCGTTGGCCAGGATGTCCTCGAGGTCGGCAATGACGCGCTCGAGCTCGCCGAGGCGGTCCATGATCTTCTGGCGCTCGAGGGCGGCCAGGCGACGCAGCTGCATCTCGAGGATGGCGTTGGCCTGGATCTCGTCGATCTCGAGCAGCGCGATGAGTCCCTGGCGGGCCTCCTCGACGTCGGGGCTACGACGGATGAGGGCGATGACCTCGTCGAGCGCGTCGAGAGCCTTGGCGAGCCCCCGGTAGATGTGGGCCTGGCGCTCGGCCTCGGCGAGCCGGAAGCGCGTACGCCGCTGGATGACCTCGATCTGGTGGGTGACCCAGTTGGAGATGAACTGGTCGATCGGCAGGGTGCGCGGCACCCCGTCGACCAGGGCCAGCATGTTGGCCGAGAAGTTGGACTGCAGCTCGGTGTGCTTGAACAGGTTGTTGAGCACGACGCGGGCGACGGCGTCGCGCTTGAGGATGATCACCAGGCGCTGGCCGGTGCGCGAGCTGGTGTCGTCGCGGACGTCGGAGATGCCCTGGATCCGTCCGGAGTCGGCGAGCTCGGCGATCTTGAGCGCCAGGTTGTCCGGGTTGACCATGTAGGGGAGCTCGCTGATGACCAGCATGACGCGACCCTTGGCGTCCTCGTCGATCTCCACCACCGCGCGCTGGGCGATCGAGCCACGACCGGTGCGGTAGGCCTGCTCGATGCCCTGGCGGCCGACGATCAGCGCGCCGTTGGGGAAGTCGGGGCCCTTGATCCGCTCGACGAGCGCGTCCTGCAGCTCCTCGCGGCTGGCGTCGGGGTGCTCGAGCGCCCACTTCGCACCGTCGGCGACCTCGATGAGGTTGTGCGGCGGGATGTTGGTCGCCATGCCGACCGCGATGCCGGCCGAGCCGTTGACCAGGAGGTTGGGGAACCGGCTGGGCAGGATGGTCGGCTCCTGCGAGCGACCGTCGTAGTTGGGCTGGAAGTCGACGGTGTCCTCGTCGATGTCGCGGACCATCTCCATGGCCAGCGGCGCCATCCGGCACTCGGTGTATCGCATCGCCGCGGCGGAGTCGTTGCCCGGCGAGCCGAAGTTGCCCTGGCCGTTGATGAGCGGGTAGCGCAGCACCCAGGGCTGCGCGAGGCGCACCATGGTGTCGTAGATCGCGGAGTCGCCGTGCGGGTGGTACTGACCCATCACGTCACCGACGACGCGCGAGCACTTGGAGAAGCCGCGGTCGGGGCGGTAGCCGCCGTCGTACATCGCGTAGAGGATCCGGCGGTGCACCGGCTTGAGCCCGTCGCGTACGTCGGGCAGCGCGCGCCCGACGATCACGGTCATCGCGTAGTCGATGTAGGACTGCTGCATCAGCGTCTGCAGCTCGATCGGCTGGATGCGCTCATCGCCGAGGCCGAAGCCGTCTGCGCCGCCGGTGCCGGTGGGGGTCTCGGTCATGTCTGGTTATCTCCTGCGTTCTATCGATGTCTAGGGCTGGTCGTAGATCGGACTAGCGACCTAGATATCGAGGAAACGGACGTCCTTGGCGTTGCGCTGGATGAAGGAGCGGCGCTGCTCGACGTCCTCGCCCATGAGGATCGAGAAGATCTCGTCGGCCTGGGCGGCGTCCTCGAGCGTCACCTGCTTCATCAGGCGGGCGTCGGGGTCCATCGTGGTCTCCCACAGCTCGTCGGCGTTCATCTCGCCGAGACCCTTGTAGCGCTGGACCGGGTTCTCCTTGGGCAGCTTCTTGCCCTGCGCGAGGCCGTCGGCCATCAGCGCGTCGCGCTCGGCGTCGGAGTAGACGAACTCGTGCTCGGCCGGCTTGTTCCAGCGCAGGCGGTAGAGCGGCGGCTGCGCCATGTAGACGTAGCCGTGCTCGATGAGCGGCTTCATGAAGCGGAAGAGGAGCGTCAGCAGCAGGGTGTTGATGTGGTGGCCGTCGACGTCGGCGTCGGCCATCATCACAACCTTGTGGTAGCGCAGCTTGTCGAGGTTGAACTCCTCGTGGATGCCGGTGCCGAGGGCGGAGATGATCGCCTGGACCTCGGTGTTGGCCAGCACCTTGTCGATGCGGGCCTTCTCGACGTTGAGGATCTTGCCGCGGATCGGGAGGATCGCCTGGATGCGCGGGTCGCGGCCCTGGCGGGCCGAGCCGCCGGCCGAGTCGCCCTCGACGATGAAGACCTCGCACTCGACCGGGTTGGTCGACTGGCAGTCGCTGAGCTTGCCGGGGAGCCCGCCACCGCCGAGCAGGCCCTTGCGCCCGCGCGCGAGCTCGCGGGCCTTGCGGGCCGCGATCCGCGCGTTGGCCGCGGCCTGCGACTTGCGCACGATGTCGCGCCCCTCGGCCGGGTTCTCCTCGAACCAGGCGCCCAGCTGGTCGTTCATGATGCGCTGGGTGAAGCCCTTGGCCTCGGTGTTGCCGAGCTTGGTCTTGGTCTGGCCCTCGAACTGCGGCTCGCCGAGCTTGATGGAGATGATCGCGGTCAGGCCCTCGCGGATGTCGTCGCCCGAGACGCGGTCCTCCTTCTTCTTGATCAGGCCCCACTCCTCGCCCCAGTTGTTGACCAGGGAGGTCAGCGAGGCCCGGAAGCCCTCCTCGTGCGTGCCGCCCTCGTGGGTGTTGATGTTGTTGGCGAAGGTGTGGACCGACTCGGTGTAGGTGGTGTTCCACTGCATCGCGACCTCGAGGCTCATGTGCTGGCCCGAGGCGCCCTCGGCCGTCTCGGCCTCGAAGGAGATGACCGTCGCGTTGGCCTTGTCCTTGCGGCGGTTGAGGTGCTCGACGTAGTCGACGAGGCCGCGGTCGTACTTGAAGACCTGCTCGAGACCGCCGGCCTCCGCCCGCTTGATCGCGTCGTGTCCGGCACTGTCCACGTCGCCGGCGATCGTGTCGTCCTCGACTGCATCGACGATCGCCTCGGCCCGGGCGCGCTCGTCGCGGACGACGAACTCGACGCCCTTGTTGAGGAACGCCATCTCGCGCAGGCGGGCGGTGATCGTCTCGAGGTTGTAGTCGGTGTGCTCGAAGATGTCCTCCGAGGCGTACCAGGTCACCGTCGTGCCGGTGCCCTCTCCGGGCTCCATCGCGCGGACCTGCTCGAGGTCGGCATCGGGCACACCGAGCTGGAACGACTGGCGCCACAGGTGGCCGCGGTTCCTGACCTCCGCGACCAGGCGCGAGGAGAGCGCGTTGACGACCGAGACGCCGACGCCGTGGAGGCCACCGGAGACCTTGTAGCCGCCGCCGCCGAACTTGCCGCCGGCGTGGAGCATCGTCAGGGCCATCGTGAGGGCGGGCATGTCCTGGCCCGGAGCCGTGTCGGTCGGGATGCCGCGACCGTCGTCCTCGACCCGGACACCGCCGTCGGCCTGGAGCGTCAGCACGATGCGGGTCGCGTAGCCGGCGAGTGCCTCGTCGACGCCGTTGTCCACGATCTCCCAGACGAGGTGGTGGAGTCCGCGCTCGCCGGTGGAGCCGATGTACATGCCCGGGCGCTTGCGCACGGCCTCGAGGCCCTCGAGCACCTGGATCGCGGAGGCGTCGTACTCGACGCTGCCGTCGACGGCGGTGTTGGAGCGCTTCTCCGCGACCGTCTCCTCGACGGCAGCGGCCAGCGCCTCGGCGCGCTCGGTCTCGCTCGGGCTGTCGGCAGGCTGTGGATCGGGAGTGGAACCGGGAGTGGCGTCGGTGGTGGCCGGAGTGGACTCGTGGTTCTCTTCGCTCAAGGCACAGCCTTCTGCTCGTCGCCCCGGACGCGGTCCGGGTGCGTTCGACATGAGTCGAGTCGCGGCGGTTGCGGGGCAACACGGCATGCGACTCGTGTCCCTCATATTACCTGCCAGGGCCCCTGAACCGAAGCACCAACCCCCGGTTGGGGATGGATCCGAGGGAAAATGTGCCCTCAGCGGGCCCGTGAAGGCCTGTCAGCCGGTCGAACAGGGGGGTCGGTGGGTCCCCATGTGGTCGGGAGGCTCCCAGATCGGCAGAACGTGGCTCAGCCGTAGGTGTCGCGCGGACCGCGACCGTCGCGGCTCGACAGCCGCCCCTTGGTCCAGCTCGGCAGGTGGGGCCCGAGCACCTCGATCACGGTCACGGTGCCGTGGCCGAGCTCCTCGTTGAGGCGTCGTACGACGGTGGGCGCGAGCAGCTTGAGCTGGGTGGCCCAGGCGGTCGAGTCGGTGCGCACCACCAGCCGGCCGTCGTCGAACGTCTCGGGCGTGCAGTGGTCGGCCACCTCGTCGCCGACGAGCTCGGCCCACCGCCCGAAGACCCCCTGGACCTTGAGGTCGAGCTCCCAGCCGTGGTTGGCGATCAGCCGCCCCATCGCCTGGTCGAGCAGCTGCGGGTCGCGGTCGTCGGGACGCGCGCCGGAGGACTTCGTGAACGTACGACGCCGGAAGGTCGAGGTCTTCTTCCGGGGCTTGCCGCCCGGCGTGGCAGCCGCTGCCCGGGCCGCCGCGCGCGCGAGGTCGAGCCCGTCGGGCTGGTGCTCCGCCGCGGCGTCCGCCGGCGTGGGTTCCTCCGACGACGCGTCCGTCGGACGGTCGTCAGTCGTCACGGGTCACCTGCCCGTCCGCGACCAGGTAACGGACACCCTGCAGGGACGCGGGCACGTCCGCCGCGACCGCGGCGGTGACCAGCACCTGCTCGGCACCGGCGACGAGCTCCGCCAGCTGCTGGCGACGCTCGGCGTCCAGCTCGGCGAAGACGTCGTCGAGGACCAGGATCGGGTCGTCGCCGTCGGCGCGCAGCAGGTCGTACGACGCCAGGCGCAGCGCGAGCGCGAACGACCACGACTCCCCGTGGGAGGCGTAGCCCTTGACCGGCAGTCGCAGCTGCGGGTCGCCGAGGGAGAGCAGCAGCTCGTCGCGGTGCGGACCGACGAGGGAGATGCCGCGGTCGAGCTCCTCCTTGCGCCGGGCCGCGATCGCGTCGAGCAGCGCAGCCTCGAGCGGATTGCGTGCCCCCGGCTGGGCGACCTCCTCGACCTCCTCGACCTCCTCGACCTCCTCGCTGGTCGAGGAAGGACGAGGTCCTGTCGCGAGACCGAGGTCGATGCTGGCCTTGTAGTCGATGTCGGCGTCGTCGCGGCTCGCACCGCGGGCGACCGCCTCGTAGGCCTTGCCGAGGTAGGGGCGCAGGTCCTCGACGAGCCGCAGCCGGGCGCCGAGGATCTCGGCGCCGACGCGGGCCAGGTTGTCGTCCCAGATCTCGAGCGTGGACATCGCCGCGTCGCGTGACGAGCCACGGGCGACGCCGGCCGTCTTGAGGAGGCTGTTGCGCTGCTTGAGCACGCGGTCGTAGTCGGCCCGCACGCCGGCCAGCCTCGGCGAGCGCAGGATCAGCAGGTCGTCCAGGAACTTGCGCCGGTCCGACGGGTCTCCCTTCACGAGGGTCAGGTCGTCGGGGGAGAAGACCACCGTGCGCACGAGGCCGACGATCTCGCGGGGCCGGGGGAGGGGCGAGCGGTTGATCCGCGCGCGGTTGGCCCGACCGGGGTTGAGCTCGACCTCGATCAGCGCCGGACGTCCCTCCTTCACCACGGACGCGCGGACGATCGCCTGGTCGGCACCGGCGCGGACCAGCGGCGCGTCGGTCGCGACGCGGTGCGACGAGAGCCGGGAGAGGTAGTCGATCGCCTCGACCAGGTTGGTCTTGCCCTGGCCGTTGCGGCCGATGAACGCCGTCGCCCCCGGCTCCAGCGCGACGTCGATGTCGGCGTAGGAGCGGAAGTCGTGCAGGGTCAGGTGCGCGACGTGCACAGGGACATCAGCTCTCGCCGGGCTCCTGGGCGCTGCCGGCACCGGCCTTCTTCGCCGTCTCCGACTGCTCGGCGCCGGAGCTGCTGCCCTCGGCGTCGCCGCCCTTGGGTGCCGCGGAGCGGATCGCGTGGCCGCCGAACTGGTTGCGCATTGCCGCGACGGCCTTCATCGTCGGCGAGTCGTCCTGGCGCGAGACGAAGCGGGCGTAGAGCGCAGCGGTGATCGCGGGGGTCGCGACGGCGTGCTCGATGCCGGCCTCGACGGTCCAGCGTCCCTCGCCGGAGTCCTCGGCGTAGCCGGCGACCTTCGACAGGCCCGGGTCGTCGTCGAGCGCGGAGACCATGAGGTCGAGCAGCCACGAGCGGATGACGGTGCCCTCGCGCCAGGAGCGGAAGACCTCGGTGACGTTGTCGGTGAGGTCGGCCGCCTCGAGCAGCTCCCAGCCCTCGGCGTAGGCCTGCATGATCGCGTACTCGATACCGTTGTGGACCATCTTGGAGAAGTGCCCGGCGCCGACCTTGCCGGCGTGGACCGACCCGTAGTCGCCCTCGGGCTTGAGTGCGTCGAAGGCCGGCTGCACCTTCGCGATGTCGTCGGCGTCGCCGCCGTACATCAGCGCGTAGCCGTTCTCCAGGCCCCACACACCGCCGGAGACGCCGCAGTCGACGTAGCCGATCTTCTTCTCCGCGAGCAGCTCGGCGTTGGCGATGTCGTCGGTCCAGCGCGAGTTGCCGCCGTCGACGATCACGTCGCCCTCGCCCATCAGGGCGGCGAGCTCCTTGACCGTCGCGCGGGTCGGGTCGCCCGCGGGCACCATGATCCACACGACCTTGGGGCTCGGCAGCGCCTCGACGAGCCCCTCGAGCGAGTCGACGTCACTGACGTCGGGGTTGCGGTCGTAGCCCACGACCGTGAGTCCCGCGCGGCGCATGCGCTCGCGCATGTTGCCGCCCATCTTGCCGAGTCCGACGAGTCCGATGTCCATGGTCACGAGACTAGCCGTGCTCGAGGAACGAGCGCACGGCTAGTCGAGGGAGGTCGAGTGGCACCGCGAGCGAGCCTGCGAGCTCGCGACGTGCTGTAGCGAGACCCACCACGACCGAATTCGCGATCGACAGCTCGCCGCCGACTACGACAGGAGCCTTCGCGGCATCAGCAGGTAGCGGAACGACCCCGTGGTGTCGTCGGCGTCGGTTCCGGAGATGACCACGGGCTTGGTCGCCTGGGTGAAGGCGAGGTCGACCATCTCCCCGTCGATGGCGGTGAGGCCGTCGAGCAGGAACTGCGGGTTGAAGCCGGTGGTCAGGTCGTCGCCGTTGATGTCGGCGTCGACGGCCTCGGTCGCCATCGCCTCGTCGCCGGAGCCGGCGTCGAGGACGATCTGGTTGTCGCCGAACTTCATCTGCACCGCGGTGTTGCGCTCAGCCACCAGCGCGACGCGCTTGACGGTCTCGATCAGGTCGGCCTTGCTGACCTTGGCCACGGTGAGGTGCTCGGCCGGGAAGAGCGAGCGCACCTTGGGGAACTCGCCGTCGAGCAGCCGCGTGGTGGTGCGACGTACGCCGCCCAGGCCGCTGCCCTCGAAGCCGATCAGGCCCTCGCCGGCGCCGCTCGAGCTCAGGGCGATCGTCACCTCGGCACCGGACGTGAGCGATTTTGCGGTGTCGCCGAGCACCTTGGCCGGCACCAGCGCGGCGACCGACTCGTCGGGGGACTGGGGGTTCCAGGTGAGCTCGCGGTGCGAGAGGCGGAAGCGATCGGTCGCGAGCAGCGCCATGGTCGAGCCGTCGATCTCGATCCGTACGCCGGTCAGCACCGGCAGCATGTCGTCGCGACCAGCCGCGGTCACGGCCTGCGCGACGGCGTGGGCGAAGTCGGCGCTGGAGACGGTGCCGGTGGCCGAGGGCATCTCCGGCAGCGTCGGGTAGTCGGAGACGGGCATCGTCTGGAGGCTGAAGCGCGCGGACCCGCAGGTGAGCGAGACGCGGGGACCGTCGAGGGTCAGCTCGACCGGCTTGGCCGGAAGGCTGCGGCAGATGTCGGCGAGGAGGCGTCCGCTCACCAGCGCCTTGCCCTCGTCGTTGACCTCGGCGGAGAGCGTGGCGCGGGCCGAGGTCTCGTAGTCGAACGTCGAGAGCACCAGCCCGGCGTCGCTCGCCTCGATCAGCAGACCGGCCAGGACCGGCGAGCTGGGGCGGACGGGCAGGCTGCGGGCAGCCCAGGCAACGGCATCGGCGAAGACGTCGCGTTCGACGCGGAACTTCACAAGGGTCTCCTCGACGAGAGGTGGTGCGGGCAACGAGCGGCTGCACGCAGGCGGGAACCACACGCGTGCACGTGGGAAGTGCATCCTGCCACGCGCTGTCGAGGCAGCGGCAGGGTTCTCCCCAGAGTGAGGGCAGTCAGGTGTTGGCGGGAGATCGATCCAGTCTTGAGGTTCATAGTCGTCATAGGGTCCGTGGAAACTGTGGACAACTCAGGTTTGTGCAGGTCAGGGGTCCGAAACCCTGTGCACGACGGGTGTGGACGCCGCAGGGCCCGGCTGCCGGGCATGTGGATCGGCGGGCATTCCGTGTGGTTCGTCCCGAGGCGTCCACAGGGTCTGGGGATGAACTGTCGGACCGAACCACAACTTCTCCACACGCGAGGCAGGTCGCCGGCGGTTCGGGACGTCAGGCCTGGCGGGCCTGCATCTTGACCCGGTTGGTGAGCTCGCTGACCTGGTTGAAGACTGCGCGGCGCTCGGCGAGGAGCTGGCGGATCTTGCGGTCGGCGTACATCACCGTCGTGTGGTCGCGGCCGCCGAACTCGCGTCCGATCTGGGGCAGGGACATCGACGTGAGCTCGCGGCACAGGTACATGCCGATCTGGCGCGCCATCACCAGGTGGCGCCCGCGTGAGGGACCGGTGAGGTCCTCGAGCGAGACGCCGAAGTAGGCGGCCGTCTGGGCGATGATCAGCGCGTGCGTGATCTCGGGCTCGCCGCCCTCGGGGATCAGGTCCTTGAGCACGATCTCGGCCAGGGTCATGTCGACCTCCTGGCGGTTGAGGTTGGCGAACGCCGTCACGCGGATCAGCGCACCCTCGAGCTCGCGGATGTTGGTCTGGATCTTGGAGGCGATGAACTCGAGCACGTCCGGCGGCGCGGTGAGCCGGTCCATCGCGGCCTTCTTGCGCAGGATCGCGATGCGGGTCTCGAGGTCGGGCGGCTGGACGTCGGTGATGAGGCCCCACTCGAACCGGTTGCGGAGCCGGTCCTCCAGCGCCTCGAGCCGCTTGGGTGCGCGGTCGGAGGTCAGCACGATCTGCTTGTTGGCGTTGTGGAGGGTGTTGAACGTGTGGAAGAACTCCTCCTGGGTCTGCGTCTTGCCCTCGAGGAACTGGATGTCGTCGATCAGCAGGACGTCGACGTCGCGGTAGCGCCGCTTGAACCGGTCCTGCCGGTCGTCGCGGATCGCGTTGATGAACTCGTTGGTGAACTCCTCGCTGGAGACGTAGCGCACCTTGGCGTTGCTGTAGAGGCTGCGCACGTAGTGGCCGATCGCGTGCAGGAGGTGGGTCTTGCCCAGGCCCGAGTCCCCGTAGACCAGCAGCGGGTTGTACGCCTTGCCCGGTGCCTCGGCGACGGCCACCGCAGCGGCGTGCGGGAACCGGTTGGACGAGCCGATGACGAAGGTCTCGAAGGTGTACTTGGGGTTGAGGCGCGTCTCCAGGGCCGAGGATCGGCGCTCGCCGCTGACGCCGACCGGCTCGTGGGGCTCGATCGTGACCGGAGCGGGGGGCTCGTACGGCGTCTGGATATTTGTCGACAAAGCGACAGATCCATCTGTCGATTGATCGATCTGCGGCTGGGTCTCCTCCTCGAGCGCCGGGTTGACCGTCACGAGCATCCGGATCTCGCGACCGAAGCCCTCGGTCAGCGCGTCCTCGATGTGGTTGCGCAGCCGGCCCTCGAGCTGGTTGCGGGTGAAGTCGTTGGGCACGGCGATGATCGCCGTGTTCTCGTGCAACGTCACCGGGACGCTCGGTCGCAGCCAGGCCCTCTGGTTGGGCTGGAGGTCCTCGACGATCTGCTGCCACGCCGTCCCGAGATCTACCTGCTGGTCGTCCACCCGGACCGCCTTCGCTTCTACCATGTCGTCGTGCTCGTGTGCTGCTCTGGATCCGGCCTCGCTGGGACGACGCCACCGATGTGACCGGTGAGGCTTCCACAGAGTTGTCCACAAGCTGTGAACTGCCGGGCCCGATCCGTGGGATCAGACCCCCACGGCCGCAACGGCTGGTGATCCTTCCAGCGTTTCCGCAGGTCAGAGACCGGTTCGAGTGGTCTGTGACCCGGATCACATGGTGTGCTGGACCCTGGTCGGACCGTGGTCGGGACTGACCGCGGAGGTCCCGAACGTAACAACCCGTGGAGGCGGGGAGCAAGATGTCATCCACAGGCAGACCAGCAGGGGCGGCTCGCGGGTTTGACCCCCACTTCGCCCGCCGCGTACCGTTGGCCGGTCGCTCCCCGTCGACGGGTGCCGCATGTCCACGATCCGCCACCTGGCGGCCGCGCGGACGGGCGGTGCCGGTTGAACGACCAGCACTGACGCCGTGTGGAGTGGACATCCCTCGAAACCTTCGGAGAAATAGCCGTGAGCAAGCGTACGTACCAGCCGAACAACCGTCGCCGTCACAAGGTGCACGGCTTCCGCCTGCGCATGCGGACCCGTGCCGGTCGCGCCATCCTGTCGGGCCGTCGTCGCAAGGGCCGCAAGAGCCTGGCCGTCTGACGGCCAGAGCCCGCGGCACACGCCGTTGCTCTCCGCTGTCCACCGCCTCACCACCGCTGACGGCTTCCGCCGCACGGTGCGTCAGGGGCGACGCGCCGGTTCGACGACCCTCGTGGTCCACCTGTGGGTGGACCGGGACGCCGCGCCGGCGCCGGCGCAGGTGGGGTTCACGGTCGGAAAGGCCGTGGGCAATGCCGCCACGCGCAACCGTGTGAAGAGACGACTTCGGCACCTGACCCGGGAACACCTCGCTGCACTCGAGGAGCTCCCGGGTCGTGCTGCGCTCGTGGTTCGTGCGCTCCCGGCCTCGTCGGAGGCGTCGTACTCCTCCCTCGGTGCCGACCTCGCCCGTACCCTGAGCAGGGTGAGCTCGTCATGAAGCACCTCCTCATCGGCTTCATCCGGGCGTGGCGCTTCGCGATCAGCCCGCTCTACGGCCAGGTCTGCCGCTACCACCCGAGCTGCTCGGCGTACGCCCTCGAGGCGGTCACCGTGCACGGCTCGATCCGCGGCACCTGGCTCGCCGTACGCCGTATCGCCCGCTGCCACCCGTGGGCCGCCGGCGGCTACGACCCCGTTCCCCCCGGCGCCGGATCGGCCGGCCAGTCCTCATCCACGTCCACCGCAACTCGAGGAGCATGAGTGCTCGACTTCTTCGGCACCATCGGCGGCGCGATCATGGCGCCGCTCTACTACGTCATCTCGGCGGTGCTAGTGGGCTGGCACAAGCTGTTCGGCAGCATCTTCGGACCCGAGACCGGCATCGCGTGGGTGCTGTCGATCATCGGGCTGACGCTCGTGATCCGCATCGCGCTGATCCCGCTCTTCGTCAAGCAGATCAAGTCCAGCCGCAACATGCAGCTCATCCAGCCCAAGGTGCGTGAGCTGCAGAAGAAGTACGGCCACGACCGGGAGCGTCTCGCGCAGGAGACGATGAAGCTCTACAAGGACTCGGGCACCAACCCGTTCGCGTCCTGCCTGCCGATCATCCTCCAGATGCCCATCTTCCTGGCGCTGTTCCGGCTGATCGACCAGGCGGTGAAGAACCCCGGGGACCCCAAGGGCCTCATGACGGTCACGCTCAACGAGCAGTTCCGTGACGCGACGTTCCTCGGCGCGAAGATCTCCGACACCTTCCTCAACACCGACGACATCGGTGTGCGCGTGCTGGCGGCCTTCCTCGTGCTCGCCATGACGGCGACCACGTTCCTCACCCAGCGCCAGCTGATGAGCAAGAACATGCCGGCCGACGCCCTCTCCGGCCCCTACGCCCAGCAGCAGAAGATGCTGCTCTACGTCCTCCCCGTCGTGTTCGCCGTCGGCGGTATCGCGTTCCCGATCGGTGTCCTCTTCTACTGGACCACGTCGAACCTCTGGACCATGGGCCAGCAGTTCTACGTCATCCGCAACAACCCTGCTCCCGGCACCCCCGCGGCCTCCGCCAAGGAGGACCGCGACCGGGCGAAGGCGGCTCGCAAGGGGCAGAAGACGCCCGCGCAGATCGAGGAGGAGCGCCTCGCCGCCGAGGCCGAGGCTCGCCGCGCGGAGAAGTCCGAGACCCGCCAGCAGCCCCAGCGGCAGTCCAAGTCCCAGCGCAGCAAGAAGAAGCGCTGACCCAGACCTCCCCTGACGACGCTCGCGAGGGTGTCGTCGTACCTGACCGAGAAGCAGGAGACACACGTGAGTGAGCAGCTGACCGACGGCGAGACCGCCGCCGAGACGACCGAGAACGACGAGCCGACCAGCGAGTCCACCGGGGCGGCCCGACCTTCCAAGGTGCAGCGCCTCGAGCACGAGGGCGACATCGCCGCGGACTACCTCGAGGAGCTCCTCGACATCGCGGACCTCGACGGTGACCTCGACATGGACGTGGAGGGTGATCGCGCGAGCGTGCAGATCGGCGGCGCCGACCTGAGCCAGCTCGTCGGTCGCAACGGGGAGGTGCTGGAGGCGCTCCAGGAGCTCACCCGCCTCGCGGTCTACCGCGAGACCGGCGAGCGGTCGCGCCTCATGCTCGACGTGGACGGCCACCGCGCCCAGCAGCGCGAGCGGCTCGTGGCCCTGGCCGAGACGTCCATCGCCGAGGTGAAGGAGTCCGGCGAGTCGGTGTCGCTGGAGCCGATGAGCGCCTTCGAGCGCAAGGTCGTCCACGACGCGGTGGCCGCTGCGGGCCTGACGTCGGAGTCCGAGGGCGCTGAGCCCAAGCGGCACGTGGTGATCCTCCCGGCGTGAGCGACGACGTTTCACGTGAAACCGGTGGGTCGAACAGGCCCCCCGCGGCCGTGTCGAGACCACCCTCCGTGCCTCCCGAGGCGCGGAGGGTGTTCGCGTCCGACCGCCTCGCGCTGGCCGAGCGCTACACCGAGCTGCTGGCCACCGAGGGCGTCCTTCGCGGGCTGATCGGGCCCCGCGAGGCACCGCGGCTGTGGGAACGCCACGTCCTCAACTCGGCCGTGCTCGGTGAGGCCGTGTCGGAGGGTTCCTCGGTGTGCGACATCGGTACCGGTGCCGGTCTGCCTGGTCTTGTCCTGGCCATCGCCCGGCCGGACCTCGCGGTGACGCTGGTCGAGCCGCTCCTGCGACGTACGACGTTCCTCGACGAGGTCGTGGCCGAGCTGGAGCTCAGCCACGTGACGGTGGTCCGCGGGCGTGCCGAGGACCTGCACGGGAATGCGACGTTCGATGTCGTCACGTCGCGCGCCGTCGCCCCCCTCGAGCGTCTGCTCGGGTGGTCGATGCCGCTCGTGTCCCCCACTGGTGCGACGGTGGCCATGAAGGGCCGCTCGATCCACGACGAGATCGCGGAGACACGGGACTTCCTGACCCGATGGCGGTGTGGCGAGCCTGAGGTCTTCGAGGTGGGCGCCGGTCTTCTCGATCCCCCGACCACCGTGGTGCGGGTGCCGTGGGCCGACCCTTTCCGGATAGGTTGGCCCCTTGCCCGGAATCCCAAGCGGCGCCCCGGGCGTCGGGACCGTTCTGCGGTCGAGCGAGAGGTGAGCTGAGTTGAGCCAAGGCCCCAGTGACGACATGGGTTGGCGCAGCACGGGTGGCGACCCGTACCCGTTTTCCACCGCTCAGGAGGGCACCCCTGAGCGGGGATATCCACAGGATGGACGTGTTCATCCACAGGAAGTGGATAGCGCGGCCGTTTCACGTGAAACACCGGCAGATGACGTTTCACGTGAAACACGACCCGCCTGGCAGGTGCGGACCGCCGGCGACCTCGCCGGTCAGGACAACGACTTCGCTGACGCGGCCACACCGCTGGCGCAAGCCGCCCAGCACTCGGTCCTGGCGCGCACCGGCGGTCTGCGGAGGCAGGGCGTTCCTCGTCCGGACGCCACGCGAGTCCTCGTCGTCGCCAACCAGAAGGGCGGCGTCGGGAAGACCACCTCGACGGTCAACGTGGCCGCCGGCCTGGCGCAGCTCGGCCAGAAGGTCCTGGTCATCGACCTCGACCCGCAGGGCAATGCCTCGACGGCGCTCGGGATCGAGCACCACCGCGGGGTGCCGTCGACGTACGACATGCTCGTCGAGGGCGCTCCCCTCGCCGACGTGATGACCGAGTCGGCCGACCTCCCGGGCCTGTGGGTCGTCCCGGCGACGATCGACCTGGCCGGCGCCGAGATCGAGCTCGTCAGCGTGGTCGCGCGCGAGCAGCGGCTCGACCGCGCGATCGCCGCCCACCCCCTGGTCGGCAGCGGGGCCGAGGTCGGCGAGGACCGCTTCGACTACGTCCTCGTCGACTGTCCCCCGTCGCTCGGCCTCCTCACGCTGAACGCGCTGGTCGCCGGCCGCGAGATGTTCATCCCGATCCAGGCGGAGTACTACGCCCTGGAGGGGCTCGGCATGCTCCTCGAGACCGTCGAGATGGTGCGCCAGCACCTCAACCCGCGGCTGGTCATCTCCACGATCCTGCTCACGATGTACGACGCCCGCACCCGCCTCGCCGCCGGCGTGGCCGACGAGGTGCGTGGCCACTTCGGCGACCAGGTCCTCAAGACTGCGGTCCCGCGGTCGGTCCGTGTGTCGGAGGCGCCGTCCTACGGCCAGACCGTGATGACCTACGATCCGGCGTCGGCGGGAGCGCTCTCCTACCTGGAGGCCGCCCGCGAGATCGCCAGCAAGGGAGCGCCCGCATGAACGAGGTCACGGCATGAGCAGCAACGCACCGCGGCGCGGACTGGGGCGCGGCCTCGGCTCGCTGATCCCGACCGCTCCCAGCCAGCCGCTCCCGCCGCCGGCCGCGGCCGACCCGGCCTCGTCCTCGGCTGGGCCGAACGAGCCGGCCACGCCTGCCGCCCCCGTCCCAGACGGGTCGCAGGCCGTGGACGGCACCGTCGCCGGCGCCTACTTCGCGGAGCTGCCCATCGCGCAGGTCCGTCCGAACGCCCGCCAGCCACGGCAGGTCTTCGAGGAGGAGGCGCTCGCCGAGCTGGTGCACTCGATCCAGGAGGTCGGCCTCCTGCAGCCCGTCGTCGTACGCCGCACCGGCGAGGACGCGTACGAGCTGATCATGGGCGAGCGTCGGTGGCGCGCCTCCCAGCAGGCCGGTCGCGACACGATCCCCGCGATCGTGCGCGAGACCGACGACGACGACATGCTCCGCGACGCGCTGCTGGAGAACCTCCACCGCTCGCAGCTCAACCCGCTCGAGGAGGCGGCCGCCTACGGCCAGCTGCTCGAGGACTTCGGCTGCACCCACGAGGAGCTCGCCCAGCGTATCGGCCGCTCGCGGCCGCAGATCTCCAACACGCTGCGGCTGCTGAAGCTGTCCCCTGCCGTCCAGCGTCGCGTCGCGGCCGGCGTCCTCTCCGCCGGACACGCCCGTGCCCTCCTCTCCGTGGACGACGCCGGTCTCCAGGACAGGCTCGCTTCCCGGGTCACGGCAGAGGGCATCTCCGTGCGGGGACTGGAGGAGATCGTCTCGCTCCGCAGCGAGGAGGAGTCGGCTCCGCGCGTCCTGCGCAAGAAGCCCGTCGCCCCCGGTCTCGAGGAGCTGGGAGAACGCCTCTCCGACCGCCTCGAGACCCGCGTCAAGGTCGACCTCGGCAAGGCCAAGGGCAAGATCACGGTCGAGTTCGCCAGCCTTGACGACCTGCGCCGGATCGTCGACATCATGGACCCGCGGAATCGCAACGACCGCCCGATCTAGGTCCAGCCCGGCCAGATCATTGTCAGCGTCATACGGACTGGCACCCATGGGTGCTCATCCGTATGACGCAGGCGTCGGTCGCCATGCGTGCGTCATACCGAGCCGCACCCATAAGTGCCGGTCGGTACGACACAGCGCCGCGTTCAATGTCGACAAAACGACAGATCGACCTGTCTACAAAGCGATCTGTCAATCTAGCGCTTTGTCTTCTTGGCGCGCTTCTCGGCCCGCTTGCGAGCGCGCTCCCGCTTCTCCTCGCCGTCGAGGCGAGCGGCCTCCTCCAGCGTGGGGGCGGAGCCGCCCATCGAGGCAGGCAGCCACCAGGAGCCGGGAGGCTGCTCGTCGGCGGGGTAGTCGGCGATGGTGTCGCGGAGCATCTGCGACATCTGGGCGTGGAGCCTCGCGGTGTCGCCGACGGGGTCGTCACCGGTCGGGTGCATCGGCTCGCCGACCGTGATGGAGATGGTCTTGCCCCGGGAGAAGTCGCGGGGGTGGTCCTTGGTCATCATCCGCTGGGTGCCCCACAGGATCACGGGCACGACGGGTACGCCGGCCTCCGCGGCGATGCGTACGGCCCCGGTCTTGAACTCCTTGAGCTCCATGGCGCGGGAGATGGTCGCCTCGGGGAAGATCCCGACGGCCTCGCCCTGGCGCAGGCGGTCGACGGCCGCGTGAAAGCTCGCGATCCCCTCGCCCCGGTCGACCTCGATGTGGTGGAGCGAGCGCATGAGTGGGCCGACCCACCGGTGGTCGAACAGCTCGCGCTTGGCCATGAAGCGCACGAGCCGGCCGGACGGGTTGGCAGCCAGGCCGCCGTAGATGAAGTCGACGTAGCCGATGTGGTTGTAGGCCAGCAGCACACCGCCTTCGCGCGGGACGTGCTCGGTGCCGCTCATCCGGAAGCTCTGGCCAAGGGCCTTGAAGGCCGCCTTGGCGGTGACGATGATCGGCGGGTAGGTCACATCGCGCATGCGGAGGAGCCTAGGGTCAGCCGACCGTGGCCGCGACCCTTCGTGATCAGCGTCGCGTGGCGAGGAAGTCTGCGATCCGGCCGATGGCCTCCTCGAGGACCGATGCCTCGGGGAGCGTGACGAGCCTGAAGTGGTCGGTGTCGGGCCAGTTGAAGCCCGTCCCGTGCGTGACGAGGATCTTCTTGGCGCGAAGCAGCTCGATCACGAAGTCCTGGTCGTCGTCGATGGCGTAGACGTCCGGGTCGAGGCGCGGGAAGCAGTAGAGAGCGCCGCGGGGCTTGACGTTGCTGACGCCGGGGATCTCGTTGAGCAGCCGGTGGGCGAGCATCGACTGCTCGTAGAAGCGGCCACCGGGGCCGATCAGCTCCTCGATGGACTGGTAGCCGCCCAGGGCCGTCTGGATGGCGTGCTGCGCGGGCACGTTGGCGCACATCCGCATGTTGGCGATCAGCGTCAGGCCTTCGAGGAAGTCGCCGGCGATCTCCTTCGGTCCGGAGATCATCACCCAGCCGGCGCGGTAGCCGCACACGCGGTAGGCCTTCGAGAGGCCGGAGAACGTCAGGCACAGCACGTCGTTGCCGCCGTAGGTCGCCGCATGGTGGTGCTGCGCGTCCTCGAAGAGGATCTTCTCGTAGATCTCGTCGGCCATGACGACGAGCTGGTGTCGCCGGGCGATGTCGACGAGCGCCTTGACCGTGCTCTCGCTGTAGACCGCACCCGTGGGGTTGTTGGGGTTGATGATCACGATGGCGTGCGTGTTCTCGGTGATCTTCGACTCGATGTCGGCGAGGTCGGGGTTCCAGTCGGACTCCTCGTCGCACCGGTAGTGCACCGGGATCCCGCCGGCGAGCGTCACGGCGCCCGTCCAGAGGGGATAGTCGGGCGCGGGCACCAGGATCTCGTTGCCGTCGTCGACGAAGGCCTGCAGCACCATCGAGATCAGCTCGGAGACACCGTTGCCGATGAAGATGTCCTCGACACCGACGTCGCGCAGGCCGTGCGACTGGTAGTAGTGCATGACCGCGGTGCGCGCCGACCAGATGCCCTGGCTGTCGGCGTACCCCTGCGACTGCGGCAGGTGGTGGATCATGTCGGCGAGGATCTGCTCGGGGGCCTCGAAGCCGAACGGCGCCGTGTTGCCGATGTTGAGCTTGAGGATCCGGTGGCCCTCGGCCTCGAGCCGCTGCGCCTCGACCAGGATCGGCCCGCGCACGTCGTAGCGGACACCTTGCAGCTTCTTGCTCTGTCGGATCGGGCGCACGCTTCATCCTCTCAGGCGCCTTCCGGCGCTAGCATCGGGAGCGTGTCCCGCAAGACCGCGCGCCTGACGGTCGACCATCTCGCGGAGCTGGCCGACCCGGTGCGGTCGTGCCTGTTCTGGGAGCTCTCGCCCGTCGACCGGGCACGGCTCGACCACGACGAGCGGATCGCGGAGAAGGAGAGCTGGCTCTCGACGGTGCTGCGTGACTGGGGCTCGTGCGGGCGGGTCGTACGCCTCGACGGGCGCACCGTCGGGCACATCGTCTACGCCCCGGCGGCGCGGCTGCCCGGGGCGGCGACCCTCCCGACGGCCCCGGGCTCGCCCGACGCGATCATCGCGGCGACCGCGTGGGTCGAGCCTGGGCTGCGGCGGGGCGGCCTCGGCCGGCTGCTCGTGCAGGCGATGGCCGCCGACCTGGTCGAGCGCGGCCACTCCGCCATCGAGGCGTACGGCGACACGCGGGGGCAGACGACGGGATGCGTGCTGCCGGCCGAGTTCCTCGGCGGCGTGGGCTTCAAGACCCAGCGCGCGCACCCCACCACCCCGCGGATGCGGATGGAGCTGCGGACGGCGCTGAGCTGGAAGGACGAGGTCGAGCTCGCCCTCGAGAAGGTCTGGGGGGTCGTCCGTCCCACGCAGAAGGCGACCCGCCCGATCGGATCGGTGCGGGTCGCCTCTCGCGACTAGACGTGGTGAGATCTCGATACAGCCCTGTCGCGACTTCGTACCTCAGTCGCGGGGCCACTCGATCTGGCCACGCCCACGTGCCGAGCGCAAGCGCTCGTCACTGCGTGGCTCAGATGATGCCGTCGAGCTCCTTGAGGAGCGCGGCCTTGGGCTTGGCGCCCACGATGGACTTCACGACCTCGCCACCCTGGTAGACGTTGATCGTCGGGATGCCGGTGACGCGGTAGGACGAGGGGGTCACGGGGTTCTCGTCGACGTTCATCTTGAGGAAGGTGAGCTTCTCACCGTGCTCGGCGTTGAGCTCGTCGAGGATCGGGGCGACCTGGCGGCACGGACCGCACCACTCAGCCCAGAAGTCGACCAGGACGGGCTTGTCGGACTTGAGGACCTGCGCCTCGAACTCGGCGTCGGTCACGGCGGCGATGTTGGCCACGGTTGGTGCCCCTTTCAGGAGGTCTGTTCGGCGATGTCTACTGAACACCGCCCCACCGACAGTTGTTCCCGTCTGCGGGGCGGGACGAGCGGAGGTCAGGCGCCGGCCGTCTGCACCTGCTCCTCGATGGCGTGCACGGTCGCCGCAGCGTCGCCGGCGGTGGACGCCTCGTGGTCGAGCGCGGCGATGAAGCGCTCCGCGTCGAGGGCGGCGGCGCAGCCGGTGCCGGCAGCGGTGATGGCCTGGCGGTAGTGGTGGTCGACGAGGTCGCCGGCCGCGAAGACGCCCGGCAGGTTGGTGGCCGTCGAGGGGTGGGAGACCAGGACGTAGCCGTCGTCGTTGAGGTCGACCTGTCCGGTCAGCAGCTCCGAACGCGGGTCGTGGCCGATCGCGATGAACATGCCGGTCACGTCGAGCTGCCGCTCGTCGCCGGTGACGGTGTCGCGCAGGGTGATCGACTCGAGCTTGTCGGCACCGTTGATGGCCGCGACCTCGGAGTTCCAGACCATCTCGAGCTTGGGGTCGGCGAAGGCTCGCTCCTGCATGATCTTGGAGGCGCGCAGCTCGTCGCGGCGGTGGATCAGGTAGACCTTCGAGCCGAAGCGGGTCAGGAAGGTCGCCTCCTCGATCGCGGAGTCGCCGCCGCCGATGACGGCGATGGCCTGCTCGCGGAAGAAGAAGCCGTCACACGTCGCGCACCACGAGACGCCGCGGCCGGAGAGCTCTTCCTCGCGGGGCAGGCCGAGCTTGCGGTAGCTCGAGCCCGTGGAGAGGATCACCGACCGGGCGGTGTAGGTGTCGGTGGCGGTCTTCACGACCTTCACGTCGCCCGTCAGGTCGACCTCGATGACGTCGTCGGAGACCAGCTCGGCGCCGAACCGCTCGGCCTGGGCGCGCATCTCGTCCATCAGGGCCGGGCCCATGATGCCGTCGCGGAAGCCGGGGAAGTTCTCCACCTCGGTGGTGTTCATCAGCGCGCCACCGGCGGTGACCGAGCCCTCGAAGACGAGCGGGTTGAGCGAGGCGCGAGCCGCGTAGACGGCGGCCGTGTAGCCCGAGGGCCCCGAGCCGATGATGATGACGTTGCGGGTCTCGGTGCTGGTGCTCATGTGGGTCAATCACTCCTGCTGGCTTGCTGGTACGGGGTGGTGAGGTACGTCGTCCTCAACCGATCGTAGGCGACCGTTGTTCCACGCCCCGCCCGCACCGCTCAGGGCGCGGGCAGCGTGATCGTACGCACCGGAACGGCCTCGCCGCACACGTAGAGCTCAACGCCCTGCGCCTGGTCGACGGGGCGACGGAACACGACGACCCCGGTCCGGCCGTCGACCTCCGCGGCGACGAGGGCGGCGGCCCTGCCCGGACGGGGGACGTCGCAGCCCCGGAGCGCGTCGAGCGTGGCGAGCTGCTGGCGACGGGTGGCGCCCGCCGCCCGCAGGGCGAGGAGCTGGTCGTCGAGGTCGGCGTCGGCCGTCGACAGGCTCGGCACCCCGGCGAAGGGGGTGGCGGGAGAGCTCTTCAGCGACTCCGGCGCGGGCTCGGAGGCGGCACCGGAGTCCCCGCCCTGGTCGGCGCCGGAGCTGGTGCTCGAGTCGGCGCTGGACCCCCCGGCCTCGGGGGACTCGGCGAGCGAGGAGTCGGACTGCGAGCCGGCACTCGACTCGCTGGAGGAGTCGTTGCCGCCGCGGGGGAGGGCCTGGCCGATCGCGACACCCGCGACGACGACGGAGGCGGCGGCCAACAGGCCGATGCTCGCCACCCGGCGTCGGCGGGAGCCGAGGTCGACGACGCGTCCGGGCGAGCGGTCGTCGTGCTCGGTCGCGGGGGCGGCCGTGCGCTCCGACACGCGCTGGGCCGTGAGGGAGGCGAGGGTCTCGTCGAGGCGGGCGACGACGTCGGCAGGCGGCGGCCCGTCGTGACGGGCGTCCGCGAGCAGGCGGCGTACGGCCTCCTGCTCGGGCGGGAGTCCGGAGGACTCGGACATCGGCGGTCACCTCCTCGGGTGGCGCGGTGGTGCGGGGGACGGGTGCGGGGGACGGGTGCGGGTGGGGGATGCTCAGGGCGCGGGAGGACCGCGTGGCCGCACGGTGGGTTGGACGGGACCGTCCGGGGGCGGGTTCCCGTGAGGCGGGTCACCGGCGGGGTGGCGCAGGTCGGCGAGCAGCGCGGCGAGCTTGGTGCGACCGCGCGAGCAGCGCGACTTCACGGTGCCCTCCGCGCAGCCCAGCATCTCGGCCACCTCGGCGACGGGGTAGCCCTCCATGTCGACGAGGACGAGCGCGGCACGCTGCTCGGCGGGCAGCGTGGCGAGCGCGTCGAGCACCCGGCGTCGCTGCTCGGCGTCCTCCGCGACCGACTCGGGCTGGTCGTCGTGCACGGCGGTCGCCACCACGGTGCCGCGGTCCTCGACGTCGTCCGGCATGGACTCGAAGCGGCGGATCTTCGCGGCCCGGAGGCGGTCGAGGCAGGCGTTGACGACGACGCGGTGCAGCCACGTGGTCACGGCGGCTTCCCCGCGGAAGGAGCCTGCCCGCCGGAAGGCCGCGATCATGCCGTCCTGCAGCCCGTCGGCGGCGTCCTCCGGGTTGCCCATCGTGCGGAGCGCGACCGCCCACAACCGGTCGCGGTGGCGGGCGAACAGCTCGCCGAAGGCGGCGGCGTCACCGTCGACGTGGGCCTGGAGGAGGTCCCGGTCGGAGCGCTCGTCGCTCGTCGGGGTGTGGGTCACCCGGGGTCCCCGGGGCGTTGTTCGACGGAGGAGCGCAGCGGGGGAGACGAAGAACGTCGTGGGGTGGTCATCCGAGCACCTGCACCTCGGTGATCGTGCCGCGGAACCCGTCGCTGACCTGCGGCAGCAGTGTCAGCCAGACGGTGACGTACTGGCCCGACACCGGCTCCGTGAGGTCGATCGTCAGCTCGCCGTCGCCCGACGCGGTCCCGACGGGGGTCAGCCCGGACACCCCCGTGGGGGGCTCCGAGGTGACGTACGCCGCCAGCGAGGTCTGACCACCCGCCGTGGTGACCAGCACCTGGCGGACGGCCTTGGTCGTGCCGAGGTCGATGACGAGACCGACGCCGGTCTTGAGCCCGGCGGGGCCGAAGTTCTGCTGGTAGGTCGAGGTGGACCACGAGGTCGCGGGGTCGCCGTCGAGGACGTTGGGGACCGACTCCGGGTTCTCCTCCCGCGGAGCCGCTCCCTGCGGGTCGAAGTCGTCGGCGGTCAGGTCGGCGAACGGCGTCGGGGCGGCGGCGCTCGGGGTGGTCGTGGACGTCGGCTCCTCGCTGGAGCCGGGCGTCGGTGGCTTCAGGCCGAGCTGGTAGGCAGCGACGGCTGCCACGCCCACGAGCAGGCAGATGCCCACGATGATCGCCAGCCGGATCCAGGTGCGTCCCGGCACCTGGTCGCCGGTGTCGTCGAACCCGTCGCCGGTGTCCCACCGGTCCTCGGTCCACGAGCCGGAGGACCACGACCCGGTGTCGCGGCCCACCGGGCGCACCCCCGAGTCGCGGTTCGGGTCCACGCCGGAGTCGTGGCTGGAGTCCCACGGCCAGTACGCCGGGTTGGTGACGGGTCGGCTGCCCGGGCGGGGACGGCGTACGGGCTCGCCCTCCGGCGGGTCGGGCGCGAACAGCGGCTTGGGCGCCGGGTCGGCGAACGGCGGCGGCGGGGCGGGCTTCTCGGAGCGCGCGCGGAGCCAGTCGACCTCGTCGTCGTCGTGGAAGACCGGCATCCCGGCCTGCGTGGGCAGGTCGGTGCTCGACGTCGCCGGGTCGTCGTCGGGCGGCTCCTCGGCCCGGACGGCGGTCGTCACCTCCGGCTCGGGCTCGCCCGGGAGGTCGGCAGGACGGTCGTCCGAGGGGTCGGCGGGGAGGTCGGGCACCTCCACATCGGCACCCGGCTCGAGGTCGGCCGCCGGCACGACCGGCACCACCGTGGTGGGGGCGACGGCCGAGGTGGGAGGCGGGGTGGCGAGGGAGGACGGCTGGGGCGACGGCTGGGGGGCCGGCGGGGGGGTCGGCGGGGGGGTCGGCCGCGTGCCCGGGACCGCGACGTGGGTGCCGGTCATCTCGCCGACGTGCTCGAGGAGCAGGTCGCGGATGCTGCGCGCGGACGGGTGCGGGCGGTCGGACTCCCGCTGCGGGTTGAGCACCTGGTCGCACAGGGCGTCGAGCACGCGCGGGATGCCGGCCCGGACGCGCCGAGGGCGCAGCACCTCGCCGTGCACCTCGGGGGCGGGCGGCAACGCCGACGGCGAGACGCCGGCCCACTTGCCGGTGAGCGCGCAGTAGAGGAGGCCGGCGAGGTCGATCTCGTCGACGTTGACCCGGCCCGCGGGCAGGCCGCGGAGCGCCGCCTCGACCCCGAAGCCGATGATCCGCACCTGCCCGTGCTGGTCGATCAGCACGTGCTCGGGCGTCAGGCAGCCGTGGGCGAGGCCGGAGTCGTGGGCCTCGACGAGGCTGTCGGCGACCTCGGCCACGAGCCAGGCCGCACGTCGTGGGGCGAGCGGTCCCTCGCGGGTGAGCAGGATGTCGAGGGAGTCGCCCTGGCCCCACTCGTTGACGACGAAGCAGCGCCCTTCGGCGGCCTCGGCGTCGAGGACCCGCAGCAGCCGCCGGTCGATGACCGGCCCGGTGCGGCGCGCCGCCTCGAGGAGCGGCTGGGCGCGGTCGTCGTCCGCGGCGAGGATGTGCACGGCCACCGGGCGGTGGAGGACGAGGTCGTGGGCGCGCCAGAACCGACCCGCCCCGGACTCGGCGAGGAGGTCGTCGAAGCGGTAGCGCCCGGCGAGCACGTCACCCGCCTGCATCGACATCGGCATCGCTCACCCCACCTTCCTCGCCTGTCCCACTGCTGAGGCCACTCTAAGGAGTCTCACCCGCGCCGGAGGCGCGCCGCGACGGTGTCGACCAGGCTGGTGACCTCCCGCACCCGCAGCAGGCGGGCCCCGACGAGGAAGATCAGCATCCCGGCCGCCGCGCTCAGGCCTCCGCGCAGCAGCGACGGGAACGGTCCGGGGTACTCACCCATGCCGGCGAGGGCACGCTCCACCCCCCAGGCGGCAGCGCCGGTGAACGCCAGCACCAGGGCCATCCGCACCAGGAACCGGAGCAGCTGCGGGGTCTCCAGGCCGCCGACCCTGCGGCGGAGGAGGACGAAGCTCACGACCGCGCCGACGGTGTACGACGCCAGGTAGGCGACGACGAGCATGGGCGCGGTGTCCTCCGGCGGCCGGGAGGGCACCAGCAGGAGGGCGACGACGACGTTGGTCGTCGACACCGCGAGCTGGATGAAGAAGACCAGCCGCGTCATCTCCATGGCGTAGAAGCCGCGGAGCATGAAGTAGTGGACGGTGAAGACGACCAGCGCGGGTCCGAAGACCGCCAGGGTCGGGGCGAAGGCGGCCGCCTCCTCCGGGTTGTCCCAGCCGAAGGCGAAGCCGGCGACGTCGCCCGCCGTGATCGGCAGCAGCAGCGCGAACGGCAGCACCAGGGCGAGCGCCGTGCGGAGGGTCGACCCGACGGTGCGGCCCAGCTCGGGCAGGCGGCCCTCGTGGGCGTACGACGAGAGCCGCGGCAGGATCGCGGTCGCCAGCGAGACGGTGACGATGGCGTGCGGCACCATCATGATCAGCAGGCTGTTGGAGTAGACGAGGTAGCCGGTGCCGTCGCCGCCGCCGACCGTGCCGCCCGACGCGAGCTTGACCACGACGAGGTACGCCGCCTGGGTGACCACCACGAACAGCACCGTCCAGCTGCCCAGGGACAGCGTCTTGGCCAGCTCGGGGTCGCGGAAGTCGAAGCGGGGTCGGTAGGTGAACCCCGAGGCGCGCAGGTAGGGCACGAGGACGAGGAACTGGACCACGATCCCCAGCGTCGAGCCGAGGCCGAGCATGACCTCCTGGCTGGTGCTGAGCGCCTCGGACCGGGCCGCGCCGTCCCCGGTCGGTCCGAAGAAGATGAGGTAGGTGACCAGCATCAGGACCGACAGCAGGTTGTTGGCGATCGGCGCCCACATCATCGGACCGAAGCGCCCACGGGCGTTGAGGACCTGCCCGATGAGGACGTACATGCCGTAGAAGAAGACCTGCGGCAGGCACCAGCGGGTCAGGGAGACGATCGACTCCAGCTGGGTGACCCGGTCCGGGTCGAGGTAGCGACTGTCGAGGTAGAGGCGCAGCAGCAGCGGTGCGGCGACGACCAGGACGATCGTGACGACACCCAGGAAGAGCGCCGAGAGGGTGATCACCCGGCTGGCGTAGGCGTCGCCGCCGTCAGCGTCCTCCTTGATCCGCCGGACCAGCTGCGGCACCAGCACCGCGTTGAAGATGCCCCCGGCCAGGAGGATGTAGACCATGTTGGGCAGCGTGTTGGCGATCGCGAAGAGGTCGCCCCGCAGGCCCGACCCGAGGGCGACCACCAGCAGCGCGGCGCGCACGTAGCCCGACGCGCGGGACAGGACAGTGCCCGCCGCCATGATCGCCGACGAGGCCAGGACCTTCTGGTCACTCTGGTCGCTCACGAGCGCTCCACCGCCGGGGTCCCCGCTGCGGGTCCGTCCGCCGGCGCCGGCTCGAGGTCGGTCGCGGGGTCGGGCTCGGGATCGGTTGCCGGGTCGGGCTCGGGGTCACGGTCGGGCTCCGGACCGGGCTCGAGCTCGCTGTCGGCGGCGGCGAGCTCGGCGCGACGGGCCCTGATCTGGCCGGGCAGGCGGTAGCCGATCATCCCGAACAGCACGAGCGCACCGAGGGCCATCACGATCCAGATGATCGCGCTCACCCGGGCAGCCCGGATGGGCAGGGAGTCGAAGGACCCGAGCGGCACGCCGTCGAGGCTGGTGACCGAGAGGCGCACGTTGTGCACGCCCGCCCGGCTGGTGGTGGCCTCGAACCGGACGACGCTGCGCGCACCGGGACCGAGGCGTCGTACGCCGCCGCCGCTGAGCGTCAGCTCGCCGTCGGTCCGCACCTGCACCTGCACCTCGACCGGCTGGTCGAGGCCGTTGACGAGCGTGACGCCGAGGGGGCCGGAGTCGCTGGAGAGGGTGACCGCCGGGGGTGCCTCGATCTCGACCTTGCCGAGGTCGGTGCGGATCGACTCCTCGACCCGTTCGGCCGCGCCGACGGCCAGCCCGGGTCGCTCGCGGTGCTGCTCGGACAGGGTGACCAGCAGCTCGTCGCGCACCTGCGCCTCGATGGTCGTCACCGGGATGACCACCTGCTCCAGCAGCGTGGCGGCCCCGCCGGCGCGGTTGGCCGCGGAGAAGGCCTCGGGACCGAGCTCGTCGTCGATGTCGTCGTCGGTGTAGGTGAGGCTCGCGGCCGGGACACCCTTGGGCGTGCGGGCGGCGATGTCCCCGAGGGGGACCAGGTCGAGCCACGACTGCTCGAGGTCGGTGAAGAACGACGCGGCGTCCTCGCCTCGCCACACTGTCGGCAGGGTGACGACGAGCGGCGCGGTGTTGTCGGCCTCGAGGCGCAGGGCGGCCTCGCTGAGCAGCCGTTGCCGCAGGGCGAGGGGGTCGTTGGACGCCGTCGGGGCCGGTCCGCCCGCCTCCGCGCCGGTGCTCGTGACCACCACCTCGTGCCCCAGTAGCCGGACGACGGATGTGGGGCTGGTGGGCGGGATGGCGAAGGCGTTGTCCCCCAGCAGGATCGTCGTGCCCAGGGGCATGGCGGCGACGGCCTCGGGGCTGAGCAGGTCGTTCTCCGGCGCCACGGTCGGCTGGGACGGCAGCGTCAGGGCGGTCATCACCTCGGCGCCGCGGGCGACCGCCTGGTCGAAGCGGGGGCGGTCGTTCCGGATCGACGCGGAGACGTCGACGTCGCCGTAGGGCAGCGTCAGCACCGGTGTCGCGCCCACGAGCAGCTTGAACCGCTCCAGCCACGCCGCGGCGGAGGCCGCCAGCTGTGCCTCCTCGTCGGTCGGCTCCTCGGTGGGGACCGGCTGGGTCGGGGTGAGCGTCTCGCCCGGCGTGGTCGGTGTCTCCTCGCCCTCCGCGGGCGGCTCCACGGGTGTGGGCTCCTGCCCGGGCACGTTGGGGTCGGGGGTGAGGGTGCGCGGCGGGTTGCCGTTCGCGAGGCGCGCCAGCGCGTGGAGGACGGCGGGGTCCACCAACCAGCTGTACGGCGCGGAGCCGGCGGAGTCGGCCATGTCGAGGACGCCGTCGAGGCTGCCCCCCTCCGCGAGCCGCTTCGCCCAGCGGTCGGTGCCGGCGACGGCGCCGTCCTCGTCGAACCACACGCGGCTGCGGATCGGGAGGATCACCGAGGCCTCGCGTGGCTGGGCGCCTCCTGATGCCACTCGGGGGATGAAGGTGCGCGCCCGGCCGTCGGCGACGAGGTCGCGCGGGACCGAGCTGTCGCCGAGGGCGTGGATGCCGATCCAGTAGATGCCCGGCTCACCTGAGGTGGCCAGGAGCTCGACGGGCACGGAGTCGTTGAAGGTGGCGGACGCTCCCGGTGCCAGCTCGTCGATGGTGTCGAAGGTGCCGGGCACGGTCACCCGGTCGCCGACGAACAGGGTGGGGTCGATCGTGGCCGACTGGGAGAGCGTGAGCGGGTCGCGGATGGGCGTCTCGGAGGAGAAGGCGTGCAGGTTGACCCGCGTGAAGGTCTCGTCGCTGACGTTGGTGACGGTCCCGCCGATCTCCACGTCACCGCTCTCCGGCAGGACGGGACTCATGGTGTCGATGTGCACGAGGAGCGGGTCGCCGTCCCTGGCAGGAGCGGGGGCAGGAGCTGGGGCAGGAGCGGGGGCGAGCGCGGCCGCACCGGGCGCGAGGAGACCCGCGCTCGCGACGCCGAAGGTCAGGAGCCCCGCCAGGGCAGCACGGAACGACGACGGGCGGGGCACGCACCGATGCTAGTTGTTCGGCACCACCCGGCCGGCACGTAGAGTGGCCTGTCGTGTCCGACGCCGCACTGCAGCCCCTCACGATCGTCGAGATCCAGCGCCGCGTCGGCGAGGAGCTGGACCGCATCGGGTCGGTCATCGACGAGCTCGGCACCCTGTTCAGCGACGCCGGCGAGGAGCTGGCGCTGGTCGGCGGACCGGTCCGCGATGCGATGATCGGTCGGCTCCAGAACGACCTCGACTTCACCACCTCCGCGCGGCCCGACGTCACCGAGCGCCTCGTCTCCGACTGGGCCGACGCCGTGTGGGACATGGGCCGCGACTTCGGCACGATCGGCTGCCGCAAGGGCCCGTGGCAGGTCGAGATCACCACCTACCGCTCGGAGAGCTACGACCCCTCCTCGCGCAAGCCCGACGTCGACTTCGGTGACTCCCTCGAGGGTGACCTCGGTCGCCGCGACTTCAGCGTGAACTCGATGGCGGTGCGGGTGCCGGGCCGCGAGTTCGTCGACCCGTTCGGCGGGATCGTCGACCTGGCCGAGCGGGTGCTGCGCACCCCCGGCACCCCCGAGGACTCCTTCTCCGACGACCCGCTGCGGATGATGCGTGCCGCCCGCTTCGCCGCGCAGCTGGGTTTCGCCGTCGCGCCCGAGGTGGTCGAGGCGATGACCGCGATGGCCGGCCGGATCGAGATCATCTCGGCCGAGCGGGTCCGCGACGAGCTGGTGAAGCTGGTGTGCGCCCCCCACCCCCGGCTGGGGCTCACGCTGCTCGTCGAGACCGGCCTGGCGTCGTACGTCCTTCCGGAGCTGCCCGCCCTCGCCCTCGAGCGAGACGAGCACCACCGTCACAAGGACGTCTACGAGCACACCCTCACGGTCCTCGAGCAGTCGATCGACCTCGAGCAGCGCCTGGGCGGCGGGCCCGACTTCGTCGCCCGCTTCGCCGCGCTCATGCACGACGTCGGCAAGCCGCGGACCCGGCGCTTCGAGACCGGGGGTGTCGTGACGTTCCACCACCACGACGTCGTCGGGGCCAAGCTGACCCGCAAGCGGATGAAGGCGCTCCGCTTCTCCAACCACGACATCGAGGCGGTCTCGCGCCTGGTCGAGCTGCACCTGCGCTTCCACGGCTACGGCTCGGGGGAGTGGACCGACAGCGCCGTACGCCGCTACGTCCGCGACGCCGGCGACCAGCTCGAGCGGCTGCACATCCTCACCCGCGCCGACTGCACCACCCGCAACCAGCGCAAGGCCGACCGCCTGCGCCGGACGTACGACTCGCTCGAGCAGCGGATCGCCCGGCTGTCGGAGGAGGAGGAGCTGGCCTCGATCCGGCCCGACCTCGACGGCAACCAGATCATGCAGGTCCTCGACATCGGTCCCGGTCGCGAGGTGGGCCAGGCCTACGCCTTCCTCCTCGAGCTGCGGATGGACGAGGGCCCGCAGACCCCCGAGCAGGCCGAGGCCGCGCTGCGCGCCTGGTGGGCCGCCCGCTCCTGACCGGGTCTCAGGCGCTGCGGTCGCGGACCGCGGCGTCGAGCCAGGCCGGGAAGGCCGACAGGTCGTCGAGCACGACGTCGGTGCCGGCCTCCTCGAGCTCGGCCCGCGTGCACCCGCCGGTCAGCACCGACACGCTGAGCACGTCGGCGGCCCGGGCGCCCTCGACGTCGTGCACGTGGTCGCCGACATAGGCCAGCGCTCCCTCCCGGCGCAGGACCTCGGCCTTGCCCACGCCCCACACCCAGCTCTCGAGGTGGTCGGCCTCGAGGCCGAGGTGGTCGAGGTGCAGCTGGGCGTTGGGGCCGTACTTGCCGGTGACGACGAGCACCCGGCCCCCGTGGGCGCGCACCGCGGCGAACGCCTCGTGCGCCCCGGCCAGGGCGGGCACCGTCGTGATCGCGTGGTCGGGGTAGAGGGCGCGGAACCGGTCACCCGCCGGGCCGACCTGGTCCGGCGACAGGTGCGGTGCGAGGAGGTGGTCGAGGGGCGGACCGAGCCGCGCCGTCATCTCCTCGACCGGGAAGTCCACGCCGAGCTCGGCGCCGAGCGCGAGCAGCACCTGCCGGAACCCGGCCGCGGTGTCGATCAGGGTGAGGTCGAGGTCGAAGCCGACCACGAGGGGGGTGCGTGCGGTCACGGCCGCGAGCGTACGCACCACCGTCGGTAGCACGCAGCCCCGCCCCCACGGAGGGGACGGGGCCTGCGTCGACCTGGCGCGGGGCCAGGGGTGGGGTCACTCGCCCGCGATGAACTTCTCCAGCTCGGCGCGACCGAGCTCGTCGGCCATCTGCACCGGCGGGGACTTCATGAGGTAGGCCGAGGCGGGGAGGATCGGGCCGCCGATGCCACGGTCCATGGCGATCTTGGCCGCACGGACGGCGTCGATGATGATGCCGGCCGAGTTGGGGGAGTCCCAGACCTCGAGCTTGTACTCCAGGTTGAGGGGGACGTCACCGAAGGCGCGACCCTCGAGGCGGACGTAGGCCCACTTGCGGTCGTCGAGCCACGCGACGTAGTCCGACGGACCGATGTGGACGTTGCGGTCGCTGACCTTGTCGGCGAGCTCGCCGGTGAGGTTCGACGTCACGGCCTGGGTCTTGGAGACCTTCTTGGACTCCAGGCGCTCGCGCTCGAGCATGTTCTTGAAGTCCATGTTGCCGCCGACGTTGAGCTGGTAGGTGCGGTCCAGCGCGACGCCGCGGTCCTCGAACAGCTTCGCCATCACGCGGTGGGTGATGGTGGCGCCGACCTGGCTCTTGATGTCGTCACCGACGATCGGGACGCCGGCGTCCTCGAACTTCTTGGCCCACTCGGGGTCGGAGGCGATGAAGACGGGCAGGGCGTTGACGAAGCCCACGCCGGCGTCGATCGCGCACTGGGCGTAGAACTTGTCGGCCTCCTCGGAGCCCACCGGGAGGTAGGAGACGAGGACGTCGACCTCGGCGTCCTTGAGCGCCTGGACCACGTCGACCGGGTCGGCGCCGGACTCCTCGATGGTCTGGCGGTAGTACTTGCCGAGGCCGTCGAGCGTCGGGCCGCGCTTGACCTCGACGCCGAGCGTCGGGACGTCGGCGATCTTGATCGTGTTGTTCTCCGAGGCGTTGATGGCCTCGGACAGGTCCTTGCCGACCTTCTTGTCGTCGACGTCGAAGGCGACCACGAACTCGACGTCCTTGACGTGGTAGTCACCGAAGACGACATGCATGAGCCCGGGGACGGTCCCGGTCGGGTCCGCGTCCTTGTAGTACTCAACGCCCTGGATGAGGGAGGTGGCGCAGTTGCCGACTCCCACGATCCCTACTCGTACCGAACCCATGGGGCTCTCCTTCTCATCGCTGGTCGTGCTGGCTGGTTGTGGCTGGTTGAAGGTGTTCAGTCGTTCGTGGTCGGTGCTGGTGCTGGTGCTGGTGCCGGTGCGGGACGTACGTCGCTGCGCTCGGCCTGGATCAGGTCCGAGAGCCACCGCACCTCGCGCTCCACCGACTCCACCCCGTGGCGCTGGAGCTCGGCGGCGTATCGGTTGACCTCGGCCTGGGTGCGCTCGAGCTCTCCCTGCACGCGCGCGAGCCGCTCCTGCAGCCGCGAGCGGCGTCCCTCCAGGACGCGGAGCCTGATCTCCATGTCGGTGGAGGAGAAGAACGCGAACCGGATGTCGAAGTTGTCGTCCTCCCACGCGGTGGGGCCGACCTCGGTCATGAGTCGCTGGAAGTGCTCGTTGCCGGCGGGCGTGACCTCGTAGGTGATGCGCGGGCGCCGGGTGGACGCCGTGGCAGGAGCCGCGACCTCGGTGATGAGGTTGGCGCGGAGCATCTTCTTCAGCGCGGGGTAGAGCGAGCCGTAGGACAGCACGCGACCCCACCCGAGCATGAGGTTGAGCCGCTTGCGGAGCTCGTAGCCGTGCATGGGTCCCTCGTGCAGCAGTCCGAGGACTGCGAGCTCGATGGTGTCGCCACGACGTGCCATGTGACCTATCGTACCGATATATCCGGGCACGACGAATCGGGGTTGTCGTACCCCTCCCCGTACCCTGTTGCCCTGTGAGTGCTAAGAAGCGGCGGGCCGACGGCAAGGCCCAGACACGACGGCCCCAGGCGAGGCGCACCGGCAAGCAGCGGGCGGCCCGGGTCGCGAAGATCCTGGCGATCGTGGGCGTCGTCGGTGCCCTGGTCCTCGGCGGAGTCGTCGTGGTCCTCTACCAGGCGATCAGCATCCCGGAGCCCAACGAGGACTTCGAGGCGCAGACCACCTTCGTCTACTACCGCGACGGTGAGCAGCAGCTCGGCACCTACTACGAGGACCAGAACCGGGTCTCGATCCCGCTGGGCGACATGCCCGAGTCCATGCAGGACGCGGTGGTCGCCGCGGAGAACCAGACCTTCTGGACCGACAAGGGCATCGACCCGAAGGGCATCGCGCGCGCCCTCTTCTCCAACGCCCGCGGCAACGACCGGCAGGGTGCGTCCACGATCACCCAGCAGTACGTCAAGATCCTCTACCTGACCAGCGAGCAGAGCTACAAGCGCAAGATCCGCGAGGCGGTCGTGTCGCTGAAGATCCAGCAGGAGCTGAGCAAGGAAGAGGTGCTCGAGGGCTACCTCAACACCATCTACTTCGGTCGCGGCGCGTACGGCATCGAGGCCGCCTCCGAGGCCTACTTCGACCACCCGGCCAAGGACCTCAACCTGCGTGAGTCCGCCGTGCTCGCCACGGTGCTCAACAACCCCTCGAAGTACGACCCGGCCAACGGCAAGGAGGCCAAGGACGACCTCAAGGGCCGCTACTCCTACGTCCTCGACAGCATGGCCGAGATGGAGACGATCACGCCGGAGCAGCGTGACAAGGCGCTGAAGAAGCTGCCGAAGTTCCCCAAGATCGCGGCGCAGAGCCAGTTCGGCGGCCAGCGGGGCCACATGCTCGCGCTCGTCAAGCAGGAGATCCTCGCCCGCGGCATCGCCACCGAGGACGAGATCGACGGCGGTGGCCTGCGCATCACCACCACGTTCGACCCGCAGGTGATGACCGACGTCGAGGAGGCCGTCGACGAGCAGCGCCCCGACGCCGGCATGCCCGGCCCGGCCGGCAACAAGGACCTGCACATCGGCGCCGCCACCGTCGACACCGCGACCGGCGAGCTGCTCGGCTTCTACGGTGGCCAGGACTACCTGGAGTCCCAGATCAACTGGGCGGTCGCCGGTGGCATGGCCGGCTCGACGATGAAGGCAGCCACCGACGTCGCGGCCATCCGCGACGGGTTCTCGCTCAACGACACCTTCGAGGGCAACAGCCCCATCGACGTCGCCGGCACCGAGTTCAGCAACCAGGGCGACACCGACTACGGCTCGGCCGTGTCCATGACCGACGCCACTGAGAACTCCGTGAACACTGCCTTCATCGACATGGTCGACTCGATGGACGACGGTCCCCAGAAGGTCATCCAGGCCGCCGAGGACCTCGGCATCCCCGGCAACGAGACGGAGCGGTGGGGCATCCCGCGCCGCTCGATCGACTTCCAGGAGAACGTCGGCGTCACCCTCGGCACGGCCCAGGTCAGCCCGATCAACATCGCCAACGCCTACGCGACCCTCGCCAACAACGGTGTCCGCAACGAGGTCCACGTCCTGCAGAAGGTCGTCGACCAGAGCGGCGAGGTCCTCTACGAGGCCAAGCCGCGCAGCAAGGAGACCGTCGACCCCGACATCTCGGCCGACGTGACCTACGCGCTGCAGCAGGTCGTCCAGTCAGGGTCGGGCACCGAGGCACTGGCCCTCGATCGCCCCGCGGCGGGCAAGACCGGCACGGCCACCAACGACGACGACGAGGTCTCCTCCTCGTGGTTCGTCGGCATGACCCCGCAGATCTCGACCGCGGTGATGTACGTCCGCGGCAAGGGTCGCGAGGGGCTCGACGTCCCGCGGCCCGACGGTGCCGACCTGTGGCTGCCGACCAGCTCCGACGGCAAGTCCGGCTACTTCGGTGGCAACTACCCCGCCAAGACCTGGACCTCGATCATGGGACGGGTGATGGAGGGCAAGGACGTCGAGGACTTCCCCGAGCCGGTCTACGTCGACGGTGACGCGCCGGACGAGGGCCACGACTACACCCCGCCGCCGCCCCCGCCGCCGTCCTCGTCCGCGCCGCAGCCGTCCAACACGCCGACCGAGTCCGCCGGCCCGCCCACCGAGACGCCGACGGAGACTCCTACCGAGACCCCGACGGAGACGCCGGTTCCGACCGAGGTTCCCGTCCCGACCGAGACGCCCGTCCCGACGACGCCGCCCCCGACGACGCCGCCCCCGCCCCCTCCGACCGAGACGGTCCCGCCGCCGACCACCCCGCCGCCGACCACCCCGCCGCCGAGCGGGCGCTTCCAGCCGCGCCAGCCGCTGGCCGACCTCCGCCGCTGAGCACGACGGTGGAACACCGCGACCGCCCCTCGCCCGAGGTCGACACCGGTGACCACGACGCGCCCACGCGCACCGACCCGGTCGCCGCGGCGATGTCGGAGGTCGTCGGCGGCCCACTGGGCGACCACGCCGGCGGGCACCGGTGGTGGAGCGCTGCGCGCGTGCTGACCGGCGCCACGGCGCTCACGCTCGCCGCCGGCATGGTGAGCAAGACGGCGTGCGTGCCGACCGGGTGGGGCAACGAGCACCAGCCCTACGCCGAGCTGTGCTGGACCGACCTCGCCGGCACGTCGGTCGACGCCGGGGCTCCGCCGCGGGTGGCCACCTGGCTGCAGCGAGCGGCCGAGTGGCTGCCCGGCACCGGAGCCGTGGCGACCGCGGCGGTCCTCGCCGTCGTCCTCGCCGCCCTCGCCCTGCTGGCCACCGCGCTGCTCGTCCGCGTCGACGCGCGCCGACCCTGGGCGGCGGCCGGGTGGGCGATTGCTCCCGTGCTCCTCGTCCACTGGCTGTCGTGGGAGCTGGTGGCGGCCGTCGGCGTGGCCTTGCTGCTGTGGGGCTGGACCACGGGCCGCACGTGGCTCGCCGGAGTCGGAGCCGGTGTGGGGGCGGCGTTCGCGCTGCCGGTCGCCGTCGCCTTCGTGGGCGTGGTCGCCGTGGGCGGTCGCACCCGCGACCGTGTCGACGCGCTGCTCGCCGCCGCCGCGGCCTATGTGGTCGTCACCCTTCCCGGCCGGGCGACCGCGGAGACTCCCGACATCGGGTCGATCTGGTTCCTCCTCGCCCGGACGGGCCCCGGCGCGTCCACCACGACACGCACCGTCGTCCAGGTCGTGGTCCTCGGCCTGGCGGCGGGCGCCGTGTGGTGGCTGGTCCGGCGGGCCGGGCGTCCCACCCCGCTCACGACCGCCCGCGCCGGCCTGGTCCTGCTCGCCGCGGCACTCGTCGTGGCGCCGTCGGCCCCGCCCGAGACCGCGCTGCTGGTGCTGCCGCTCGCCGCGATCGCCGTACGCCGCTGGCGCGACCTGCTGGTGTGGCAGGCGCTCCACCTCCTCAGCTGGGTCCTCACCGGGTGGTACGTCGGCGAGGCCCTCGTGCCGACCGTCGCCGACGACTCGCGCGCCTACTGGCTGGCGGTCCTGCTGCGGGTCGTCGGGCTGGCCTGGCTGGTGGTGGCGGTGCTGCGCGACGCCGGGTCAGGCGATGACGACCCGGTCGAAGTCGGTCGCGGTGAAGCGGACCCGGACCTCGATCTCCTCGCCGACGCACGGGACCCGCGCCCCTGACGGGACGAACAGCATCGACGCCTGCATGTGGGGCGGCTCGGCGAAGAGGCGCTGCTTGCCGTCGATCGAGAACGGCGAGCGGACGAAGCCGACGGCGTCCAGGCCACCCCGGGCCAGGGTCGCCGCGCGCGCCTTCAGGGACTGGTCGCCGGTCGGTGCCTCGAGGCCGATGCCGTGGGCGGTGCCACCGCTGACCACGAC
This sequence comes from Nocardioides sp. P4_G10, assembly GCF_056401175.1. NCBI lineage: Bacteria > Bacillati > Actinomycetota > Actinomycetes > Propionibacteriales > Nocardioidaceae > Nocardioides > Nocardioides sp. P4_G10. The sequence goes on along the minus strand of NZ_JBFUJV010000002.1, from coordinate 293,140 downwards.
AATGTGGCCCTGCTTGGGTGCACTGCGGCCGCGGTAGCCGAAGGTGTCGCCGCGCTCGACCTCGTGCACGTCGAGGACCGTCGCGGTCACCGACAGGGCGCCGCGGTCGCCGAGCCACAGGTCGGTGCCGATGCGGGGACGGACGGTGAAGTCCGGGTAGGTGGTCGCGAGCCGGCCCAGCTCGGCCTCGGTGAGGTGCGAGACGAAGACGGTGCGGGTCGGCAGCCCGGAGGCCACGACGTCGTTGATCAGCCGACTCACCTCGCCGAGGTGCGAGGTGGTGTTGAGCGGGAGGTGCATCGCCACGCCGCGCAGGCCGCTCCGTCTTGACCCGAGCGCCGTGGCCGCGGCGGCGAGGTCGCGGCGCGTCATCCCGTGGCGCAGCATCGAGGTCAGCTGCTCGAGCACGAACCGGGCGTCGGGGTCGCGCTCGCGCAGGGCGGACAGGTCGTCGGGGCGGCTGACGGTGTGCACGACCCGGGCGGCGAGCCGGGCGTCGAGGTCGAGCGCCGCACCGAACGGGCGCCACGGCGTGAGCACGAGGAGGTCGCCCGCAAAGCGGCTCGCGGCCTCCGCCACCTCGTCGTACGTGCCGACGGCGATCATGTCGACCGCCGCGCCGGTGTCGTCGACGTGGTCGGCGAGCCACTGCGCCCGCCGGGCGAGGCGGGCGACCGACAGTCCGTAGCCGTTGCCCTTGGCGACCGGCACGATCCCGGGATGGGTGCGGACGGTGCGGAGCAGGTGCGAGCGCCAGCGCTCGCCGTCCACCGTGAGGCTGAGGCTCATGCGCGTACTCGCTTCGCTCCGTGCGCGCACGAGGCACGGATGGCGCTGCGCCCGATGACTCGCTCGCTGCGCTCGCTCATGCCCTCACCCGCGCCGGGCCAGGTAGAGCTGGAAGGCCTTGTAGATGGCGCGGTTGACCGGGAGGTCCCACTCGCCGGCGTACTCGACGGCCTGCCCGCCCGTGCCGACCTTGAACTGGATCAGCCCGACGTGGGAGTCGTCGGCGTCGAGGGTCTCGGTGATGCCGCGCAGGTCGTAGACGTGGGCCCCGGCGTCGAGGGCGTGGCGCATCATCGCCCACTGGACGGCGTTGGAGCCGCGGACCTCGCGCTTCTCGGTGGACGACGCGCCGTAGGAGTACCAGGCGTGCGTGCCGACGCGGATCCCGATCGTTGCCGCCACGAGGTCACCCTCGTGGCGGGCGAGCCAGACCTGGATGCGGTCGGGGTCCTCGGCGGCGAGGGCGTCGTACATCGTCTCGAAGTAGGAGAGCGGGCGCGGGGTGAAGTGGTCGCGCTCGGCGGTGTGGACGTAGAGGTCGTGGAACGCCTTGAGGTCGGTGCGGTCGCCGAGCGCGACCTCGACGCCGGCCTTGTCGGCCTTCTTGATGTTGCGCCGCCAGAGCTGGTTCATCCCGGCGAGGACGTCGGCCTCCGAGCGCGGCTGCCCGTCCTCGTCGACCAGCGGGACCTGGAAGTTGAACTGCGGCTGCCCCGCGGTGAAGCCGCCCTCCGCCGACTGCTGCTGCCACCCCAGCTCGTGCAGCTGCGCGATGACGCAGGCGCCGTCCTGGGTGCGGTCGAGGGGAGGTACGTCGCCGAGGCGGCGCACCGACTCGTCGGCGATGCCGGCCTTGACCTGCTCGGCGGACCATCGCCGGGTGACCACGGGTGGGCCCATCCGCACGGCGAAGGCACCCTGCTTCTTGAGGTGGGCGACCATCGGTGCGAGCCACGAGCCGAGGTCGTCGTCGGACCAGTCGATGACCGGGCCCTCGGGGAGGTAGGCCAGGTAGCGCCGGACCTTGGGCAGCTGGCGGTAGAGGACGAGGGCGGCGCCCACGACCTCGGCGCCGCGGAACCAGCCGATGGACTCGGCCCGCCACTCGGCCTTCACGCTGGCCCAGCCGGGGGTCTGGAGGAAGCTGGCGGACGACCGGCTCGCGATGAGGTCGTGGTGCTGCTGGGCGGAGATCGGTCGCAGCGTCAGGGGGGTCGTCACCCCGGAAAGGCTACAAGGGACCAGACACGACCCCCGTACGTGTCTGGTCCCCGCACCATTGAAGACGCGGACGGCACCGGTTTGGTTGCGCGAGGCGCAGGAGTTTCTTGACAGACGTACGCCGACGACACCGCGACCGACCCCACCCGCACGGGCGGGCGTTGGTGCGAGGTATCCCGCAGTTCGTCAGGAGACGGTCAAGACGGGCGCAAGGTTGGCCCGATTGTGCTAGCGGGCCGTACCACGCGGGTACCGGAGGACGTTGCACAAGTAGGGGAGCGGAGCGGCCCGTGGGGACGAGGTCGTCCGTACTCCTCTCTTCGACGGCGCACCTCGCGCCGCACTCACCCTTGGGGGACACCAGCATGAACTCGATCGATCGCCATCGCCTTGCCCCACGACTGGGGCTCGCCGCCCTCGTCTGCCTCGGAGCCGTTGCCGGCTCCCCCCTCGCCAACGCCGCCGGCCCGCAGGGCAACAACGGCACGGTGAAGGTCGCCCCTGACGGCGACATCGACGCCATCCCGAACAACCACCCGCACGTCGGCTGCACCTTCCAGCTCGAGTGGTACGGCTTCGACGCCAACGTGGTCTCGACCGTCCTCTTCGAGGAGCAGGCACCGACCACCGGCGTCGGCATGACCGTCGCCGGCGACACCACCGTCCAGCTCGACAACGACCCCGGAGCCGGGGCAGGAAACGGCGGGATCGACGGATCGCAGGCCTACACCCTGTCCTTCACCGGTGCGCCCCACCCGCAGCAGGGCTACCACGTGAAGCTCACCATCAACACGCCCGAGTCCAACGGTGCGACCGTGAAGCACAAGGTCTTCTGGGTCCAGGGCTGCGGCACCCCGCCTCCTCCGCCGCCGCCCCCGCCGACGACACCGCCGACCACACCGCCGACGACACCGCCGACGACACCGCCGACCACCCCGCCGACGACCCCGCCGACGACACCGCCGACGACCCCGCCGACGACCCCGCCGACCACCCCGCCGACGACCCCGCCGACCACTCCGCCGACGACACCGCCGACCACGCCCGCGACGACGTCACCGACGCAGCAGCCGCAGGAGTCCGAGGACACCGAGTCGCCCGAGGTGCTGGGGGTGCAGGCCTCCGGAGGTGACAACAACGCAGGTCCGGGTGCCAACCAGGGCGGGACCGGCCCGGCCTCCTCGGCCCCGCAGTCGCAGCAGGTCCCGACGGCGGTCAACGCGGGAGTCGAGGGCTCGACTCCTGTCGGACCCAGCCCCGTGCAGGTGCTGCTCGGGCTGCTGATGGTCCTGATCGGTGGGGCGGCTGCCCGGTTGGGGTGGCACCGCCTCCGTGGCTGACCCTCGCCGTCGCCTGACGTCGCTCCTGCTGGGAGCAGCCGCATCCGCGCTGGTCGTGGGTGGGCTGTTCCTGGCAGGCGGCGCGCTCGAGGCGACGCCGGCCGCGCCGGACACGGGAGCGCCGGCCGCGCCCCCACCGGTGATCCGGGTGGCGGGACCGTCCGGGACCTCGTCGCCCGCTCGGTCGGACGCCCAGTCCGCCCCGGCGACGCCCGCGGCCGGCGTCCGACCCGAGGCGCTCGTCGTACCGGCGATCGGGGTGCAGGCGCCGGTGACGCCCATCCGGGCCGAGGACGGGGCGCTGACCCCGCCGTCGGACCCGCAGCAGGTCGGCTGGTGGTCCGACGGCGCCCGACCCGGTGCCGCCGAGGGTGCCGCCGTGGTCACGGGGCACACCGTGCACACCGGGGGCGGAGCGTTCGACGATCTCGACGACCTGGCTCCCGGTGACCGGGTGCTGGTGCGCTCGCCGTCCGACGACCTGGCCTACCGGGTCGCGTCGGTCGAGGTGCTGAGCCGCGACGAGCTGGCCCGGCGCAGCGCCGACCTGTTCGGTCGGACCGGGCCGCCGCGGCTCGTCCTCATCACCTGCGAGGACTGGGACGGCACCGAGTACCGCAGCAACGTGGTGGTCACGGCCGAGCCGGTCGACTGATCAGAGGTGCTCGCGGAGCCAGGCGAAGTCGGCCTGGTGCTCCGTCGCACCGCCCGGCGTCTCGCAGATGACGGGGGCTCCGGCCTCGCGCACCACGCCGGCGAACTCGTCGGCGGGCAGGTGGCCCTGCCCGAAGTTGGTGTGGCGGTCGGCGCCGGAGCCGAACGTGTCGCGCGAGTCGTTGGCGTGGACGAGGTCGATGCGGCCGGTGATGCCGCGAACCTTCTCCACCGCGTCGCCGAGCTCGATGCCACCGGCCCAGGCGTGGCAGGTGTCGAGGCAGAACCCGACGTCGTCGGCGCCCTCGGCAGCGGAGATCGCGTCCCACACCCCGGCGATGCGGTCGAGGTGGCGAGCCATCGCGTTGTCGCCGCCGGCGGTGTTCTCGATGAGCAGCGGGATCTTGATGTCGGTGGCGTCGATCGCCTTGCGCCAGTTGTCGAAGCCCACCGACGGGTCGTCGTCCTTGTTGACGTGGCCGCCGTGCACGATCAGGCCCTTCGCCCCGATCTCCGCCGCGGCGTCCATGTGCTGCTGGAGCAGCTTGCGGCTCGGGATCCGGATCCGGTTGTTGGTCGTGGCGACGTTGACGATGTAGGGAGCGTGGACGTAGAGGTCGACGCCCGCCTCCGCGGCAGCCGCGCGCAGCGCCTCCGCCCCGCCGGCGAAGCGGATCTCGGGACCCTTGTAGCCCTGCGGGTCACCGAGGAAGAACTGCACGAGCGACGTCTCCCGCGCCAGCGCCTCGGCGATCGGGTCGGTCTGCTCGACGTGGGCGCCGATCGAGAGGGAGGTGGAGGGGGAGGGGCTCATGGCGTCCAGCCTAGGAGCACCCACAGACACCCGACGACCACGCCGAACAGGCCGGCGACCGCGGCCCAGCCGAGCCAGTCGACGACCGCTCCCGACCCTGATGTCGTACGCCGTCCACCCGGACGCGGACCCAGCCGGTCGGGCACCGGTGGCCCCGCCGGCGGCGGGACCGGCAGCCGGCGGAGCAGTCGCAGCGCCGCCTCGGCCGTCGCGATGCGCTGCTCGGGATCGGCGACCAGCAGCCGCTCGACGAGCGGGCGCAGCGGGTGCGAGGGAACGACGTCCTGGCGAGCGGGCGCCTCACCGGTGACGAGCTCGAGTGCCACCCGACCCACCGCGTAGAGGTCCTGGGTCGGCTCCGGCGGTGCACCCCGCGCCTGCTCGGGCGCCATGTAGCCGTCGGTGCCGATCGCTCCGGGCACCGTGGTGAAGCGGCGGTCGGCGACCGGGGCGGCCACCCCGAAGTCCCCGAGGCGCAGGTGGGGCGGCCCGTCGTCCGTCGCCTCGAGGAGGAGGTTGGCGGGCTTGACGTCGCGGTGCACGAGGCCGGCTGCGTGGACGGCCGCCAGGCCCAGCAGCAGCTGCTCGACCAGCAGCGCGCAGGTGCCGGCGTCGAGCGGGCCGTGCTCGCGCAGCAGGTCGGCCACCGACCCGCCGGCCACGAGCTCCATGGCGAGCACGACGAGGTCGTCCTCCGCAGCCCAGCCGTGCGGCGCCACCACGTGCGGGTGCCGCACCCGGACGGCCTGCTCGCGCACGAACCGGGCCAGCAGCGTCGAGCTGTGGCGCCCGAGCACCTTCAGGGCGACGTCCTGACCGGTGCGCAGGTCGTGCGCGCGCCACACCGAACCCATCCCGCCGGAGCCGACCTGGTCGAGCAGTCGGTAGCGGCCCGCCACCACCAGGTCGGTCCAGGTGCCGGTCTCGGAGGCGGTGCGCGAGGAGGTGGTCCGCACCCTCCGACGCTAGACCGGCCGGGCGCTCGCAGGACCTTCCTCCACAGGCGGACCACGAGGATTCCAGCCGCGGGGGCCGCCGCTGATAATCTTCTGCGGTTGCCCCCGGGTGACCGCGGTGCACGACCCACGTCGTAACGCGCCGCGAACGCACAGTCCCTCCTGCCACGGAAAGCCCGTGGCCGCTCTAGCCCAGAGGAGGTGGAGACCGCTATGCGTGCCTATGAAGTGATGGTCATCCTCGACCCGAGTCTCGACGAGCGCACCATCGAGCCGTCGCTCGACAAGTACCTCAACGTGATCCGCAAGGACGGTGGCTCGATCGAGTCGCTCGACGTGTGGGGTCGTCGCCGGATGGCGTACGAGATCAAGAAGAACGCCGAGGGCATCTACGCCGTCATCTCGTTGACGGCCGAGCCCGCGACGGTCAAGGAGTTCGACCGCCAGCTCACGCTGAACGAGTCGATCCTGCGCACGAAGGTCATGCGTCCCGACGCCCACTGATCGCCCTCCCGGGCATCTGTGGAAACACCCTTCCCGCTGTCGGTGAGTGCCTGTTTGATGGGCGCATCACCGGGAGCACCCCGGATCAACCGGCACAGCAGCAGGACTTTCTGAGGAGACCTCATGGCAGGCGAGACCACCATCACCGTGATCGGCAACCTCGTCGACGACCCGGAGCTGCGGTTCACCCCCTCGGGGGCCCCCGTGGCCAACTTCCGGATCGCGTCGACGCCGCGCACCTTCGACCGCCAGAGCAACGAGTGGAAGGACGGCGACACGCTGTTCCTCTCCTGCGCTGTCTGGCGCCAGGCCGCGGAGAACGTCGCCGAGTCCCTCCAGCGGGGCATGCGCGTGATCGTCCAGGGTCGCCTGAAGTCCCGTCAGTACGAGACCCGCGAGGGTGAGAAGCGCACCGTCTTCGAGATCGACGTCGAGGAGGTCGGCCCGTCGCTGCGTTCCGCATCGGCCAAGGTCACCAAGACGACCCGGTCCGGCGGCGGTGGCGGCTACTCCGGTGGCGGCGGTGCCGGCGGTGGCGGCGGCTACTCGGGCGGTGGCGGGCAGCAGTCCGCGCCGGCCGACGACCCGTGGGCCAGCCCGGCGCCCTCGCAGGGCGGCCAGGCTGGCGGCAGCTGGGGCGGTCAGTCCCAGGGCGGCCAGTCCCAAGGTGGCCAGTCCCAGGGTGGCGGCCAGTCCGCGCCGGCCAACGACCCGTGGGCCACGCCCGGGGTCAACGGCGGCAACGACGAGCCGCCGTTCTGAGGGACCCGCGGCTGGGCCTGCGAAGCCGTGTCAGGTCGCCAGGTTGAGTAGCCCGCACGGCTGAGCTCGCGAAGCCGTGACCAGGGCGTATCGAAACCCGGCAACCGTGATCCGACACATCAAGCAAGACATTCCGAAATTCCATTCCGTCCCTGATTGCCTTCAGGGCCGGGCTCACTGAAAGGGAGCACCACAATGGCCAAGGCAATTCTGCGCAAGCCCAAGAAGAAGGTTTGCCAGTTCTGCAAGGAGAAGGCGACCGGTGTCGACTACAAGGACACCACCCTGCTCCGCAAGTTCATCTCCGACCGCGGCAAGATCCGCGCCCGTCGCGTGACCGGCAACTGCGTCCAGCACCAGCGCGACGTGGCCATCGCCGTCAAGAACGCGCGCGAGCTGGCGCTGCTGCCCTACACGTCCACCGGTCGCTGAGAGGAGCACGGGACATGAAGCTCATCCTCACTCAGGAGGTCGACGGCCTCGGTGCCCCCGGTGACGTGGTCGAGGTCAAGGACGGCTACGGCCGCAACTACCTCGTCCCGCGTGGCCTCGGCATCCGCTGGAGCCGCGGCGGCGAGAAGACCATCGAGTCGATCAAGGCCGCCCGCACCGCTCGCGCGGTGCGCGACGAGGACCACGCCAAGGACGTCAAGGCCAAGCTCGAGGCCAACGCGGTCAACGTGAAGGTCCGTGCCGGTGAGGGCGGTCGCCTGTTCGGCGCCGTCACCACCACCGAGATCGCCGACGCCATCACGGCCGTCTCCGGCGAGAAGGTCGACCGCCGCACCATCGTGGTGGTCAACCCGATCAAGTCGCTCGGCGCCCACGAGGTGACCGTCAAGCTGCACGACGAGGTGTCCGCCACGGTGGCCCTCAACGTCGTCCCCGCCTGACGCGACCGACGCACCACACACCACGGCCCGCCGCCCCTCAGGGGTGGCGGGCCGTGGTGCGTCTACCGGGGTCTACCGGGTTCTACTGGGTCGGCTTGTCGCAGCGCGCGGGTGGCTGGCTGCCGCCGGAGTGGTACTCGTAGGTCCGGCCCCCGGCCCGGAGCGTGATCCGTGATCCGTCGATCAGCGCCTGGGTGTAGGCCATCCCGGGCTGGGCGCAGCCGCGGCTGCCGTCGCGCCAGGTGACCTCCTCCACCGAGATCACCTCGACCTCGTCGGCATCGACGCCGAGGCTGGCGGACAGGTCGTCCACCGCGCGTACGACGTCGCGGGGGGCGGGGGTGCCCGACGGGCTGGTGGTGGGGTCCACGGTCGTCTCCTCGGCGACGGGCGGGTCGGTCGTCGGCCGGTCGGCACCCTCGTCGGGTGCGCCGCACGACGCGAGCAGGGCGCTCGACGCGAGCAGCAGGGCGAGGCGACGGCTCGAGGTCATCATGGCAGTCTGACGGCACGGTCCACGGGGATGTTCCGGACATGACGAAGGGGCCGACGGTGTCACCACCGCCGGCCCCTCGTCGTGTGGAGAGGTGAGGATCAGGTCACTTCTTCGCGACCCTGATCTTCAGCCGGTCCTTGGACCCGAGCACCGCGGCGTCACCGAGGTACTCGACCTTGACCTTGATCTTGCCGACCTTCCGGGCCTTCGGCAGGACGAGCTGCGCCTTGCCGAACCGGTTGAGCGTCAGCGTCCAGGTCTTCTTCTCCAGCGCGCCCTTGACGGTGACCTCCACCGTGCCGGTGGGCACCACCTTCGGAGCGGACACGGCGATCCTGAGCTTGGCCTTCTTGCCCTGCTTGATCACCTTCGGGGCGTCCACCTCGAGCCGCGACTTCACCTTCGGAGCCGGGGCGCCGGGGGCCGAGACCACCAGGTTGACCGGGTCCGAGATGCTGCCCAGGTTGGCGCTGTCACCGAGGTACTTCGCGGTGACCGGGATGGTCCCGGCCGTGGGGAACCCGCTCAGCGTGGCCGTGGCCTTGCCCGCCGCGTCGAGAGGGGCGGTGCCGACCAGGCGGGTGCCCGCCCAGAACTCGACCGACCCCGTGGCGACCGTCTCACCCGCGCTGAAGACCGTGGCGGTGGCCGCGGTCGTCTGACCGGTCTCGATGCGGTTCGGGTTGATCGACAGTGCGACCTCGCTGCGCTCGGAGGCGCCCTTCACCACGACCGTGTTGGTGACCGACGCCGGCTTGGCGCCGGGGTCGCTCGTGGTGTGGACGGCCTCGTTGACCAGCCGCTGGCGCTCGTGGACGTCACCGTCGACGGTCACCTGGTAGGTGAACGACACCGGGTCGCCGAGTGCCGACTCGTAGGTCATGCACACGACGGTCCCGTTGGTGATCTTCGTGCCCACGTCGGCCTTGTTGACCAGCGCCTGCCCGTTGGTGCCGTCGGCGTTCTCCGTGCCGACGGTCACCTCCGACAGGTCGGCCTTGATGTCGTCGTAGACCCACACCAGGTCGTTGCTGCCCTCCTGCAGGAAGACCTGCATGTCGAGGGAGTCGCCCGGCGCGTTCCAGCCACCGTGGTTGTCCCACTCGATGATCCTCAGGCCGGAGCCCGTCTGGGCCGTGGTGACGCCCGAGTTGGCCGCCGCGTTGTAGAAGACCTGGCCGTCGCGCCACATGCCCGCAGCGAGGTTGTTGGGCAGCGCCGGGTTGGGCAGGACCTGGGGGACCCACGGCTCGTCGGCGTTGGTCTGGGCCCAGTTGTCCGCCCCTCCGTAGACCAGGAAGCCGTCGTCGGTGTAGCCGACACCCCGGAACGCCTCGCCGTAGAGGCCGAGGTCGGTCGAGGTGAAGGCGTTCCACAGCTTGCTGTCGCCGGAGATCGCGGGGTCGGCCTTCAGCGCGCCACCCGTGGCGGTGAGCAGGTCGGTGTAGTCGGCCCTGCCCGAGAACGGGTTGACGCACGACGTGTCGGTCTTGCTGGTGGTGATGTCGTACGTGCCCTGCTCGCCGTAGGTGGAGGGCAGGTCCGCGCTCCACGTCACCTTGCCGTCGGCGTAGGTGGCGCCGTCGGTGGCCGAGCCCTCGACGTACGTCGCCCCTGCCGGCAGGGTGTCGGTGATCGAGTAGGTGAGGTCCTCGCGGGTGACGTTGGGCGCCACCTCGACGGTGTAGGTGACGGTGTCACCCGGCCCCGCCTCGGTCACGTCCGACGTCTTGGTCACGTCGTCCTCGATCCGCCTGACGACCACGGGCACGACACCGATGTCGCCCGGGTTCGCGGACGAGGTGCCGAGCGTGAGCGTGCCGTGCCAGGTCTGCCCGGCCTCCATGGCGTCCTCGTCCCAGAAGGTGCGGATCGAGAACGGTGTGGCGGCGGGCAGGGCACCGTCAGGGCCCTCGGCGCGCAGGTTGCCCTGGTCGCCGGCGACCACGGCGGTCACCAGGTCGGTGGTGTCGGTGCCGGAGGGCGATGCCTGCCAGTTCTGCACCAGCACCCAGTAGGTGCCCGGCTCGGGGTCGGCGATCTCGACCCGCTCGTTGGAGCCGGCACTGGCGCTCGACGCCACCACGTTGGCCTCCGAGACCTCGCCCGTCCCGACGTAGAGGTCGAAGTCGGGAGCGGTCGGGTTCTGGAGCTCGGCGATGAGGCTCGTGGCGCCGGCAGGCACGTCGAGCTCCTCGACGTGCGTGCCGTTGCCGTCGAACGCGTTGGGGTTGGTGGTGTCCTGCGGGATGGTCAGCTTGACCTTGTCCTCGGGCACCAGGCCGCTGGCCTCGACCTGCAGGTCGGAGATCGCGATCGCCTCGAGACCCTCCTCCACCTGCGACCCGGCGTCACGACGGGTCGTGATGTCGATCGAGGTGGGCAGCACGCCGGCCGACGGCAGGACGCCGACGGGGAGGTGGGCCACCGGGGCCTGCGAGCCGGAGGGCGGCGTCAGCACCAGGGTGCCGAACAGCCACGTGTCGGTCGCGACGTCCGGGCCGAGCTGAGCGGTGACCGTCACGTCGACGTCGCCGCCGTCGGTGACCGCGACGCTGGTCTTGTCGGTCGACAGCGTCAGGCCGGGGGACAGGTTCTCCACCGAGACGCTCCAGGTGCCGACACCGGTCGAGGTGCCGGTGAAGGTCCGCGTCCAGTCACACGTCTGCAGGCACTCGTCGTCCGCCATGCTGGCGGTGTTGAGCGCGCGGACGTCGCCACCGACGGCCGGGTTGGCACCCTGGTAGCCGGCGAGCGTCTCGTCGAGCACCAGGCCGGCCTTCGCGGCGCGACGGAGCTCGATGCGACCCGAGCCCATGTCGAACCAGTCGGCCTTGGTGCCGTCGTTGTCGGTGATGTCACGCTCGGCCGTCGTCATCAGCGCGGACTGGGACTCCGCCGGGGTCCAGGCGGGCTGGACCCCCTTGAGCAGCGCGAGGGCACCCGCGGTGTGCGGGCTGGCCATCGAGGTGCCGGAGATGAAGTGCCACTCGACGCTGTTGTCCGTGCCGGCAGCGGCGAGGATGTCCACGCCGGGGGCCGAGACGGACGGGCTGATCGAGGAGACCGACCGGTTGGGGCCGCGGCTGGAGAACGCGGCCATGATGTCGCCGTTGGCGTCCTTGATGTCGGCCACCGAGCCGGACAGGGCGGCCTTGGTGCCCGGGTGGGCGGCCATGAACGCCTTCAGCGCGACGCCGTCGGCGTAGGTGATGTGCGCGGCCGGGAGGGCGTGGGCGTCACCGTTGAGCGAGGTGCCGCTGGCCTGGTCGTTGGCCAGGATCATGCCCTCGGCGCCGAGCTCGGCGAGGTTCTCGCCCTTCTCGACGCGTCCGTTGCCACCGCGGTCACAGAGCACGATGAGGCCGGACAGGTCCGTGCCCGCCGGGAAGGCGCCGACCGGCGTCTCGTCGTCGGGCTGGCTGCACCGGGCGTTGTTGTAGGGAGCGGAGCCCGCGTAGACGACCGGGAACGCACCGTCGGTGGCGCCGGACAGACCGGCGCCCGTGATGTCGGGCCGGGTGGCAGCGTCGGTCGCGGTGATGCCGGTGACCGAGGCGACGTACTTGCGGTCGTGCGTGGTCGCGCCGACCGTCGTCATCCACGGGACGTCGCCCGGGCTGCCGAGGGTGGCGGCACCGGGACCGTCGTTGCCGGCCGACGTGGCGACGTGGATGCCGGCCGCGCGGGCGTTGAGGAACCCGATGGCGTCGAGGTCGGTCCAGGGGCTGGAGGCGGCGCTCGAGCCGATGGAGTAGTTGATCACGTCGACGCCGTCGGTGATGGCCTGCTCGATCGAGGTGACGATCGAGTAGCCCTGGCAGCCGCCGTCGCAGACGTCGTAGCCGATCACGTTGGCGTGCGGGGCGACACCCTTGATCTTCGAGGTCACCGAGAACTCGTGCTCGGTGCCCTTCGCGGCGTACGCCGTGGCCTCGACCTGGTTGCCGGCCGTGGTGCTGCCGGTGTGGCTGCCGTGGCCGTCGTCGTCGTAGACGTCGTCGAACGGGTCGGAGGCGGGGTTCTCCGGGTCCTCGAAGTTGTAGTAGCCGATGAGCTTGTCGTTGCAGCCCCAGCCCTCGTAGTACTGGTCCTCGTTGGAGGAGTCGCACATGCCGAGGTAGTTGCCGGCGCCGAGCGGGTTGGTGTGGTCGTAGCCGTCGCCGCCGTCGGCCTCCGCGACGCTGTCGGCGAACGACGGGTTGGCCGGGTTGAGGCCGGAGTCGAGGATGCCGACGATGACGCCCTCGCCCTTGCTGCCGACGCCACCGGGGACGTTGGTGCCGTCCCACACGGTGGGTGCGCCGATCCACTCGGGGCCCTTGTCCGTGGTGAGCTCGCGCTCGAAGTCGACCTGGACCGCGGAGACGCCGTCGATGCCGGCGACCTTCTTGGCCTGGGCGCGCGTCATCCGCACGGCGACGCCGTTGAGGGCCTCCGTGTAGCGGTTGAGCACGGTGACGTCACCAGTGGTGACGCGCGAGATCGAGTCGACCAGGTCGGACTGCTGCTCCTGCAGCTCGCGGCGGTAGCCCGACTCGGACCGGGTCGAGGTCATGCCACGCTCGACCGCGACCTCACGCCGCGGAACGGCCGGGGCCTGCAGCTGCACGAAGTAGGTCTCCGGAGCGGAACCGGTGCCCAGCTCGAGCACCGTCCCCCTCTCGAGGGACCTGGCCAGCGACGACTGCGCCGGCTCCAGGCCGTCGAGGGAGCTGTCGGCTGCGTTGGCAGCCGTCCCCCACGGCACGAGTAGTGCGGCAGCGACGCTGGTGGCAGCGCCGGCCGCAACGGTACGACGGATCACACGGATCTCCCGTTCGGAATGAAGTGGCCCCACTGCACGACGACGCGCCCCCGGAAACGAATGCGTAACGACGTGCGGGCAGAGAGTGAACAGGTGTATCTGAAGTCACAGGAGCCACGCCTGTCAACGAAAAGATCTGCCGAAGTTCCTGCGTTAACCGAGACGTAACGCGGGAGGCCGTCCGGCAGGGGTCAGCGTCGGCTGCTGCGGCTGGCGGCCGGGAACCGGTTGGGGCGCGCGACGACGGCGTCGAGGACGACCGGCCTGGCACTCAGCGACTCGATGACGATCCGTCCGGTGCGGATGCCGGAGTAGCGGTCGATGACGACCAGCTGCTTCATGGACGCCTTCGGACCGGCGAGGTCCACGACGTGCCAGTCGCGCCTGCCGACGCGTACCCGCACCTTGCCGTGGCCGCGGCCCGTGGCGGCGAGCAGCCGGAGCTCACCGACGGTCGTCCGGGGCAGCGCGAGGCGCGCACCGCGGCGGGACGCCTTGATCGCGTCGCCGCGGAAGTAGCCGGGGCCGGTCACCTTCGCCCAGCCGCGCTGGCGGGTGAGGTTGCGCGGCACGAAGAACTCGATCGGCTCCGACCAGGCGCTCGCGTTGCCGGCGGCGTCGATGGTGCGTGCGGAGAAGCGGTGCCGGCCGGCGGTGGGGTCGGGCAGCTCCCACCGGCCGCCCGTGCACGGGACCGGCCGGTCGTTGTCGGTGCACTCGAAGGCCGAGCCCGCCTCGCTGCTGTTGAGCCGGATCGGCGCGCCCGCACCGGTGACGACCGGCTGGGTCGGGGTGATCTCGTCGTAGGAGGTGCCGGTGACGAAGACGAAGGGCGCGCGGGTGTCCTGTCCCCAGGTGAAGGTCGCCGGCGTGGGGTCCTCGTCGGGGGTGTCCGCCACGGTGGGCGGCAGCAGCGGGGCGGTGTCGGGGGTGCGGGCGCGGTCGCCGAGGTCGACGGCGCGAGCTTCGAGGACGTAGCCGCCGGCCGCGACGTCGGGCAGGTCGGCGTACGTCACGGGGCTGGTGCAGGCACGCCAGTCGTGGGCCTTCGGCCCACCGGTCAGCCGGCACTCGAGCCCGAAGGGGCCCTGGTCGCCGTCGGTGACCTGCCACCCGAGGGTGAAGGTCATCGACGACACGGTCACCAGCCCGGCGGCGTTGGGTGCGGTCGAGGCCGTGAGCGTGGTCTCGGGTGGCGTGCTGTCGTCACAGCCGTTCTGCAGGACGCTCGGAGCGGTCTCGTCGACGCAGCCCGGGGTGGCGCCTGCCGGCGCCGCGGCCAACGGCACCAGGCCGCCGCCCAGCAGTCCCAGCACGGCCAGCCGGCTCGCGGTGCGGTGTCGAAGCATGGGTCCTCCCTCGTGTCCGGCGCGCTCCCGAGCGCCCTCACCGAGGTCAACGAGCGGCGGTGGCTCCGGTCACGAGCCACCGGTCGCCGCGGGCGCGCCACGAGAGCAGCACGCCGCGCGCGCCCATGAACACGATGGTCATCGCGACCCAGACCGCGACCAGCCCGTGGGGGAGCGTGGCCGCCCAGAGCGCGGCCGGTGCGTACGCCGCCAGCACGACCAGGCCGGCCCATGCGAGGTAGGCGCCGTCGCCCGCGCCGATCAGCACCCCGTCGAGGACGAAGACCATCCCGGCGACCGGTTGCCCGATCGCGGCGACGAGCAGCACCGGCACGAGCAGGTCGCGCACCGCGGGGTCGGTGGTGAAGAGCGCGCCGATGAACGGGGCCACGGCGGCCAGGGCGAGCCCGGCGACGATGCCGCTGCCCCAGCCCCACCGCACCATCCGGCGGGTGAGGCGGCGGGTGCCGTCGACGTCGCCGCTGCCCAGCGCCCGGCCGGTGAGGGCCTGCGCGGCGATCGCGATCGCGTCGAGGGCGAAGGCGAGGAAGGCCCAGAGGGTGATCGCGATCTGGTGGGTGGCCACGTTGACGTCGCTCGCGCCGGTGCCCACGCGGGTCACGGCGTACGTCCCGACGAGCAGGCAGGCCCGGAGCGCGAGGGTGCGGACGACGAGCGCGACGGCGGCGTGCGCGGCGGCCGCGATGCCGGCGCGGTCCGGGCTCAGGGGAGCGTCGTGCTCGCGGGCGGCGCGGACCACGACGACGAGGAACCACAGCGCGCTGATCACCTGGGCGAGCACCGAGCCGATGGCGGACCCGGCGATACCGAGGTCGAGGCCGTAGACGAGCACAACGTTGAAGAGGATGTTGAGGCCGTTGCCGACGACCGCGACCAGCAGCGGCGTACGCGTGTCCTGCAGCCCGCGCAGCACACCTGTCGCGGCCAGCATGACCAGCAGCGGGGTGGTGCCGAGGAAGGCGATGCCGAGATAGGTCTCGGCGTGGTCGGCGACCTCGGCGCTGGTGTCGAAGACGCCGACCAGCGCCGGCGTGAGCGCGACGCCGCCGACGGTGGCGACCACCCCGATGATGACGGCGAGCCAGATGCCGTCGACCCCTTGGGCGAGGGCGGCCCGGAGGTCGCCCGCGCCGAGGTGGCGGGCGACGCTGGCGGTGGTGCCGTAGGCGAGGAAGACGCACAGCCCGACGACCGTCTGGAGGACGACCGCGGCGACGCCGAGGCCCGCGAGCTCGGGCGTGCCGAGGTGGCCGACGATGGCGGCGTCGGAGAGCAGGAAGAGCGGTTCGGCGACGAGCGCGAGGAAGGCCGGGACGGCCAGGCGCAGGATCTCGCGGTCTGTCTCCCGGTGGTCGGTCTTCACAGGTTCACCCTAGGAACCCCGCAGTCTTCGTCGATTGCGGGGCGTCATAGCGACGGCTGTGCCTCGACGTACATAGCCCGATGGGACTACCTGTGCATGGCCGTGTGGATGACGCGCCGCGAGCGCCGGTCGAGGCAGGGGAGGCGGCGAGCGGCGGGCATCCGCCAGATGGCGGACAGGTGAACGGACCCCGGGGCTGAGTATTTTTCTTCCACAGGGTGTGGGATGCGTTTGCGCAGGTCAGCGGCGTGACCGGCGTCAACGGTCCAGCTGCTTCCACAGGGTCGTCCACCGCATGTGCACCTGCGGCAGCGTGTCGTCCACGCGTGTGCCTGACTTGTCCACAGACCCTGTGGATAACTCGGCGTCGTTGGCTTCCCACGAGGCCCTGCGAGCACGTACGGTCCTGCGCGAACCAGTCGTGGAGATGGCTGGTGGACTCGGGTGCGAGCGGAGCCGGCAGCGATGTCGGTGGTCGTCCCTAACGTCGTGGTCAGTGGACCCGAGCGAGATGGAGGGAGCACCGGTGAGCGTCACCTTCGAGGGGGACACCGACGAGGCCTGGGGCGACGGACCGGCGGCCTACGAGCCCGGCAGCTCGCCGCGCTCCCCGGGTGACCGGACGCCTCCGCAGGACAACGCGGCGGAGCAGAGCGTGCTCGGCTCGATGCTGCTGTCGAAGGACGCGATCGCCGACGTCGTCGACGTGATCAAGGGCGTCGACTACTACCGCCCGGCCCACGAGGTCATCCACGACGCGATCATCGACCTCTACGGTCGCGGCGAGCCGGCCGACCCGATCACGGTGGCCGCAGAGCTGGTGAAGCGCGGCGAGCTGGTGCGCATCGGTGGCGCCCCCTACCTCCACACCCTCTCGGCCAACGTCCCGATCGCGGCCAACGCCGGCTACTACGCCGAGATCGTCCGCGACAAGGCGATCCTGCGCCGCCTCGTCGAGGCCGGCACCCGCATCGCCGCCCTCGGCTACGCCGGCGAGGGTGAGATCGACGACGTCGTCGACCACGCCCAGGCCGAGGTCTACAAGGTCACCGACCGTCGCGCGGCCGTCGACTACGCCCCCCTGAGCGACATCATGAGCGGCGTCCTCGACGAGATCGAGGCGATCGGAAACCGCGAGGCCGGTCTCTACGGCGTGCCGACGGGCTTCGCCGACCTCGACGACCTGACCAACGGTCTCCACTCCGGCCAGATGATCATCGTCGCGGCGCGTCCCGCCATGGGAAAGTCGACGCTCGCCCTCGACTTCTGCCGCGCGGCGTCGATCCACAACAACCTCACCAGCGTCTTCTTCAGCCTCGAGATGACGCGCTCGGAGATCATGATGCGCCTGCTCTCCGCAGAGGCGAAGGTGCCGCTCAACCACATCCGCAACGGCACGATGCGCGACGACGACTGGGAGAAGCTCGCCCGCAAGATGGGGCAGGTCTCGGGGGCGCCGATGTTCATCGACGACAGCCCCAACATGACGATGATGGAGATCCGGGCCAAGGCCCGGCGGCTCAAGCAGCGCCACGACCTCAAGCTCATCGTCATCGACTACATGCAGCTGATGAGCTCGGGCAAGAAGGTCGAGTCCCGCCAGCTCGAGGTCTCCGAGTTCTCCCGCAACATCAAGCTCCTCGCCAAGGAGCTCGAGTGCCCGATCATCGCGCTGTCCCAGCTCAACCGTGGTCCCGAGCAGCGTGGCGACAAGCGCCCGATGATGAGCGACCTGCGTGAGTCCGGCTCGCTCGAGCAGGACGCCGACATGGTGATCCTGCTCCACCGCGACGACGTCTACGAGAAGGAGTCGACCCGCCCCGGCGAGGCCGACCTCATCGTCGCCAAGCACCGCAACGGCCCCACCCGCGACCTCACCGTCGCCTTCCAGGGCCACTACTCCCGCTTCGTCGACATGGCCCAGGGCTGACGGCCACGCTCCACCCTCCTCTGCCGGAGGACAGAGGCGGGTCCGTCTGCAGACAGAGGTCCGGACCGTCGCTCGGGCGTAGCCTGCCGGGATGACGGGTCGCGATGCCGAGCACGCGCTCGACCGCGGAGCCTGGGAGGCGCTGGCCCGGCGGCTGTCGCCCTACCTGGACCTCGCGATCGGCCTCGCCGCCGCAACCCTGTCCGTCGCGTCGTTGCTCAGCACCGACATCGCCGGCATCGACCCCCGGCTCGACCCCGCCGACCCGTTGTCGGTGGCTGCCACGCTCGTGGCGGGCCTGTCCCTGGTCTGGCGTCGCCGCCGGCCGGTGGCCGCGTTCACCGTGTTCGTCACGTGCTGTCTCGTCGTGACACTGACCGACCACTACATCGGCCTGCTCTCGGTCCTGCTGCTGTTCAGCCTCTACTCCCTCGCGGCGCACAGCCGACGGAGGAACGGCGTGGCCGGGCTGGTCCTCTGCCTGCTCGTCTTCATCGGCCTCGCCGTGCTGGACGTCCCCGACCTGGGCACCTCCGACCTCCTGCAGGCCTGCGCCCTCCTCCTCACGGCGTGGGCGCTCGGCGACGCGATCCGCTCGCGCCGCATCCAGCAGTCCGAGCGGCTGCGGATCGCGGAGCAGGAGGCGGCCGCGGCCCGGGAGCTGGCGGCCCGTGCCGTCGTCGAGGAGCGGCTGCGGATCGCCCGGGAGCTGCACGACGTCGTCGCGCACAGCATGTCCCTGATCGCCGTGCAGGCCGGCGTCGGCGGGCACGTGATCCGCACCGACGTGGCCGCCGCCGAGCGCGCGCTCGAGATCATCGCCGAGACCAGCCGCAAGGCGCTGGCCCAGACCCGCTCGATGCTGGGCCTGCTCCGGGCCGAGGACGCGGACCCGGCGGTCTCGCCCCTCCAGGGCATCGACGACCTCGAGGACCTCGTCCACGACGTCCGCGAGGCCGGCGTCGATGTCTCCCTGACCGTCAGCGGTGCGGTGCGTCCGCTCGACACCGCGATCGAGCTGACCGCCTACCGCATCGTCCAGGAGTCGTTGACCAACGTGCTCAAGCACTCCGGCGCGAGGCAGGCGCAGGTGACGGTGGCCTACGTGCCCGACGGGGTCGACGTCGAGGTCAGGGACCACGGTCACGGCGGGTCACGGGCTCCGGCCGGTGTCGGTGTCCCGGGCGGGCACGGGCTGGTGGGCCTGCGCGAGCGCACCCGGCTGCTGGGTGGCACCCTCGACTACGGCGCGCTCGACGGAGCCGGGTTCAGGGTGGCGGCACACCTGCCCTCGTCGATGGCGGTGGCGCCGTGATCCGGGTGGCGGTGGTCGACGACCAGGAGCTGGTCCGTTCCGGTTTCGTCGTGCTCCTGGGCTCCAGCCCCGACATCGAGGTCGTCGGCGAGGCGGGTGACGGCGCCGCGGCCTGGGAGCTGTGTCGTCGTACGACGCCCGACGTGGTCCTGATGGACGTCCGCATGCCCCGGATGGACGGCCTGGAGGCCACGCGCCGGATCATGGCCGACCCGCGGTGTGCCGGCACGCACGTGCTCGTGCTGACCACGTTCGACGAGGACGAGCTCGTCCACGAGGCCCTGCGCGCCGGGGCCAGCGGGTTCCTGCTCAAGGACACCAGGCCGACCCAGCTGCTCGACGCCATCTCGGTGGTCGCCGCCGGCGACGCGCTGCTCGCGCCCTCGGTCACACGTCGCCTGATCGAGCAGTTCGCGACCCTCCCGGGCCGCCCGGCGTCCCCCGCCGACGACGGCCTGACCGATCGTGAGCGCGAGGTGCTGGTCGCGGTCTCGCGCGGCCTGTCGAACCAGGAGATCGCCGACTCGCTGCACATGGGCTACGGCACCGTGAAGACCCACGTGAGCCACCTCCTCACCAAGCTGGAGTGCCGCGACCGGGCGCAGCTGGTGATGCACGCCTACGAGTCGGGCCTGACCGTCCCCGGGAGCAGCTGACCTCTGCCTCGGGTCTCGACGCGTGAGGACCCCGGACAGATGTGCGGGACCCTCCCCGGCGGCGAGATTGGTGGAGCGGCCAGACAGGCCGGCACAGCCACCGGAGGTTCGCATGTCACGACCACTACGCGAGGCCACGACCTATCTCGTGCTCGCCTTCTCACTGGCCATCGGCATCGCCACCGCGCTGCCCCACGCCGGCATCAATGTGCTGCTCAGCGCCTTCGCCCCCATCACCGCGCTGGTCATCATCACGTTCACCGTCACCCCCCGCGGCAGGCGCCGCGCCCTGTGGGGGGAGTTCGGGCTGAACCGCTCAGGCAAGCGACTGTGGGCGTTCGCGGTCCTCGTGCCCATGCTGCTGGCCGGCAGTGCGTACGGCGCTGCTCTGGCGCTGGACGTCGCGGACCTGCGCCCGGTCGACCTGACGTCGTCGGGCGTGGCGTCCTGGAGCCTGAACCTGGCGAGCACGCTGGCGTTCATGACCGTCCTCTTCCTGGCCGAGGAGATCGGCTGGCGGGGCTACCTCCTGCCGAGGATCCAGCAGCTCACCAGCCGTCGCCGGGCTGCCCTGGTCACCGGCTTCATCCACGGCTGCTTCCACCTGCCGCTGATCCTCATCGCCACGACGTACGACGAGCACGGCAGCCGCTGGCTCGTGGCGCCGGTCGTGGTCGCCACGATCACCATGGGTGGCGTCTTCTACGCCTACGTGTGGGACCGGACGCACAGCGTCTGGCCCGTTGCGATGGCGCACGGTGCAGTCAACATCGCGTTCGGTATCGGTGCGGCGGCCGTGGTGGCGGGCTCGGAGGCCGACCTGGCCTACGTCGCCGGCGAGAGCGGCATCGCCACCTTCGCGGCGGTGGCCGTGGTCGGGGCGTTCTTCCTGGCTCGCGCCAGGGTGTGGCGGACCGAACCGGCCGCGGTGGAGGTGCGCGAGCGCGAGCTGGCCCGGGCCGCCTAGGCCCGGCGACAGTCGATCAGTGAGGAGCTGGTGGTGCCCGACCGGGCACCACCAGCTCCTCGCTTCCCAGGTCGGGACGCTCCTCCCGGCGCTGACCGTGAGGAGGGTGGGAGCCGCCGAATTGGTTGTCATAGGCAACATATGTATGTTGCACACATGAGCAATCCGTCTTCCACGCCTGCACACCCCGGACTCGCCATCGGGGTCCTGTGCGCCGGTGGCCTCAGCGCCGCCCTGACCCAGACGATGGTCATCCCGATCCAGAGTGAGCTGCCCGGGCTCCTCTCCACGTCGGCATCGAACGCGTCGTGGGTCATCACCATCACGTTGCTCGCTGCGGCGGTCACCATGCCGGTCGCGGGGCGGATCGCCGACATGGTCGGCAAGCAACGCGTGCTGACCGCGAGCGCTGCGCTGCTGCTCGTCGGCTCGACCGTGTGCGCGCTGTCCGACTCGCTCGCCCCCATGCTGGCGGGCCGCGCCCTGCAGGGTCTCGCGATGGGCTTCATCCCCGTCGGGATCTCGTTCATCCGTGAGTTCGCGCCGCCGGAGATGGCCTCGACCGGAGTCGCCACGATGAGCGCCACGCTCGGCGTCGGTGGTGCGATCGGCCTGCCGCTGGCGGCCTGGATCGCCGACTCCGGTGACTGGCACGCGTTATTCTGGGTGGCTGCCGCTCTGGCCGCCGTGATCACCGTCCTCACCTGGGTCGCCGTGCCGCACGTGCACGACGGCTCGTCGGGACGACTCGACGTCGCCGGAACCGTCGGCCTGGCGATCGGCCTGTCGTGCTTCCTCGTCGGCGTCTCCAAGGGCAGCACGTGGGGCTGGGACAGCGGCCGCACGTGGACCGCGATCGTCGTCGGCCTGCTCGTCCTGCTCGCGTGGGGCGCCTTCGAGCTGCGCCAGGACGAGCCCCTGGTCGACCTGCGCACGACCGCGGCACCGGCCGTGCTCCTGACGAACCTCGCCGCCGTCGCGATCGGTTTCGGCATGATGGCGCAGTCGATCGTGGTGCCCCAGCTGCTCCAGATGCCGGAGATCACCGGGTACGGTCTCGGCCAGTCGATCCTGGCCGCCGGGCTCTGGATGGCGCCGGCGGGGCTGATGATGCTCGTCTTCGCGCCCGTCTCCAGCGGCCTGATGAGGAGCATCGGCGCCAAGCAGACGCTGATGATCGGCGCCGCCGTCCTCGGTGCGGGCTACCTCGTCGCCCTCGTCATGATGGACGCCCCGTGGCAGCTGCTGCTCGCCTCCTGCGTCGCCTCTGCCGGTGTCGGCATCGGCTACGCCGCCATGCCCACGCTGATCCTCGACTCCGTCCCGGCCCACGAGGCCGGTTCGGCGGTCGGTGTCAACGGTCTGATGCGCTCGACCGGCACGACGCTGGCAGCGGCCGTGATGGCCACGCTCCTGACCAGCAGCACGACGGACCTCGGCGGCTTCGCGGTCCCGAGCGAGTCGGCGTTCCGCTGGTGCTTCATCGTCGGAGCGCTCGCCGCCTTCATCGGCGTCGCCATCGCCTCGACCGTGCCCGTCGTCCGCCGCCGTGCCGACGCCATCGGCGCCGACCTCGACGAGGCCACGGTCGATACGGTGGCCGGCGGCGCCTGAGACCCGAGGAGGCGGTCATGCCACGACCCACGACATCACCCCCGCCCGTCACCGACGAGACCCTGACCACGCTGCGGCACGAGCTCATGCGGCTGGGTCGACGGCGCGAGACCCACTCGTCGGCGACTGCACTCGACGGCTCTGCGTTCAAGATCCTGTGGCTGGTGATCGAGCACGGCCCGCACACCCTGCGTGGGCTGGCGGAGTACCTGCACCTCGATCAGTCCACGATCAACCGACAGGTGCACACGGCGGTCGGCCACGGCTACGTCGAGCGGTACGACGACCCGGAGTCCCCCGCGATGCTGGTCCGAGCGACCGCCGCCGGCGAGGCGGCCTACCGGAGCGAGTCCGAGGTCCGGGCCGCCGGTCTCCGCGCCATCGTGGACACACTGGGCGAGCAGGTCGCGGCTGACCTGGCAGCGGGCCTGGGGCGTTTCAACGATGCGATCGACGATGCCGTGGAGATGTCGCCGCACCAGCACAGGTGAGATCCGCTCGTCGAGCCCTGCTCCTCGCGCTCGACTCGACCCGGGTGTCGCGAGCGGCGGTCACGGGTAGCGCGCGAGCTCCTGCCGCAGCCGCTCGGTGATGTCCGGCGTCCAGCCCTCGGGCTGCAGCACGTTGACCCAGCCGGCGGCGTGCTCACCCGAGAAGTTGTGCCCGTGGGCGGGCTGGGTCGAGAAGGCCGCGGCGAGGTCGGCCGACACCTGCAGGAAGGTGATCCAGGGGACCCACCGCATGGCACCGGGCACGTCGTCGCCGCGCGCCTCCTCGAGCCAGTCGGGTCGGGTGAGCAGCAGGTCGGGGCTCCACCAGGTGACCGGGTCGGACGCGTGCTGCAGGTAGAGCACCCGGCTCCCCGTCCACGGCTCGTCCTCCGGCTGGGGACGCTCGGCCTTCGTGGTGAAGCGGATGATCCGTCCCTCCCGGTAGACCGGCTCGACCTCGCGCGAGCCGGCGTCCCGGTCCTCGATGAAGCTGCGGTAGAGCGGGTTGAAGTTGGGCGGACCCACGAGGAGCGCCCCCGACGTCCGGTTGTCGAGGTCGAACTCGCCGCTGAAGGCGGCCTCGGCGCCGAACGACCCGAGGCTCTCACCGAAGACGTAGAGCTCCGGCCGCTCGTCGAACGGAAGGCTCGACCAGCGCGCGTAGACCGCGTCGAACAAGGCCCTCCCGGCGTCACGGGCGCGGGCCGAGTCGACGACGAAGGACAGCCAGGAGGGGAGGTGCGAGTACTGCATCCCGACGATCGCGGAGTCCCCACCGGTGACGTACTCGAAGCCGCTCGCCGCGCTCGGCTCGACCCACCCCGTCCCGGTGGTGGTGACCACCAGGAGGTGCTGCCGCTCGAAGCCGCCGGCCCGCTCGAGGTCCGCCACCGCGAGGGCGGCCTGCTGCTCCGTGTCCTCGGCGTTGGCGAGCCCCGCGAAGACGCGGATGGGTTCGATCGACGGGCGGTCCGTCAGCTCGCCGATCTCCTCGGCACTCGGTCCAGTGCCGATGAAGGTCCGCCCCTCCACGCCCAGGTCGTCCCAGTCGATCACCGACTCGTCGCTGCCGGAGCGCAGCGGCGTCGACGGTCGTTCGATCCCCTCCGGCGTCTCGAGGTCGCCGAGGGCGAACGAGGCGTCGAGCGCGCGCAGCCCCGCGTCAGCCGCCACCCCGCTGAGCAGTGCCCACGCCACGAAGCCCACCGACACGACTCCCAGGACCCGTGCCACCGAGGGCCTGAGTCGACGCTCCAGCAGCCGGGCCACCCGTCGCGAGGCGGCCCGCGCGCCACGCGCCAGTGCGAGGAACAGCGCGGCGACGACCAGCGTCACCGGTGGCACGAGGAGCACGAACGCGACGGGCGTCGCCTCCGTCCCGGCCAGGTCGTGGGCCTCGGCCTGCCACCGCACGCCCGCGGCGAGGCTCGTGAGCAGGGCCGCGACCCCTCCCACCAGGAGGACCGATCGAGCCAGGTCCGGCCAGGGCTCCCGTGGTCGGTCGCGCAGCCCACGCCAGCACCACGCGAGGAAGACCCCGACGCCGTACCCCGAGGCTGCGGCGGCGCCGCTGACCACGCCCTGGGCCAGCGGGGAACGGGGCAGCAGCGACGGGGTCAGCGAGAGGCAGGCGAAGCCGATCGCGAACGCCAGCCCGGCCGGGAGCAGGCGGGAGCGACGGACCAGCTCCACCGCTCGCTCGAGCCACCCGGGCACCGCACCCATTCCTGACGTCAGTAGTCGACCGGGTCGCGGCTGATGGGGCAGGTCATGCAGTGCCCGCCACCACGGCCCCGGCCGAGCTCCGCGCCGACGATCGGGATCACCTCGACGCCGGCGTCGCGCAGCAGCGCGTTGGTGTAGGTGTTGCGGTCATAGGTGAACACCACCCCCGGCTCCACCGCGACAGCGTTGTTGCCGCTGTCCCACTGCTGGCGTTCGGACGCGTACACGTCGCCCCCCGTCTCCAGCGCCCGGAGCTCGGAGAGCCCCAGGGACTCGGCCACGACGTCGACGAACGCCCGGTCGCCCTCGTCGGTGACCTCGATCCCGTGCACGTTGTCGCCAGGGCGCAGGGAGAACGAGTGGATGCCGTCCACGATGCCCGGGAAGTAGGTCACGACGTCGCGATCGGCGAAGGTGAACACCGTGTCGAGGTGCATGGCGGCGCGCAGCTTGGGCATCCCGGCGACGACCACGCGCTCGGCGGCCCCCTGCTCGAAGAGGGCGCGCGCGACCTGGGTGATGGCCTGGCGCGACGTCCGCTCGCTCATCCCGACCAGGACCGTGGCGTTGCCGATCGGCATCACGTCCCCGCCCTCGATGGTGGCGAGCCCCCAGTCGAGCTCGGGGTCGCCCCACCACACCTTCGACCCGGCGTAGTCGGGGTGGAACTCGTAGATCGCCTTGTAGAGCAGCGTCTCGTCGTGACGTGCCGGCCAGTAGAGCGGGTTCATCGTCAGGCCGCCGTAGAGCCAGCACGTGGTGTCGCGCGTGTAGAGAGTGTTGGGCAGCGGCTGCATGAGGTAGTCCCGCGCCCCGGTGGACTCGCGGGCCAGCGCGACGAACCCGGACCGGAAGTCGTCGGGGAGGTCGCTGGTCGCCATCCCGCCGATCAGCAGCTCCGCGAGCTTGGCCTCGTCCAGCGTGCGCAGGAAGGAGAGGGTCTCGTCCACCAGCCCGTAGCCCACCTGGTTCAGGCTGATCTTCCGCTCCAGCAGCCAGTCCTTGGCCCCCGGCACGGCCATCGTCTGCGCGAGGACGTCGTGGAGCTCGACCACCTCCACCCCGCGCGCCTCGAGCTCCGACACGAAGGCCGCGTGGTCCTTCTCGGCGTTGTCGACCCACATGACGTCGTCGAAGAGCAGCGAGTCGGAGTTCGTCGGCGTGAGCCGGCGGTGCGCGAGGCCGGGCGAGCACACCAGGACCTTGCGCAACCGGCCGACCTCCGAGTGAACGCCGTACGCCGACGCGGCGCCGCCACTGGCGGCCTCGGGTCCTGGGTTCTGGTCACTGGTCATGTGTCGATCCTTCCGTGCGGTGCGTCAGAGGGCGATCCGGCCGGTCCACAGGCCGACGACGCCGACGACGCCGGCGGCCACGATGATGACGAAGAGGCCGATCTCGGCCGGGGTGAAGATGCGCCGACCGCGCTCGCTGCGCGCCTTGACGTAGAGGAGCGACGCAGGCGCCAGGAGCACCGCGGACAGCAACAGGAACTCGAGGCCGGCGGCATCGAAGAGGAACAGCGTGTAGACCGTGGCTGCCCCCGCGACGATCCCCTCCCGGAGCTTCACCCGGGGCGCCTCGTCCTCGTACGACTCCCCGGTCAGCGCCAGCTTCAGCGAGTACGCCGCAGCCAGGAGGTAGGGCAGCAGGGCAAGGCTCGTGGACAGGTCGAGGAGGAAGTTCAACGCGTCCGCCACCACCAGCGTCAGCAGCAGCACCGACTGGATGGCGATCGACGTGACGACGAGGGCCGTGATCGGCGTCCCTGCCTCGTTCTCACGTCCGAGGAACGCCGGGAAGTCGTCCTGTCGCGCCGGGATGTACATGACCTCGGCGGCCATCAACGTCCAGGCGAGGTAGGCACCCAGGACGGACACGATGACCGCCACGCTGATGAAGACCTCGCCCCAGTCGCCCACGACCGACTGGAAGACGCCGACCATCGAGGGCTGCCGGGTGGCGGCGATCTCCGGCTGCGGCAGGACGGCGTAGCTGGAGAGCGTCACCAGCGAGAAGATCGACAGCACGCTGAGGAAGCCCATGACGGTGGCTCGGCCCACGTCCTCGCGCTTCTGGGCGTAGCGCGAGTAGACGCTGGCCCCCTCGATCCCGATGAACACGAACGTCGTGATGATCATCGTGTTGCGCACCTGCTCGTCGAGCGAGCCGAGGTCGCCGTAGCCGTAGGCGGTCCAGTTGTCGGCGAAGACGTCGGCATCGAGGTTCACGAGGAGCACCACGATGAACACCAGGATCGGGATGATCTTGAAGATCGTGACGATGCGGTTGATCACCGCCGCATCCCTCACCCCGCGGGCGATGAGGACGTGGAAGAACCAGACGCCGAGTGTCGAGAGCACGAGTGCCAGCACGGTGTCGCCGTCCCCGAAGCTGTCGAAGAACGCTCCCAGCGTCGCCGTGATGAACACCCAGTAGAAGGCGTTTCCCGCGACGGTGCTCGCCCAGAAGCCGATGGCGGAGTTGAAGCCGGCGTAGTCGCCGAAGCCTGCCTTGGCGTAGATGAAGACGCCCGAGTCCAGGTCCGGCTTGCGCAGCGCGAGGTTCTGGAAGACGAAGGCCAGCATGAGCATGCCCGCGCCGGCGATCGCCCAGGCGATCAGCGACCCCAGGATCCCGGTGGCGACGCCGAACCGGGCCGGCAGCGAGAACACCCCGGCCCCCACCATGCCGCCGATGACCATGGCGGTCAGGGTCGGCAGCGTCATCTTCTGGACGGGGCTGCTCTCCGCAGGAGGGGCCGGCTGCGTGCCGGGCGCGGTCATGCCGTCCCCCGGGCAGTGGCGGCCGGTCGGACGGGCGTGTGCCCCGAGGCGCGCATGGGTGCGATCCTCCGACGTGCCGGCCCCGAGCGGGTCCCCCGTTGCGGGGGAGGCCACCCCGTCCGCGCCGTGAGCAGACTCGGCACGACGACGGCAGGGACCGAGGAGAGGAGTCGGGGGGACGTGCTTCACCAAGGCTTGAGCTCGGTCATGCGCGGTGGCACGGCAGTGCTGCTCGCGGCCGTCCTGGCCGGGTGTGCCGACTCCGACAGCTCGGACTCGTCCTCCTCGCCGTCCCCGTCGACGGCGGACACCTCGTCCGCCGCGACCGTCGATGCCGCCGCGCTGGACGGCAGGTCGTACGCCTCGACCTCCGTCGAGGGCGCAGAGCTGGCGGAGGGGACGACCGTCGAGGTCGGGTTCGAGGGCGAGACCATGTCGGTCAACGCCGGGTGCAACACCGTGTTCGGGCCGTTCGAGGTCGACGGCACGACCATCGCATGGGCGTCCGAGCCGGCCGCCACGATGATGATGTGCGACCCCGACCTCCTCGAGCAGGACCGCTGGCTCACCGAGTTCTTCAGCGCCGGCGTCGACGCCACGGTCGAGGGAGACGCCCTGACGCTGCAGGCCGGCGGGGTCACGATCGAGCTCGGGACGGACACCCCCGACGACCTCACGAGCCTGCTCGGGCGTACCTGGACCGCTGTCGGCACCGTGTCCGACGGGTCCGTGTCCCGGCTTCCGGTCGACACCCGCCGACCGCGGCTCGACGTCGGGGCGAACGGACTGTCGCGCCTGTTCACCGGGTGTCGGAGCGGACGCGTCACCGTGCAGGTCGAGGGGACGGCGCTGGTCTTCTCCAACGTGACGCTCCAGCGCGGGCGCTGCACCGGTCCGGCGCGTCAGACCGAGCGCGCGGTGCTGGCCCTGCTCGACGGCCCCAGCGACTCCGCCGAGCTCCACGACCACCTCCTGGTCGTCACCCAGGGTGGCGAGGGCCTCTTCTTCGAGATCCGCTGACCCGGGTCACGGCGGGTCCGCGGTCGCCGCGCCCAGGCGTCGCCGCCACACGAGGGTGACGACCCCGCCGAGCATGACCGGGCCGAGGATCGTCACGGCTCGCCACACTGTGAGCGCCGCGACCAGCTCGGGCTCGAGCGCGTCGCCGCCGATCTCCATGAACGCCCCGAGCAGGACCACGTCGTAGATGCCCAGGCCCATCATCGGCGGCAGGGTCAGGGGGTAGGCCAGGAAGAAGATGCCGATCACCTCGTACGCCGGCACCGCCTCCGCGGGGACGCCGACGAACCGGATGGCCAGCAGCAGGATGCAGGCGTCCGACAGCACCATGGCGCTCAGCGCGAGCAGCGACCGCGCGAAGGCCCGTCGGTAGTCGGCCACGATGTGCTGCTGGAACCCGGTCGACGAGCGGACCCACGCATCGGGGTCGACCGAGGAACGCACGCGCCGCACGATGTTCGCGGCCGTCCTCCCCAGCCGGGCGGCGAACTGCTCACGGCGGACGGCGAGCGAGACGACCACGGCAAGCACGACCGCGATCGCGATGCTCACCACGGCGCCCGCCACCGGCGGGGTGCCACTGCCCAGGACGGCAAGGACCGAAAGGCCGATGAGCGGCGCGGCGAAGCGGTTCACGTAGAACACGACCATGTTCATCGTGGCTCCGGCGAGGCCCCGTGAAGCCTCGATCCCCCAGCCGCGGAACATGGCCACGCGGATGACCAGGTCGCCCGGCGGGGGCGCCACGACAGCCGTGACTGACGCGACGAGGTCGCTGAGCAAGGCGCGTCCCGCGCCCAGGCCGTCGATGAACAACGCGAGCGGGAGGGCGTTGAACGTCTGGCGCACGAGCAGGACCGCCAGGAGCGCGAGCAGCTGCCAGACCGTCAGCCGGCCGAGCGCCTCTCCCACCGACGACCAGTCGATGGCGCCCAGGAACGTGGAGGCCAGCCACCCACAGACGAGGACGATGACCACGATGACCACCGGCCGGAGCCACGGCGGGCGGTGGCGCGCGGACGTGCCGGCGTGTGCCTCATGGGGCGGTCCGCCTGCCGTGAAACCGTCGGGGGTCACGACGACCTGCCGCGGGACCCACCGACCCTTCTCTGGACGACGCGGGCCAGGACCGCCAGCGCGACCCAGGCCGCGACGGAGATCGCCTGCTCGCCGTAGTCCCCCGGGTCGCCGACGACCCGGACGTCGGAGTCGACGCGACCCAGGCCGGCCAGGACGAGGGCAGACCCGCCGATGGCAGTCACCCAACCGACCAACCGCTCCCGCCAGCGCTCGAGGGCCACCCCGCCGACGACTGCGACGGCAGGCACGAAGACGACGGCCAGCAGGACACTCGCGTCACCGGTGTCGAGGATGGTGAAGAGGCGCGCTCCGACGACCGCACCCACCACCAGTCCCACGACGAAGAACAGCACGCGCGCGGCAAGCACTCCGACGAGCAGGGCGAGCAGGCCGCTGGCGGCCGCGACCAGGGCCGCGGTGCCCGCACTCGCCCCGAAGGCGTCGGCCACCAGCCAGGCCGCCCCGGCCCCGGCGCACACCAGCACCAGGCGGATCGACCAGATGCCTCCGACCGCGAGCAGCACCCCGACGAGGACCAGCACCGGTGCTTCCATCGAGCGATCGTCGCGGCCGGGTCAGCCGGGAGGATCACCCGGACCGGGCGACACGACCCGGACGGACGCCGGGACGTGTCGCGACGCACGAGGGGCCGCCGGTGTCGCCACCGACGGCCCCTCGTCATGCCTGCTGCGTCAGCGGCGGCGACCGCGATCGACCACGGCGAACCTGATCTTCTTCTTCCCGGCCTCGACCTTGTCGTCACCGCGGTAACGGACGACGACCTTGACCTTGCCGGTGCGGGCGTAGCGCGGCAGCAGCACGCTGCTCCGTCCCCGGACGCTGAGCGTCTTCGTCCAGGACTTCGACTTCCCGGCGCCCTTCACCGTGATCCGGACCTTGCCGGACGGGACGACCTCCGTGGCCCGCACGGTGACCCGCAGCTTGACGCGGGTCTTCACCTCGACCGGCTTGACCATCTTGGTCGAGATCCGCGAGCGGACCTTGTCGGCCGGCGGGGTGGTCGGCGGCGGCGGGGTGGTGGTCGGCGGGGTGGTCGGCGGCGTGGTCGGCGTCGGACCGGGGGTGCTGCCGTCGTTGTCGGACAGGATCGTGATGTCGGCGTCGTTCACGTCGAAGAAGTAGTTCTCCACCGCCTCGACCTTGATCCGCGCCTTGGTGGTGGCCACGTCGGGCCAGGTCACCTGGGCGTTGCCGTCGTTGGGCGTGGTCTCGGCGAGGACCGTCGGGAAGGTCTGTCCGCCGTCCATCGACAGGCTGATCCTCACGTTGGCCGAGAGGGCGCTCGTGTTGTTGGTCCAGTAGATGGTCTCCGTGCGACCGCCCACCGCCGCGGCGGTGGTGGCAGCCTTCGACGTCACGCGGAACGGACCGCTGGTCTTGTCGAGCAGCAGCTTGACGTCCCCGTAGGCGTAGCCGCCGCCCTCGGGGGCGAGGTCACGCGCGGTGAACCGGAAGTTGAGCGACGGCTCGGTGTTGCCGGCCCACCCGACGCTGGGGTTCGCTGCCGATCCGACGTAGTCGGCGGTCGGCAGCCACTCGGCGAAGCACTCGGTGACGGGCACGGCGGGCAGCGGGACCGGTGTGCCGGGCGTGGTGGGCTTCGGCGGCATCGCGGGGCAGGTGCCGTCGATCGCGTTGGTGTTGTTGGCCAGGATCTGCGCCATGTCCGGGAACACCCGGGTCGGGCTGGACGTGGCGAGGTTCTCACCCGGCGAGTTGATCTGCAGCGCGCCGGCCGGGGTCACCGGGGCGTGCACCCCGAAGATCCGGAAGAGCGGGCCGTCGACCTTTGTCTGGTTGCCGAGCGCGGTGCCGGCGGCACCGCCGCGGTCGTTCTGCTCCCAGATGTGCACGAGCGGGTCGCCGTCGGGGTCGGTCGCCTGGCCGGTCAAGGCGAACGGCGTCCGGATCGGGATCGTCTTCGTCTCCGGGGCCGTCACCACGGGGGCGTGGTTGCCCGTGGGCGTGACGGTGGAACCGCCGTTGCGCTGCGGACCACCCTGGGCGGTCTCGCCGACGAAGCCGGTGACGTCACCCGAGGCCGGCGCGAGGCCGAGGGCCGCGACGTCGGTGCCGGCGTACGGCGCACCGGTGAAGCGGACCTCGAAGCCCGTGTCGTCGATGACCGTGGTGCTCGTGCTGCCGAAGTTGCGGATGTCGACGGTGCCGACGCCCGTGACGGCCTCGATCGCGGCGTCGATGCCGGCGACGGTGTAGTTGGTGCCGCGCACGATCGGTGCGGTCTGGGTGCCGTCGAAGCTCAGCGTGAACGACTCGCCGTCGGTGTCGAAGCCACGCAGCGACACCGTCTGGATGTCGTTGATCGGCGCGCGGGTGGCGGTGACGGTGTTGCTGATGTCGGTGATGCTGCGCTGAGAGAAGTACGGGTCGCTGTGCGGCTGGAGGTTGTCCTGCTGGCAGATGCCGGCGTAGGCCATGATCGAGCTGCCCGAGCCCGGCTCGTACGGCGAGCCGCCGCGGTTGCCGGAGCAGTTGAGCTCGGTGCCGTTGAACGTGTGCGGGCCGCCGAACTGGTGGCCGATCTCGTGCGCGACGTAGTCGACGGCGAAGTAGTCGCCCTCGGGAGCAGGCAGGCCGGTGCAGCCGCGGGCCTTGCCGTCACCGCCGATCACGCCGAGCCCGGCGACGCCGCCGCCGTTGACGCCGAGCGCGAGGTGGCCCACGTCGTAGCTGGAGGCGCCGACGAGCTGGCCGAGCACGATGCGGTTGCGGTTGAGCGAGGCGCCGGCGCAGCTGGTCAGCTGGGCAGGCGTGAAGCACGGAGCCGAGCCGCACGGGCCGTTGGGCTCCGTGGCCTTGGCGGCGGTGTCGAGGTTGAGCTTGTCGGTGTCGTCGATCAGCACCATCCGGACCGCGAGGTCGTCGTTGTAGATCTGGTTGACGCGGTTCATCAGGGTGACCTTCTCGGCGAGCACGTTCTCGGTGCCGAAGTAGGTCGCGTAGGACGGGTCGGTGACGAGCGCCAGGCGGTAGGTCCGCAGCGAGACCTCGGTGCCGGGCGCCTCGGCCAGGCTCGTGCCGAGGCGCTTCACGGTGTCCTCGTCGAGCTCGGGCTCGACCAGGCCGCGGTCGCTGCGCGGCAGGTCGCCGTGGCGGTAGGAGAGGTAGAGGCTGTCGTCGCCGTTCCAGGCCGGGTCGACGTACCAGGCGGACCGGTTGCCGTCGCCACGCACGGAGGCGTGGAAGCCCATCGGCGTGAGGTCCAGGCGGATGGTGGCGGTCGGGTCGCCGACGGCGCGACCGGCGTAGGTGGTCAGCTCGGGGTGGCGGGCGGCGAGGCCGTCCTCCATCACGGCGACCTGCTGCACGCGGAAGTCGATGAGCTCGCCGTTGGGCGCGGGGACGGTCACGACGGCCCCGGCGTCGTCGGCGCGGGCGGACTCCTCGGCGGGGGCCCGATCAAGGGCTGCGCTGATCCCGGCGCGGTCGAGGGTGAAGGCGGCGTAGCGCTTGGGCTCCACGCGCCTCGTGCTGTCGCCCCGGTCACCGCCGGGGCGTCGGTCGGTGGCCGCCCAGTAGCCGTCGTCGGGTGGAGCGGCACTTCCGGAGAGGGCCAGGGCCTGCAGGCCCGCGAGGGCGATGACGGCCGAGATGAGCAGGGACAGGTAGCGCAAGGGACGGGACATGCAGATCCTCGGATCTCACGGCGGGACGGGGGCCTGAAGACTAGGCGCTGCGGGGGTGGGGTAGATGCACCCTCACGGGGGTGGACACCATCCTCCGCCGCGAGCGTTCCCGGGAGTGTGACGGAAATTTCAGTCCAAGTGATGAGTTCGCGCGCCTACCTCCGTCACACATGGCGACAGGACACGACGGACGGAAGGATGAACGATGACCATCGACATGTGGACGGAACGAACGGGGGAGGCGGTCGTGATGGGCACGCTCCCGGGCATGGACGAGAGCGCCTTCGCGGACCTGGCCGAGCGCCACCGCCGCGAGCTGCACGTCCACTGCTACCGGATGCTCGGCTCGTTCCAGGACGCCGAGGACGCGGTGCAGGAGACGTTCCTCAAGGCCTGGCGTTCCCGGGAGACCTACGAGGGACGTTCGACGGTGCGGGCGTGGCTCTACCGCATCGCCACCAACACCTGCCTCGACCTGATCGCGCAGCGCCGGCCCGAGCCGGCGCGCGGCGGCGAGGTGAGGTGGCTGCAGCCCTACCCCGACAGCCTCCTCGACGAGCTGCCCGCCGACGGTGCCGACGACCCGGAGAGCAAGGCGCTCGCGCGGGAGACCATCGAGCTGGCCTACGTCGTCGCGGTGCAGCACCTCGCCCCGCGTCCGCGCGCCGCGCTGATCCTCCGCGACGTGATGGGCTGGCCGGCCAAGGAGGTCGCCACCCTGCTCGGCGACTCGGTGAACTCGGTCAACAGTGCGCTGCAGAGGGCCCGCGCGGGGATGCGCGAGCACCTGCCCAGCGAGCGGCAGGAGTGGACCGGTGACGACGGCGACGTCGGGAACCGCGACCTCGTGCGCCGCTTCACCGACGCCAGCGTCTCCGCCGACATCGACACGGTGGCCACCATGCTGCGGCACGACGTGCGCTACTCGATGCCGCCGTGGGAGGGCCTGCTGGTCGGTCGGGACGCGG
This sequence comes from Nocardioides sp. P4_G10, assembly GCF_056401175.1. Classification (NCBI taxonomy): domain Bacteria; kingdom Bacillati; phylum Actinomycetota; class Actinomycetes; order Propionibacteriales; family Nocardioidaceae; genus Nocardioides; species Nocardioides sp. P4_G10. The sequence goes on along the minus strand of NZ_JBFUJV010000002.1, from coordinate 258,951 downwards.
TCGTCGCGGACTGGACGGCCAACGGCTTCCCGGAGATGACCGGCCTGCGGGCGGTCCCGACGGCGGTCAACCGTCAGCCCGCGGTCGCCTGCTACCTCTGGAACGAGGAGCAGGCGGCGCACCTGCCGCTCACGATCGACGTGCTGCGCGTCGCCGGCGGCCTGGTCACCGAGGTCACCATCTTCGGCGCCGAACGGTTCGAGTCGCTGGGGCTGCCCGAGCGCCTGCCGGCCGAGGGTGGCGAGCGATGAGCCGCGGTCGACGTCTCGCCGTCACCGGGCTCGGTGCCGCGGTGGCGGCCGCGGCGCTCAACGCCGTCGTCGCGGGCCTCGCCCGGGCTGCCGGCGTCGACCTCGAGGTGACGGGCGGAGAGGCGATCCCGGTGTCAGGCATCGCCTTCGTCACCGTCGTCTTCTCCGTCCTCGGGGTGCTCATCGCCGCGGCCCTGTCGCGGTGGAGCGACAGCCCGGTGCAGTGGTGGCTGAGGACGACGGTGGTGCTCACCGCGGTGTCGCTGGTGCCGCCCTTCCTGGCCGCCGCCGACGCGGGCACGGCGGCGACGCTCGTCGCGCTCCACCTGCTCGCGGCAGCGGTCGTGGTCCCGGTCGTCGCGCGCACCCTGCGCACCCCGGCCTGACCCGGCCTCAGCGCCCGCCGCCGTTCGCGCCCTTCCCGCCGCCCCTCGCCTCGGGCAGCAGGCCGAGGGCGCGGCCGAGCGGCGTCGTGAGCGAGCGGGCGTACGTCGTCGTCACGTGGCCCTCGTCGCGCTGCACCACCATGTCGGCGACCACCGCCGGGCAGCGGCCGTCGTCGCAGAACCACTGCCGCGTCGGCACCACCTCGACGCCGGCGCGGTCGGCGGCCTCGATGCTCGTGCGAGTGACCCGGTCGGCCCGCTCGGCGGTGCCGCTCAGGCAGCTGCCCAGGTGGGCGTCCTTCTCGGCCAGGCAGCGCTCGGGCGAGATCGTGCGCCGGGGCACGTCCTCGAGCAGCACGAGGCGCTTCGTCAGCGGGAGCAGGTCGGCGAAGAGCCGGTCGAAACCCTTCTCCAGCTCCGCGACGACACCGTCGGTGCTGCGCTCCACCTCGCCGTCCACCTCGACGTTGGGCGCACCCGACGTCGACACGACGACGAGCTCGGGGTCGAGCTCGCGGATCCGGTCCTCCGCCCACGCGTTGAAGTCGAGGCAGCCCTGCCACGGCTTGACCTTCCCGCCGCCCCGCACCATCTGCACGCGCGCGGGGGTGCACTGCGACTTCACCAGGTAGTAGGTGCGCCAGCCCGCCTGCTCGGCGATCCGGTCGAAGGCCGGGATCCAGTGCCGGCCGTGCGAGTTGCCGAGCACCACCATGGTCCGGTCGGCGTCGAGGTCGCCGGCCGGGCACAGGTCCGTCGGGGTCCCGATGTACTCGCAGTCGCCGAGGTCGGCCCGGTCGTCCTTCAGCTCGCGCAGCTCCGGTCGGATGTCGCGGGGGATCCGCCGCTCGGCGGCCGCGGCCCGCACGGACGCCTGCACGAGGCCGACCCACGGGTCGTCCGAGATCCGCGAGCCGTCGACGGTCCGCTCGTAGTCGTCGGCCGAGATCGGGGCGTCCTGCCCCTCCAGCTGGCGGTCGATCAGGCTGGTGGCGGTCAGGCAGCAGGCCACGGCGACCGACACGGCAGCCGGGTAGAGCAGCATGCCGCGGGGGCGCTTCGCCGTACGCACCGTGCGGAACGGCGTCTCGACGAGGCGGTACGACGCCCACGTCATCACCGCGGTCACACCGAGCGCCACCAGCAGCTCGACGGGTCGCAGGTCGCGACCGACGCGCTGCTCGGCGACGACGAGCACCGGCCAGTGCCACAGGTAGAGGGAGTAGGAGGCGTCGCCGACGACCCGCATCGGCCGCACCCCGAGGGCCCGCTGGGCGAGCGGCAGCGGCGAGTCGTCGAGACCCGTGCCCGCGAGGATCACCGCGCTGGTCCCGAGGACCGGCAGCAGCGCGAGCCAACCGGGGAACGGCGACGCCTCGGTCACGACGAACAGGGCGACGCCGATCAGTCCGAGGCCCGCGACCGCGACGACGTTGCGCGCCATGTGGCCGAGGTCGCGGGCGAGGCGGGGCGCGAACACGGCGAGCAGGCCGCCGGCGGCGAACTCCCACACGCGGGTGAAGGTGGAGAAGTACGCGCTCTCCGGCGAGGCGGTCGACGCGTGCACCGACCACGCCAGGCTGGCCGCGGTCGCCAGGGCGAGCACGGTGACGATGCCCGCCCGGTGGGCGCGCACGTCGCGACGCCGCAGCACGAGGGCGGCCACCACGATCGACGCGAGGAGCGCGAGCGGCATGACGAGGTAGAACTGCTCCTCCACCGACAGCGACCAGAAGTGCTGGAGCGGCGACGGCGGGTCGGTCGCGGTGAAGTAGTCGGTCTCCTCGATGGCGAAGCGGACGTTGGCCCCGAAGAGCGCCGCCCACACGCCGTCGACGGAGGCGTCCCGCGCGTCGAGCGGGTTCAACCACAGCCACGACGCGACGACGGTGCCGATGATCGCGACGGTGGCGGCCGGCAGGATCCGTCGCGCCCGGCGGACGTAGAAGCCGACGAGGTCGATGGTCCCGGTCTTCGCCACCTCGCGCAGCAGGAGGGTGGTGATGAGGAAGCCGGAGAGCACGAAGAAGACGTCGAGGGTGACGAACCCGCCCGGGTAGGGGGCGATGCCGGCGTGGAACACCAGGATGCCGAGGACGGCCAGGGCACGCATGCCCTGGATGTCGTCGCGGAAGCCACGGCGTACGGCCTTCGTGCTCACGGCCCGGTCGGGAGGTGCGGGGGTCACGAGGATCCTCACGGACGAGAGCAGGTCTCCGTCACGCTAACCGCGCTGGACGGGTCGTCCGATGGGGTCCGGACCCCAGTTCGTCGGGTGGCGACGGCACGGTCAGCCGGGTCCGCCGGGGTGGGCCTCGTCCCAGGCGCGCGTCAGCTTCTGCGGGACGACCATCCGCCAGGCGTCGACGACCAGCTCACGTGCTTCTGCCGGGTCGAGGTCGGCGAGCGTCGCGTGCACCCAGTTGAACCGCATGTCCGCCTCGCTCGGCAGGTGGAAGCGAGGATCGCTGTCCACGAGCGCGGCCCGCTCCTCCTTGGGGAAGGCGAACCCCATCACCGACTCGTCCTGGGAGAACGCCGTGTAGACGATCGAGCCCACCCGGAACTTCAGACGACCCCGGACGGTCACCACGTAGGACCGGTCCAGGCTGGCTCCCAACGGGAGGACGTCGTCGACCACCGCCATGCCGTCAGTATCGACCCGGCGCGGTCGATCTGCATCGACGTCAGCCCAGGCCACCGCCTGCGCGTGGGCGGGATCACCCACGGTCGATGAGGCCGTACGTCCCGACGCCGCCTAGGCTGGACCCTGAAAGGGAGTAGTCCCCAACAGGCGTGTCGACACACTGACCTCTCCGGTCCGGCGCGCAGGGCCACCTCGTGGTGGCGGACGAGACTTTCGACCAGATTCACACGACCCCACCCGGACGTGCCTGGTCGAAGGCGCGTCCCGGCTCCCGGGGTCACCTCCGGCCGGGCCGGAGAGGAACCGCCCCCATGGAAGCGCTGCTCATCAGCACCGCCGTCATCTTCGTCGCCGAGCTCGGCGACAAGTCCCAGCTCATGGCGATGACGTTCGCCACCCGCTACCGCGCCCGCGACGTGATCATCGGCATCACTGTCGCCACCGCGATCGTCCACCTCGCCTCGGTCGGCATCGGCGTCGCGATCGGCGAGGCCTTCAGCGACTACCAGCCGTCGATCAACATCGCCGCCGGCCTCGCGTTCCTGTTCTTCGCGGCCTGGACGCTGCGCGGCGACGAGCTCACCGACGAGGAGGCCGACAAGGCCCGCACCAGCCAGGGCGCGGCCGTCCTCGCCGTCGGTGTCGCCTTCTTCCTCGCCGAGCTCGGCGACAAGACCATGCTCGCCACCATCACCCTCGCCACCCACGAGGGCTGGTTCGGCACCTGGATCGGCTCGACCATCGGCATGGTCGCCGCCGACGCGCTGGCCATCGCCGCAGGCGCGCTCCTCGGCCGCCAGCTGCCCGAGAAGGCGATCACGTACGGCGCCGCCGGGGCGTTCGTCGTCTTCGGCCTGCTGCTCGTCTGGCAGGGCTGGACGGCCCTCTGAGGTCCGGCGACGTCCTCGCCCTTCGGGGGCTGAACGCCTGACCTCGCGCGTCGTAGTGTCGTGACATGCAGACGCGCACTCTCGGACAGCAGCAGGTCGGCGCCATCGGCCTCGGCCTCATGACCTTCGACCAGACCGGCAGCCAGCCCCGCCAGCAGCTCCTCGACACCGTGTCGGCGGCCCTCGACGCGGGCGTGACGCTCCTCGACACCGCCGACGCCTACGGCCCCGGCGACGAGAAGGGCGCCGGCGCCCAGGGCGAGAACGAGCGGCTGATCGCCTCGATCCTCGACGAGCTCGGGGCCCGCGACCGGGTCGTGCTCGCCACCAAGGGCGGCCACGTCCGCACCGAGGGCGGCGGCTGGGACACCGACAGCTCGGCCGCCCACCTCCGCGAGGCCGTCGACGCCAGCCTGCAGCGCCTCGGCGTGGAGCAGATCGCGCTCTGGCAGCACCACCGGCCCGACCCGAAGGTCCCCTACGACGAGGTCATCGGCACGCTGAAGGAGATCGCCGACAGCGGCAAGGTCGCCCACGTCGGCCTCTCCAACGCCGACCCGCAGCAGATCCGCGACGCACACGCGGTCCTCGGCGCCGCGCTGGTCAGCGTGCAGAACCAGTTCAGCCCGAAGTTCCGCTCGAGCCGGCCCGAGATCGACGTGTGCGAGGAGCTCGGCCTGGCCTTCCTGCCGTGGAGCCCGCTCGGCGGCCTCTCCGACGCCAAGGAGCTCGCCGACAAGCACCCCGCCTTCGCCGAGATCGCCCGGGAGCGTGGCGTCAGCGCGCAGCAGGTCGCGCTGGCCTGGGAGCTCGCCCAGTCCCCGGTCGTCATCCCGATCCCGGGCGCCAAGCGGTCCACCTCGATCACCGACTCGGCCGCGGCCGCCGAGATCGAGCTCACCGCCGACGAGCTGGCGCGCCTCGACGCGAGCTGACCCAGGGACAAGCCAGGAGCCCGCGATGCCCCGTCCGATCCTCGCCCGCGCGGTCGACACGGCCATGGACCGCTCGGTGGTCCTCGGCTACACGACGATCGGCCTCGCGGTGCGGCGGGCGCTGCCGGGCTGGCCGGCCGACCCGCTCCCGCGGTCGCTGGAGGGTCGGCACGTCCTCGTCACCGGCGCCAGCTCCGGGCTCGGGGCCGCGACGGTCGAGGGGCTGGCCGGTCTCGGGGCGGTCGTGCACCTGCTCGTGCGCGACGAGGCCAAGGGGGCCGGGGTCGCCGACCGGATCCGCGCTGCACACCCCGCTGCGGAGCTGCGGCTGTGGCGGTGCGACGTGGCCGACCTCGACGACGTACGACGCTTCGCGACCGGCTTCGCCGCCGAGGTCCCGGACCTCCACGCGGTGGTGCACAACGCGGGCGTGATGCCGCCCGAGCGGACCGAGTCGCCACAGGGCCTCGAGCTCAGCATGGCCGTGCACCTCGTCGGGCCGGTGGTGATGACCGAGGCGCTGCGCGGGTCGGTCGCCGGCGGTCGGGTGGTGCTGGTCAGCAGCGGCGGGATGTACGGCCAGCCGCTGCACGCGGACGACCCGGGCTACACCGCCGGCGACTACTCGCCCACGACGTCGTACGCCCGCTCGAAGCGCTGGCAGGTCGACCTCGCCCCGATGCTCGCCGACCGGTGGGGTGCCGACGGCACCACGGTCGCGACCATGCACCCCGGCTGGGCCGACACCCCCGGCGTGCGGGAGTCGCTCCCTACCTTCCGCCGGCTCACCCGGCCGGTGCTGCGCGACGACGCGCAGGGTGCCGACACGAGCGTGTGGCTGACGGCGGTCGAGCCCGCCCCGCCGACCGGTCGCTTCTGGCACGACCGGGTCGAGCGCCCGACCCACCTGCTGCCGACGACCCGCGGGAGCGACCGCGACGGGGCCCGTGCCTGGGCCTGGCTGTGCGTGGCGGCCGGGCTGGACGACGCCGCCGCACCCTAGGGTGGCGCGGTGCTGAGCCTGCAGATCGACGACGCCCGCCTGACCGACCTCGAGCCGTGGCACGCCGAGCAGCTCGCCGCCCTGTTCCGGGCGCACGGCCCCGACTTCTACGACTGGCTGCCGTGGGAGGGCTTCGAGGACGTCGAGGGAGCGCGCGGCTTCCTCGAGTCGTTCGCCAAGGGCCGCGGCGACGGCACCCGCCGGCTCTACGGCATCTGGGTCGACGACGAGCTGGTCGGCGGCACGCTCTTCCCGAGCATCAACGCCCGCTCGCGGACCGCGGAGGCGGGCGTCTTCCTCGCGGCGTCCGCCCGCGGACGCGGCATCGTCACCCGGGCCGTGGGCGCGATGCTCGACTGGGCGTTCGTCGAGCGCGGGTTGCACCGCGTCGAGTGGCGCTGCGCCCCCGGCAACCACGCGAGCCGGCGCGTGGCCGAGCGGCTCGGCTTCACCCACGAGGGCACGCTGCGGGAGGTGTTCCCCGTGCGCGAGGAGCGGCAGGACCTCGAGGTCTGGGCGCTGCTGGCCCGCGAGTGGTCCGGCCTCCCGATCCGGCCCTGAAGAAACTTGACTCGTTCAAGAAAAGGGGGCAGGGTGGTCCGTGATGGAGGACCACGACTTCGAGCACCTGCTCCGCAGCGCTGACCTGCGGGTCACCCGGCCGCGGCTCGCCGTGCTGAGGGCCGTACGTCGCCAGCCGCACGCCGACACCGGCAGCGTCCTCGCTGCGGTGCGCACCGAGGAGCCGACCGTCTCCCACCAGGCGGTCTACGACGTCCTCGGCGCGCTCACCGACTCCGGGCTGGTCCGCCGGATCCAGCCCGCGGGGTCGGTCGCGCGCTACGAGCTGCGCGTGGGCGACAACCACCACCACGCGGTCTGCCGCTCGTGCGGCGTCGTCGCCGACGTCGACTGCGCCGTCGGCGTACGCCCCTGCCTGCACGCCTCCGACACCAACGGCTTCGTCATCGACGAGGCCGAGGTCACCTACTGGGGCCTGTGCCCCTCCTGCGCCACCAGCTCCTCCGCCACGACCACCGCCAGCACCCACTGAGAGGGAACCCCATGCCCGACGACCTGACCGACGACCTGCCCAACGACTCCGCGCGTTCGACCGACACCTCCGACAGCAACCAGGCCAACGCCGAGGTCGGCGAGATGAACGAGGACGCCCCGGCCGGCACGTGCCCGGTCCTGCACGACGGCCTCAAGCACCCCACGCAGGGCGACGCCAACAGCGAGTGGTGGCCCGAGCGCCTCAACCTGAAGATCCTGGCGAAGAACCAGCCGGTGCTGAACCCGCTCGGTGAGGAGTTCGACTACGCCGCGGCCTTCGAGACCCTCGACCTCGGCGCGGTCAAGGCCGACATCGCCGCGGTGATGAAGGACAGCCAGGACTGGTGGCCCGCCGACTTCGGCCACTACGGCCCGCTGATGATCCGGATGGCCTGGCACAGCGCCGGCACCTACCGCGTGCAGGACGGCCGCGGCGGCGGTGGCACCGGTCAGCAGCGCTTCGCCCCCCTCAACTCCTGGCCCGACAACGGCAACCTCGACAAGGCTCGCCGCCTGCTGTGGCCGGTGAAGAAGAAGTACGGCAACGCCCTGTCGTGGGCCGACCTGATCATCCTCACCGGCAACGTCGCGCTCGAGGACATGGGCTTCGAGACCTTCGGCTTCGCCGGCGGCCGCGTCGACGCGTGGGAGCCGGACGACGACGTCTACTGGGGCCCCGAGACCGAGTGGCTCGGCGGCGATCGCGGTGGCGAGCAGCGCTACTCCGGCGACCGCGAGCTCGACAACCCGCTGGCCGCGGTCCAGATGGGCCTCATCTACGTCAACCCGGAGGGCCCGGAGGGCAACCCCGACCCGATCCTGGCGGCGCACGACATCCGCGACACCTTCAGCCGGATGGCGATGAACGACGAGGAGACCGTCGCCCTCATCGCCGGCGGACACACCTTCGGCAAGACCCACGGTGCCGCCGACCCCGAGAAGTACGTCGGCCCCGAGCCGGAGGCCGCGCCCATCGAGACCGGTGGCCTCGGCTGGCTGTCGAAGTACGGCTCCGGTGTCGGCAAGGACGCCATCACCTCCGGCCTCGAGGTCACCTGGACCGATGTCCCGACCCAGTGGAGCAACCGCTTCTTCGAGATCCTCTTCGAGCACGAGTGGGAGCTGGAGAAGAGCCCGGCCGGCGCCAGTCAGTGGGTCGCCAAGGACTCCGAGGCGATCATCCCGGCGCCCGACGAGGGTGGCGCGAAGCGCCGGCCGACCATGCTGACCACCGACCTGGCGCTGCGGATGGACCCGGCCTACGAGGCCATCTCCCGCCGCTTCCTGGAGAACCCCGAGGAGTTCGCCGACGCCTTCGCGCGTGCGTGGTTCAAGCTGACCCACCGCGACATGGGCCCTGTCGCCCGCTACCTCGGCCCCGAGGTCCCCTCGGAGGAGCTCCTCTGGCAGGACCCGATCCCGGCCCCGGCGCACACCCCGTCCGCCGAGACCGTCGCGGCCGTCAAGCAGCAGGTCGCCGACGCCGGCCTCACGGTCAGCCAGCTGGTCTCGACCGCATGGGCGGCCGCATCGTCGTACCGCCACTCCGACAAGCGCGGTGGCGCCAACGGTGGCCGCATCCGCCTCGAGCCGCAGCGCAGCTGGGAGGTCAACGACCCGCAGCAGCTCGCCGGCGTGATCTCGGTGCTCGAGGGCATCGCCGAGCGCAACGACATCAGCTTCGCCGACACGGTCGTGCTGGCGGGCAACGTGGGTGTCGAGCAGGCGGCGGCCGCGGCCGGCGTCACCGTCGAGGTGCCGTTCACCCCGGGTCGCGGCGACGCCACCCAGGAGCAGACCGACGTCGAGTCGTTCGCCTGGCTCGAGCCGAAGGCCGACGGCTTCCGCAACTACGAGCGGTCCGACGCCAAGCTGCCGGCGGAGTACCTCCTCGTCGACAAGGCCAACCTGCTCAACCTCAGTGCGCCCGAGCTGACCGTCCTCGTCGGCGGCCTGCGCGTGCTGGGCGCCAACACGGCCGCGTCGACCGACGGTGTCCTCACCGACCGCCCGGGCCAGCTGACGAACGACTTCTTCGTCAACCTGCTCGACCTCGGCACGGTCTGGAGCCCCGCCGGCTCCAACGACCGCTTCGAGGCCAGCACGGGCGGCAACGCCTGGACCGGCTCGCGCGCCGACCTGGTGTTCGCGTCGAACTCCGAGCTGCGCGCGGTCGCGGAGGTCTACGCCCAGGACGGTGCCGAGGAGAAGTTCGTGCACGACTTCGTCGCTGCGTGGGCGAAGGTCATGGACAACGACCGCTACGACGTGAAGGCCTGACGCCTCCCGTCGCGCGCCGGCAGCCCGGTCCCCGTTCGGGGGCCGGGCTGCCGTGCGTCCGGGCCGCGGTGGCGGACGTCTTCGGCCCGCTCTAGCGTGGCGGCATGGTCGACCACGCCACGCCCAACCTCCCCTCGCGTGACCTCGACGCCACGGCTGCCTTCTACGCCGCGCTCGGGTTCGCGACGGCGTACCACGACCCGGGCTGGCTGATCCTGGAGCGCGGCACGCTGGTGCTGGAGTTCTTCCCCGACCCCGGCATGGACCCGGCCTCGACCGCCTCGAGCTGCTGCCTGCGCGTCGACGACGTCGATGCGTGGTACGACGTCTGCGTGGCGGCGGGCCTGCCCGTGAACCACGTCGGGTGGCCACGGCTCCATCCGCCGCGCGTCGAGGACTCGGGGATGAGGATCGGCTACCTCGTCGACGCCGATGGCAACCTGCTCCGGCTCGTGCAGAACCCCTAGCCCGCGGCGGGTCCCGCCACCGCCTCGTCGCCGACGCTGATGGTGCCCGATCCCAGCAGCCGGAACACCGTGCCGCCCCGCGGGGAGCGCAGCGCCTGCATGGCGCCGGGGCCGAGCCAGTCGTCGAGGAGCCGGCAGGGTGCGGCGATCCGCACCACCTCGAGCTCGACGTCCGCGATCCGCATCCGCTCGCCCGGCCGCGTCGGGATCGGTCCGGTCGTCAGCGTGACGTTGCGGCGGGTGAGGCCCGGGTCGACCGGCCGGCCCAGCACCTCGGCCGCCGCCTCCAGGTCGTCGAGCGCCTGCACGGTCACGTGGCGGTGCTTCGCGCCGTGGTAGCGGTCACCGACCAGGCCGACGCCCGCCTCGGCCTCGACCGAGTCCACCGACTTCGTGGGGATCCTGCGCCCGGGGGCGATGTGGAGGGCGTGCACGCGCGAGGTCACGGGTGCGACCGTACGTCGCGAGGAGCATGATCGGTTGCCATGAGCGATCTCCGTGACCCGAAGGCGGCCCTCCTCCGCTACCTCCAGGACGCGCGCGACGCCCTGCTCTGGAAGCTCGAAGGGCTCGGTGAGCGCGACCTGCGGCTCCCGCGCACGCCCACCGGGACCAACCTGCTCGGCATCGTCCGGCACGTCGCCAACGTGGAGATCGGCTACTTCGGACCGACGTTCGGGCGCGAGTGGCCGGACCCCGACCACCCGCTCGTCGTGTCGGACCCGGACTACGACGCCGACCCGCAGGCCGACTGGTGGGTGCCCGCCTCGGTCCCGGCGGCGGAGGTCGTCGACTTCTACCGGTCCGTGTGGGCCTTCAGCGACGCGACGGTGGCCGAGCTCCCGCTCGATGCTGCCGGGGCGGTGCCGTGGTGGTCGGCCGCGCACCGCGACGTCACGCTCCACCGGGTGCTCGTCCACGTCCTCGCCGACGTCACCCGGCACTCCGGCCACGCCGACATCCTGCGGGAGGACATCGACGGGGCGGCCGGCCTCAAGGTGGACGTCACCAACATGCCCGAGGTCGACTGGCCGGCGTACGTCAACCGGCTGAGGAGCATCGCCGAGGAGTTCCCGGCCTGACGAGCTCTGCTATACCGGACCATCTGGTCCGACACGTTCGGGAGGCACGCATGACGACGACATGGCAACTGCCGGAGACGGCCCGCGGGTGGGTCACCGACGGAGGGCTCGAGACCGACCTGATCTTCCACCGCGGGCTCGACCTCCCGGACTTCGCGTCCTTCCCGCTCCTCGACGACCCGGCCGGCCGGGAGGTGCTGGCGGACTACTACCGCGCGTACGCCGTCGTGGCGGCCCGCGCCGCGGCCGGCCTGCTCCTCGAGACGCCGACCTGGCGGGCCAACGGCGACTGGGGAGCCCGCCTCGGCTACGACGCCGAGGCGCTCGCCCGCGTCAACCGGGACGCCGTCGAGCACCTGCGCGCGCTCGCGGAGGAGGTGTCCGGCGAGGTCGACGACGTGCTCGTCGTCGGGGCGGTGGGGCCGCGCGGTGACGGCTACCTGGCCGGAGACCTCGACGCCGACCGCTACGCCGACTACCACCGCGCGCAGCTCGCCGCCTTCCAGGAGGCGGGGGCGGACCTCGCGACGGCGTACACCCTGACCACCGTCGCCGAGGCGACCGGGATCGTGCGCGCCGCCGCCGACGTGGGCCTGCCCGTCGCGGTCTCCTTCACCGTCGAGACCGACGGCAGGCTGCCGGACGGCACCGACCTCGGCGCCGCCGTGGAGCAGCTCGACGCCGCGACCGACGCCGGTGCCGCCCACCTGCTCCTCAACTGCGCCCACCCCGACCACGTCCGCCCCGGCCTCGACGCCGACGCCGCGTGGACGGGCCGGATCGCCGGCCTGCGGGTGAACTCCTCGCGGCTCAGCCACGCCGAGCTCGACGAGGCCGAGGAGCTCGACGAGGGCGACCTCCCGGACCTCGCCGCCACCACCCGCGCGCTGGTCGACGTGCTCCCGGCCGTACGCATCGTCGGCGGGTGCTGCGGCACCGACGCGCGACACGTCGCGGCGATGTGGGAGGACTGGACCCCGACGGCTCGATAAGTCGGAGGCGGACTGTCGGTGGCTGCGCCTAGGGTCGTCGGGTGCCCATGGAGGACCTCGACCCGGTCCCGGCCGACCCGGCCGCGCCGCAGGTCGAGGCCCACCTCCCGCCGGGCGTGACCCGCGGCCCGGAGACCGTGCGCGCCTTCCGGCAGGTCCTCGGCAACACGCTGGTCGCCAACGTGACCGCGAGCTACCTGTGGTTCGCCCTCACCTTCTGGGCCTACCTCGAGACGCGCTCGGTGATGGCCACCGCGATCATCGGCGGCGGCTACATGCTCTTCACTGCGGTGTTCGGCACGTTCTTCGGCACGCTCGTCGACCGCCACCGCAAGAAGCAGGTGATGGTCATCTCGTCGACCGTCACGCTCGTCGCCTACGCCGCCTCGGCCGGCCTGTGGCTGTTGCTCGGCGAGGACCGGCTGGCCGACTGGGGCAGCGCGTGGTTCTGGCTGTTCACCGGCGTGATCCTGGTCGGCGGCGTCGTCGAGAGCCTGCGCAACATCGCGCTCTCCACCACCGTGACCCTGCTCGTCCCCGACGACGGCCGCGACAAGGCCAACGGCCTGGTGGGCACCGTCCAGGGCATCTCGTTCATGATCACCAGCGTCTTCAGCGGTCTGAGTGTCGGGCTGCTGGGCATGGGGTGGACCCTCGCGATCGCGGTCGCGCTGACCGGCGTCGCGCTGCTGCACCTGCTGCCGATCACCGTCCCCGAGGTCGACCCGGAGCCGGAGGAGGGCGGGCCGCGCTTCGACTTCCGCGGGGCGATCTCCGCGATCACCGCGGTCCCGGGGCTGGTCGCGCTGATCCTCTTCACGACGTTCAACAACCTGGTCTCCGGTGTCTACATCGCGCTGATGGACCCCTACGGCCTGGAGCTCTTCAGCGTCGAGGCGTGGGGCATCGTCCTCGGTGTCACGGGGCTGGGGTTCGTCGTCGGCGGCGGGCTCGTCGCCAGGTTCGGCCTCGGTGCCAACCCGGTCCGCACCCTCCTGCTCGTCAACCTCGCCATCGCCCTGCTCGGGATGACCTTCACCGTCCGTGAGTGGGCCTGGCTCTACGTCCTCGGCATCTTCCTCTTCATGGCCGTGATCCCGGCCGCCGAGGCGGCCGAGCAGACGATCATGCAGCGGGTCGTCCCGTTCCGCACCCAGGGCCGGGTGTTCGGCTTCGCCCAGAGCGTCGAGCTGGCAGCCAGCCCGATCTCCGCGTTCCTGATCGGCCCGATCGCGGAGTTCGCCCTGATCCCCTACATGGAGTCCGAGGAGGGCAGCGACTCATGGCGCTGGCTGCTCGGCGACGGCGACGCCCGGGGCATCGCGCTGGTCTTCATGATCGCCGGCGCGATCATGTTCGTCACCGTGCTCATCGCGCTGACGTCCGCTCCCTACCGTCGGCTCTCGGCTGCCTACGCCGATGCGCCGCCGCAGCAGATCGAGGGCGCGGCCACCGACTGACCCGCGGGCGGGTGGCTCAGGCGGGCATCCGGGCGTCGAGGAAGCGGACGGTCCGGTTCATCGCCGCGATGAAGGCCGGCCCGAACGCGTGCCCGTCGTCGTACCACTCCAGGGTGGCGTCGACGCCGGCCTTCGTCATGGCGCGCTGGGTGGCGCGGGCCCACGGGGGCGGGCAGGTGTCGTCGACCCGGCCGTGCACCATGAGCACCGGCTCCGTGATGTCGCCGAAGAGCGGCCGCGGGGAGACGCCCCGCCAGAACTCGGGGTCCTCGGCGGGGAGCCCGTGGCGTCCCCGGAAGTCGGCCTTCAGCTCGGCGAGGGGCGCGTCGGGCCGCTGGAACTGGGCGAAGTTCTCCGCCTCGAGGCTCGAGACGGAGGCCCATCCCACGCCCGCGGCGAAGAGGCCGGGCTCGGCGGCGAGCGCCTTCATCATCACGCCGCCGCCCATCGAGCGGCCGAACAGCGCGATCCGGTCGGGGTCGACCCGCACGTCGTCGGAGGTCCGGAGCGCGTGGAGCGCGGCGACCGCGTCGGCGGCGTAGCCGAGCCGGACCGCCTGCTCGACGCGCGGGTCGTCGGTCGACTCGGCGTGGTTGCGGTAGTCGACGTGGAGCGCGGCGTAGCCGCGCTGGGCGAGGAACCCGCGCTCGCGCGTCATGCCCTGGCCGCGGACGTAGTAGGCCGGGTCGATGTAGCCGTGCGCCAGCACGACCGCGGGGAAGGGACCGCGCCCGGTCGGAACGTTGAGCACGCCGCTGATCCGCAGCGGCTCGGTGCCTCGGCCCATCGTGGTGGACGAGAAGGTGACGTCGTACGACGTGTAGGCGGGGGTCCGCTCGCGCACCGCCCCGAGCCGCAGGTCACCGCTGGTCAGGTCGGCCTGGGCGAGGGCGGCCATCGAGATCGGGTGTGCCGGTTCGGGCTCCTCGGTCGGCTGCTCCGTGGGCTCGTCCGTGGGCTCCTCGGTCGGCGTGCTGGTGGGCTCGCTGGTCGGGTTGGCGCTCGGGGTGTCCTGCGGGTCGGCGGAGCCGGGCTCGTCCGCCCCGCTCGAGCACCCGGCGAGCAGCACCAGGACGGCGGCGACGGTCGCGACAGGGCCGGCGGCTCGGGGCCGGAGGGCGGGCATGCCGACCAGTCTGCGGGACGGTCGGAAACGCGCCGGTCGCGTCCGGTCACGTCTGCGGCCCGCGGGACGTCGACTGGTCGAGACGACGTGCACGCGGAAAGGTGGACCCATGGACCGGACGGAGAGCTTCGAGGCCGAGCGGCCGCGGCTGCTCGGCATCGCGACCCGCGTGCTGGGCGACCACGCCGAGGCGGAGGACGTGGTGCAGCAGGCCTGGCTGCGCCTGGACCGCGCGGTCACCCGCGACGGCACCGACATCGACAACCTCCCCGCGTGGCTGACCACCGTCACCACCCGGCTCTGCCTCGACCGGCTGCGGGCCCGCACGCCCGTGCCGGTGGAGGACCCGCACCTCGAGGACGCGGCGCAGGAGCCGTGGTCCGAGCCGGTGACCGACCCCGCGGACGACGTCGCGCTGGCCGACACGGTCGGCATCGCGCTCCAGGCGGTCATCGATCGGTTGTCGCCGCGCGAGCGGGTGGCCTTCGTCCTGCACGACAGCTTCGGCTTCGACTTCGCGACGATCGGCGCGGTCCTCGACACGTCCCCCGTCGCGGCCCGCAAGCTCGCGTCGCGGGCCCGGGCCAAGGTCGCGCAACCGGCACCCGAGGACGCGCTGGCCGACTGGGAGGTCGTCGACGCGTTCATGGCCGCCGCCCGCGGTGGCGACTTCGAGCGGCTGCTCCAGCTGCTCGCGCCCGACGCGGTGGTCGGTGCCGACGAGGCCGCTGTCCTGGCCGGCACGCCCGCCTCCATCGAGGGTCGCGACGAGGTCGCCACCTTCTTCAACGGCAGCGCCCAGGCCGCGATGGCCGTCTTCGTCGGCGACCGACCGGCATCCGCGTGGTTCCACCGCGGCGCCGCGGCGGTCGTCTTCGACTTCGAGGTCGCCGACGGCCAGGTCCGCGCGATCACCTTCCGCGCCGAGCCGGCCGTGCTCGAGCAGGTCGTGCGGCGCGAGGGACCCGAGGTCCGATGAGTCGCCCCCGCGGTCACACCCGCGCGGTGTCGTACGTCAGTGGAGTGACCACCCCAGGAGGAGAAGCCAGATGAAGACCATGACCTGCCGCCAGCTGGGCGGACCGTGCGACCTCGCCCACCGCGGCGAGACCCACGACGACGTCATCAACGCGCAGGACCAGCACCTCAAGCGGGCCGAGAAGGACGGCGACGCCGCCCACCTGCCGGCCCGCAAGGAGATGAAGGGTCGCTGGCGCCACCCGAAGAAGTCGCTCGGGTGGTACCGCCAGATGCAGTCCGACTTCGCCGCCCTGCCCGAGGGCTGACCAAGCGGCGGCAGCCGAGGGGTCAGCGCGAGCGGCGGTCCGCCAGCAGCCAGGCGGCACCCGACGCCACCGCCGTGACGCCGAGCACCGACGGCCAGGTGCCGACCTTCTTCGCCAGCGGGTGCGAGACACCCATCGCGGTCCAGTAGGCGGCGCTCAGCCCGACGGCGAGCGGCGCGCCGCCGACGGCGTACCACTGCCGGGCCGCGACCACGTTGGCGCCGAGCATCGCGGCACCGCCGAGTGGGCGTACGCCGGTCTGCTGGGCAGCTGCGAAGCCGCCGACGAGGCCGGCGGCGAGCAGGGGAGCGGTCGGGACGCGCGTCAGGTCAGGCACACAGCGAGCCTAGCCAGCACTCAGTTGTGGCCGACGCGGCCCTTGCTGCCGGCGGCCCAGCAGACCGTGCCGACGCAGTCGATGGCGTGGTAGCCCTTCCGGCTCGTGCGCTTCCACGTGCGCCCGCCGTCGGTGGTGATGCTCGACCCGATCGACCCGTCGTAGTCGCCGGTCGCGACGGCGTACCTCGTGCCGCGCAGGAAGGCGACGTCCTCGCCGACGTGGGAGAGGTCGCCGCCCGTGGTCCAGGTCCGGCCGTCGCGGGTGTAGGCCGTCGTGTCCTCGGTGTCGTCGGCCTCCGCGAAGTCGCCGCCGACCGCGATGCCCACCCGGGGCGAGGCGAACGCGCCCGCGAAGCCGCCGGCCGCCTCACCGGTCGGGATCCCCGAGGCGACCGCCGTCCAGGTCCGACCCCGGTCGTCTGAGCGCATGACGCGCGACTTCTTGCCCCCGGTGATCAGGAACGCCGACCTGCCGGAGGTGACGAGGCAGTCGCCGCTGGCGGCGAAGCCGAACTCGTCCTTCGAGCGAGGCATGCCCTTGTCGGGCAGCACCGACCACGAGCGGCCACGGTCGTCGGTGGCGAGGATGCGCAGCTTGCCGCCGACCGGGTCGCTCACCGCCAGTCCGTGCCTGCCCTTGCCGTAGAACGCCATGCAGTCGTAGAACGCCTTCTCGTCGGTGTTGCGGAACGACTCGTCCCACGACGCGCCGCCGTCGGTCGAGCGGTAGATGCGGGACGCCTCGCCGGGGCCGATCGCGAGCACGTGCGCGACCGAGCCGTGCACCTCGACGTCGCGGAAGGACAGGCCCTCGGTGCCGTCGGGGCTGACGTCGGTCCAGGTCTGGCCCCGGTCGGTCGTGCGGAAGACGCGGGCCGGCCCGTCGTCGGTGAGGCTCTCGCCGGTGACCCAGGCCTCGCGCTTGCTCACGGCCTCGAGGCCGCGGAAGTTCTGGTCGGCGTCGACGACCGTCTCGCTCCAGCCGTCGCGGAACGGGTTCGGCCCGGCGGCGGCCTCCGGCTGGGCCGCCGTGCTCGCTGGGAGGCCGAGCGCCAGGGCGGGGATCGTGAGGAGGGCAGGGATCAGGGCAGGGACTCCGAGTCGTCGCATCCGGTCACCTTCCACCCGTGGCGCCGACCGTGTCCAGACCCGTCGCCACCTGCAAGGACGCGCCTTGCGGCAGCGGATCGTCCGGAACCCGGTCTAGCGTCGGGGGATGAGCACTCCCGACCACGAGATCTGGGTCCCGCCGCCGTGGGAGCCGCCCATCGACGGCACCGAGGCCGAGCACCTGACCGGTGCGCTCGGGCGGATGCGGGCGACGCTGAGGTGGAAGGCCGACGGCCTCGACGACGGCGGTCTCCGGCACCGACTGCCCTCGTCGTCGTTGTCCCTCGGCGGCCTCCTGCGCCACCTCGCGCTGGCCGAGGACTACTACCTGACCACCAAGCTGCGGGGTGAGGAGCTCGTCGAGCCGTGGCGCTCGCTCGGGCACGACGACACCGACGAGTGGGAGTTCGAGGCCGACCACTTCACGGCGGCCGAGACGTACGCCGTCTTCGACGAGGCCGTCGTCCGCAACACCCGGCGCATCGACGACGCGCTCGCCGAGGGCGGTCTCGACCTGGTGGCCCACGTCGACGACGGCAACGGCAACCACCCGCGGCTGCGAAGGCTCCTCGTCGACCTGCTCGAGGAGTACGCCCGGCACACCGGCCACGCCGACCTGCTCCGCGAGGCCGTCGACGGGCGCGTCGGCGAGGACCCGCCCGAGGACTGGACCCCCGCCTGGCTCGCGTAGTCGCCCTCCCGTAGTCGTCCACAGGCGCCGGGCGACGCGGTTTGGCGGGCGTCGCGGCGGGGCATCCACCACACATGTCGACCTACCAGGTGGAGCCCGATGAGCTCCGCACCACGGCGAGCGACCTGCGGTCCGCCGCCAAGGACGCCCGCGACGCCGACGCCAGGGACGCCGTCGACGAGCTCGCCGGTGCCCTCCCCGGCAGCAGCACCGCGAGCGTGATGCCGGCGTTCGCGACCGCGTGGGACGAGGGCATCACGGCGTGGGCGTCGTCGGTCGGCGACTTCGCCGACGGGCTCGACGCGGCCGCCGCCGACGCCGAGGCGGCCGACGCCCGGGCGCAGGCGTTCCAGGAGTGGCTGCGCACGTTCCTCGGAGGAGGGTCGTGAGCATCACCTTCGGCCGGCTCCGGTCCTGGCGCTCCGCGGGCGTGAAGGCCGCGAGCGACGAGCTGCGGGTCGACGTGCTGGCGCTGGAGAAGGCCCGCGACGTCGTGGAGTCCGACGCGGTCCCCGACGGGTGGACCGGCCTCGGCCGCTGGGCGGCCTCCGCGCGCCAGGCGGCGCTGGTCGCCCAGATGACGCGCCACATCGAGGGACTGGCCGACTTCGAGCGCCAGGTCTACGCCCAGATCGGTCCGGTCACCGCGATCGAGCAGGCCGTGCAGGACATCCTCACCGACGCCGCGGCCCAGCAGCTGGAGGTCGACGCGTCCGGCACCGTCAGCGACGTCGCCCCGAGGCCCACCTTCGACAACCGCTTCGAGGCGCAGGAGCACCAGGCGAGCCGGCAGCACGCCGTCAACGCCCTGGCCACGCGGGTGGGCGACGTCCTCGACGACGCCTACGCCGTCGACTCGGCGCTGGTCGCTGCGCGCCCGCACGGGTCGTTCAGCGACGACGGACCCGACTACGTCGTCGATCCGGAGGTCGAGCGCGACTGGGCCTCGATGTCCGACGACGAACGCCGCCGGGTGCTCGAGCACATCGCGGAGCAGCAGGCCCGCGACGCGGGCGTCGACGACTTCGAGGTCCGTGTGGAGGACCTCGAGGACGCGGACGGCGACGGCAAGGACGACGACCCGACCACCGACTCCCGCGGCAGCTGGAGCGAGGGCGACCGCGTGCTGCGCATCGACGAGGGCAACCTCTCCGACCCGACCATCCTCGGCACCGTGGCCCACGAGGTCCGGCACGCCCAGCAGCACAAGGAGGTCGACGACCTGCCGTGGTGGTGGTGGGAGGACTACGACGGTCCGCCCGGCGTCAGCGAGGCGGAGGTCGAGGAGTGGCGCGACAACTTCGACGACTACCAGACCACGAAGGACGACGGCTACGACGCCTATCGTGACCAGCCTGTCGAGCAGGACGCCCGCGAGACCGGCGGCGCCTACCTCGACGACCTCGACGAGGACGACCTCGACCGGATCAGGGAGGAGGCGCGATGAGCACGCACATCGAGCCCGGCGGACCCGCGCTGTCCGACCTCGCCCTCGTCTGGGCCCGCACCCGTTCGGCCTCGGACCTGGCGGCGCTCCGCGACGCTGTCCGCCGAACGCCTGGCTTCGACCCCGGTCTCGACGTCGTCGACGCCGTCGCCCCTGCCCTCGCCCGCGGCGACCACTCCGAGGCGGCCTCGGTCGTGCAGCGCCTGATGCCCGGCGCCTTCTTCTCCCCGTCCGCCCACGCGGCGCTCGCCGCCGCCCACGGCGGGCTCGGTGACGACGCCCGCGCCCGGGCGGAGCGGGGCCTGCAGGCGCTGGCGATCGAGTCGATCCGCAGCACCGGCGACGGCACCCGCGAGCACCCGTGGAGCGTGCTGCGCATCAGTGACGAGTACGACGTGCTGCGCGCCGGGCGCCGCACCTCGCAGCAGCAGACCCTGGTCGCCGTCGACGGCGGGTCGCTCGACCACCACGTGTGCGACGACGGCACCGAGGCGTGGTTCGACGTCAGCCGGCTGGTCCGCGCATGAGGCGTGCGCTCCCGCTGGCGGCGGGGCTGGCGGTCGCCGCGCTGGCGCTCGCCGGGTGCTCGGACGACTCCGGCGGTGCCATGACCGACGGGGTCGACACCGGGTCGGGAGACGTCGTCGAGGTGCCGGGCGTGCCCTTCACCGGCGACTCCGCAGCGCTGAGCCCCGACGGGTCGCGGATCGCGGTGCCGTGCGACGGCGAGCTCTGCCTGTGGTCCACGGCCGAGGGCACCGTCGACGACCGGTGGGACGGGGGCGGCGTGGTCGCCTGGGGCACCGGCGGGCTCGTCGCGACCGACCGGGTCGACGGCGAGACCGTCTCGATCGTCCTCGTCGACGACACGACCGGCGACGAGGTCGGCACGGCCGAGGCCTACGACGCCGAGGTCGTGCAGGACGGCCCGGGCGCCGGGATGCGCGACCTCGAGTTCTCTCCCGACGGCCGGACGCTCGCTGGTGCGGGCGCCGACGGCGTCGTACGCCTCTGGTCCGTGGACGACCCGGCCGAGGTGACCGAGCTCGACCCGGAGGGCGAGGCGCCGGTGGCCGTCGCCTTCAGCTCCGACGGGTCCGCGCTCGCCGTCGCGTCCTCCGACGCCCCGGTCACGGTCTTCGACGCCGGGTCCGGGGCCGCCCGCGGACAGCTCGACGCCCCACCCCAGGGACATGTCGCCTGGGGGCCGGACGACGCCACCCTCGCGACGTCGTCGTTCGCCCTCGACGAGCAGGCGGCGCTGACGGTCTGGGACGCCGAGACCTACGAGGAGGAGGCGTCGTCGTCGGTCGCCGCCGACCACCTGGCCTGGCTGGGCTCCGACGGTGTCGTGGCGAGCGTGAAGGACGAGCCCGACGTGCGGGTCTGGGACTGGCGCACCGATGACGTGAAGCCGCTCGCCGGTGCCACCGACACCCCGCGGGCCGTGCTCGTCGCGCCCGACGGCTCGCGCATCTACGCAGTGAGCCCTCGCGACGGCGTCCTCGCCTGGCCGGCATCGGGTGGCGACGCGACGACGTTCGAGAAGCAGGAGGAGTGACGTGCCGGGACCGGAGGGCTTCGACTACGAGGTGCGCGGCGGCGAGGTCGTGATCTCGCACCACGGCCGCCGCGCGACGGTGCTGCGCGGCGCGGCGGCTGCGCGCTTCCTCGCCGACGTCGAGGACGACGACGCGCAGGAGCTGATGGCCAGGGTCACCGGCAACTACCGCCGCGGCAACGAGCGGACGGCGAAGAACCATCCGCGCAACGCGGGTCGCTGACTAGGGCGTGTCCCTAGTTGCTCGGCTCCGGGACGTCGACGTCGGGGATGTCGACGTCGGAGCACTTCACCTTGGGGTTGACGCCGAAGTAGTTCAGCGGCCCGGCGACGACGGTGAGCGCGATGTCGCCGGCCTCGGAGCAGTTGGTCCGGGTGTCCTCGAAGTAGCCGCGCTGGAAGGCGGCGAGCCCGCCGATGACGAGCCAGACCACGAGCAGGATGCCGATCAGTCGTCCCACAGGGACCTCCTCGTTCCTCACGGCCGGGCGGCCGTTCGTCGCGAGTGTGCGCCGAACGGCGTACGACCTGCCACCCTCCCAGGGGTAGGCGGGCCTAGGGTGGCCGCATGACCGTCCTCGCTGTGGTGTTCGCGGTCCTGGCCGCGCTGCTGCACGTCTACATCTGGGTGCTCGAGGCCTTCCGGTGGACCGAGCCCTCGACCCGCAAGACCTTCGGCGTCTCCGAGGTCGACGCCCCGGTCCTGGCGCCGATGGCCTACAACCAGGGCTTCTACAACCTCTTCCTGGCGATCGTCACGATCGTCGGCGTCGCCCTGCTGGGCGAGCAGGAGGACGTCGGCCGGGCGCTGGCGCTGGCCGGCACCGGTTCGATGCTCGGCGCCGCGCTGGTGCTGGTGACCCACGACCGGTCGATGGCGCGCGCCGCGATCACCCAGGGCACCTTGCCGGCGCTGGCCGTGCTCTTCCTGCTGCTGTCGATGTAGGTCCCGGGCTCGACCCGGGTCTCGACCGGATGAGCGCTACTGGCCGAGCCAGGTGTGGACCGAGGACACCACCGAGGCGCCCTCGCCGGTCGCCGACGCGACCCGCTTCATCGACCCGGCGCGGATGTCGCCGCCGGCGAAGATGCCCGGGACGGTGGTGGCCAGGTCCTCCGGCGGCACGCCCTCGGCCCAGTGCTCGGTCGGCACGTCGCGCCCGGTGAGGACGAAGCCGCGCTCGTCGCGCAGGACCGCATCCGGCAGCCAGCCGCACTCGGGTGCCGCGCCGAGGAGCAGGAACAACCCGCGCGCCTCGACCCGCTCCTGAGCGCCCGTGTCGACGTCCTCCATGTCGAGCCAGGCCAGCTGACCGACGTCGTCGGGGCCGCCGTCGACCACGCGGGTGCAGGGACGCACGGTGATGCGCGGGTTCCACTCGATCTCGTTGATGAGGTACGACGACATGGTGGCCGTGAGGTCCGGCCGACGCACCACGAGCGTGACCGCGGAGGCGAAGCGCGCGGCGTGGATCGCCGCCTGCCCGGCTGAGTTGCCGCCCCCCACGACGACGACGTGGTCGCCGGCGAGCTCGCGGGCGGCCGCCATCGCTGCTCCGTAGTAGACCCCGCGGCCGACCAGCTCCTCGAGCGACTCGACGCCCAGCCGGCGGTAGTCGACCCCGGTCGAGACGAGCACCGTCCGGGCGTGCACGTCGCCACCGTCGGTGTGCACGACGTGGTGGTCCCCGTCCGCGCACCGCGAGATCCCGGTCGCCGGCCAGCCGGTGAAGAAGCGGGTGCCGAACCGCAGCGCCTGCCCGCGGGCGCGCTGCGCCAGGCGCATGCCGGAGATGCCGCGCGGGAAGCCGAGGTAGTTGCGGATCATCGAGCTGGTGCCGGCCTGGCCGCCGATGGCCTCGGCCTCGAGGCAGATGGTGGACAGGCCCTCGCTCGAGGCGTACACGCTGGCGGCCAGCCCGGCCGGGCCCGCGCCGACCACCACGAGGTCGACGACCTCGTCGACGTCGATCGAGTCGGGTCGGCCGTAGAGCTGGTTGGCCAGCGATCGCACGTCGGGGCAGTGGCCGCACCACCCGGACAGTGAGGACACGACCGGCCATCGGCCCTCGTCCTCCGGGCAGCTCGCCATCACCTCGCGGCCCACCTCGCTGTCGGGGTGGTGAACGCCGGCCGGCATCCCGACCCGGGCGAGGTAGTCGAGCAGGTCGCGCGTCAGGCCGTCCTTCTCGGGCGTGATGATGCGGACGTTCTCCACCACCGGTGCGGCGACGGTCGCGTTCCACTCGTTGAGCAGCTCGCCGACGGCGAGGTGGAACTCCTCGTCGCGCGGTCCCTGCGGCATGAGCAGCAGCGCGTCGACCTTGCCGGCGGCGACGGCGTGGCGGAAGGTCTGGTTGTCGTCGCGGAACCGGCTGACGTGCGTGACGATCAGCCGCCGCGCGGTCGGGACGGCCTGCCGGGTGCCGCCGATGAGCTTGTAGAGCGTGTCCTGCTCCTGGTCGGTGTCGACGACGAAGAGCGCCACCTGGTGCCCGGTTTTGAGCAGGTGCTTGGCGGTCGACTTGGCCGTGGCCTCGTCGGACGCCAAGCGGACGTCGTACTCGCGTTCGTAGCGGGCGAAGGCCTCGCCCAGCTCGGTCGTGTGGTGGGTGGAGGCGATGACGATCGCGGGCGCTCCCATTCCTCCAGCCTAGTGGCCGATATCTGAGGACGTCGCGGTCGGAAATCGACCGGTCCGACGTCCACGCCGTCCTCAGATATCCAGATCAGCCGGTGAGGTTGTGCACGTAGCACCACCGCCAGGACTCGTCCCGCTCGGCGGACTCCACCACGGGATGCAGGCTGTCGTGGAAGTGGGCGGTGGCGTGCTTGCCGATGGAGGAGTCGCAGCAGCCCACGTTGCCGCAGGTGAGGCACTGCCGCAGTGACACCCAGCGGGTGCCGTCGGCCAGGCAGGTGGCGCAGGCCGGCTCGTCGACCGTCTCGACCGCGGGGTGCTCGTCGAGGTCGTCGCAGGTGCGGCCGCCGGCGAAGGAGAGGCTCCCGGAACGTACGCCGGCGCGCGCAGCCGAGCCGGCGTCGAGCATCGACTCCTCGATGTCGAGCATGCCGAGCACCTGGCTCACGACCTCCGACGGCACCTTGCCCTTGCCCCGGACCAGCAGCACCTTGGCGCGCTCGGCCTCGATCATCTCGCCCCGGATCCGGGCGTAGAGCTCCGACGGTGTCTCCTCGCCGTCGGTGGTCGCCAGCTGCTCCCAGGCGGCGAAGGTGCGCTGGTCGACGCGGGCCCGGACCTGATCGGCCACCCCGTGGTGGTCGACGTACTCCAGCTCGTCGAGGCGCTTGAAGCCGGCGTCCGCGGCCTGCTGGAGCAGGCCGGCGCGGGCGAGGGCGTCCTCCGCCGGGTCGGGCGCGGGTACGTCGAGCAGCCGGGTCATCAGCGGCAGCGTCAGGCCCTGTGCGAGCAGGGTGCCGGCCACGACGGTGAACGCGACGAGGAGCAGCACCTCGCGGTGGGGCGCGTCCTCCGGGATCACGAACGCCGCGGCGAGCGTGACGACGCCGCGCATCCCGGCCCAGCCGATGAGGAAGCTCCACGACGCCGGGATGGGGTCGCGCCGCCGGAGGAAGCCGGTGGCCTGCATGTAGACGAGGCGTACGACGACGACGGTCAGCAGGGTCGCGAGGCAGACGAGCGCGATGCGGCTGTTGGGCAGGCTCGACTCGTGGACGTCCTGGAGGATCCAGTCGAGCTGGAGGCCGATGAGGAGGAAGACGGTGTTCTCCAGCACGAAGGCGACCGTGCGCCAGGTGATCCGTTCGGTGATGCGCGACTGCGCGGTCTGGATGATCGGCGCCTTGTGGCCCAGCAGCAGGCCGGCGACGACGACCGAGATGACACCGGAGGCGTGGATCTCCTCCGCCACCACGAACGCCGCGAACGGCGTCAGGAACGAGATCGCGGTGTCCATCAGCGGGTCGCGGATGCGATGTCGGAGCTTGGCGACGAGGAGGAAGAAGCCGACGCCGATCAGGACGCCGCCACCGGCGGCGACGACGAAGTCGCCCGCCACCGCGGTGATGGCCACGCCGCCGGACAGCGCGGCGATCGCGGTGCGGAGGGTGACGAGGGCGGTTGCGTCGTTGAGCAGCGACTCACCCTCGAGGATCGTCACGACGCGCCGCGGCAGCCCGATGCGCCGGGCCACCGCCGTGGCGGCGACGGCGTCCGGGGGTGCGACGACGGCCCCGATGGCGATCGAGGCCGCCCAGCCCAGGCTCGGCACCAGCCAGTGGACGACCGCGGCCACCGCGAACGTCGTGACGAGGACGAGCAGGATCGAGAGCCGCAGGATCGTGCCGCGGTTGGCGTTGAAGTCGACCAGCGAGGTCTGGATCGCCGCCGCGTAGAGCAGCGGTGGCAGCAGCCCCAGCAGCACGACCTCCGACTCGAGGTGGATCGTCGGGACGCCGGGGACGTACGCCGCCGCGGCGCCGACGACGACCAGCAGGAGCGGCGCCGGGATGCGCAGCCGCTCGCTGACGGCGGTGGCGGCGAGCACGACGGCTGCCATGGAGACGAGCAGCAGGGCGAGTTCCACCGGGTGATTGTTGCCGCTCGCGTCCCGCTGGTCGAGGAGGTCGTCCACGGCACCAGCGAGATGAGGGGAGCGGTCAGTGCACGACGTCGTAGCGCTGGAGGGTGATGCCGTTGCCATAGGCCGCGTGCTCGACGAGCTCCAGCTTGGTCTTGTCGCCCTCGGCGAAGAGCCGCTTGCCGCCGCCGAGCAGCAGCGGGAAGACGAGCAACGTGTACCGGTCGACCAGGCCGGCGGCGGCAAGCGACTGGGCCAGGCGCGCGCTGCCGTGGACGTGGATCTCGCCGCCGTCGGTCTCCTTGAGGGCCGCCACGTCGTCGAGGGACCGCAGGACCTGCACGGTGCCCTCGCCCCACGGCACGGTCTCGCCGGCCAGCGTGGTGGAGACGACGTACTTGGGCATCGCGTTGTAGGTCGCGAACTCCTCCATCGACGGCCACACGGGGTGGAACTCGTCGTAGGACTGCCGGCCGAACATGAGCGCGGTGGCCTCGGAGATCTCGCGGCCCTTGATCTCGTAGGCCGCCTCGTCGAACGGGACGTCCTTGAAGGTCCAGCCGGCGTGCGGGTGGTCGCCCCCGCCGGGGGAGTCGACGATGCCGTCGAGGCTGATGAACTCGGTGACGACGATGGGTCGCACGATGGTGCTCCTCTGCTGGTCGGGGACTGGTCGGGGACTGGTGGGTCGGCCGCTCGCGTCAGGCCGCGAGGAGGTCGTCGATCTGGTTGATGGCAAGTGTGGACCCCTCGACGGCGCCCATGTCGAGCACCTTCTGGAGGGACTCGGCGTCGGCGTAGGTCGCGAGGAAGGTGGCCCGCGTGGCGCCGTCGACGTCGGCGAAGGCGAAGACCTGGCTCGACTCGGGCATCTCGGGGTTGGCGGTGAACGAGTCGTCCACGGCGAAGCCGTCCTTGAAGGTGAAGCTCGTCGGCTGGTCGACAGCGGCGATGTCCCAGTAGGCGTAGTACTTCTCGCCCTCGGGGCTGGTCATGTAGTAGTTCATCCGCCCGCCCGGGACCAGGTCGTGGTCGACGAAGGTGGCGGGGTAGCCCGGAGGACCCCACACCCGCTCGAGCTGGCGCGGGTCGGCGTACACCTCCCACACGCGCTCGACGGGCGCGGCGAAGTCGGCGGTGATGGTCAGGGTGAGGGCGTCGAGGTCGTGCTGGACGTCGGTGACAGGCATGGGTTCGGTCCTTCTCTCATCGATCGGTCGGGTCGGGTCGGTCGTCGTGCTCCTGGTCCTGCTCCTGGTGCTCGGCGAACAGCTCGTCCATCCGCGAGATGCGGCCGCGCCAGAGGGCTTCGAGGTCGGTGAGCATCGCGCCCACCGACCGCACGGCCTCCACGTCGCCGCTGGCCAGGGCCTCGCGACCCTGCCGACGCTTGGTCAGCAGGCCCGCGCGCTCGAGCACCGCGACGTGCTTCTGGACGGCGGCGAAGCTCATGTCGTAGCTGCGCGCCAGCGCCGAGACGGAGTGCTCGCCGGACAGCACGCGCCGCAGGATGTCGCGGCGCGTCCGGTCGGAGAGCGCGTGGAACCAGGCGTCCGCCCGGTCCTCCTCCGTCTGGCTCATGGGACTAATATACAACCAACTGGTTGTACGTTGTCAAGGGAGTCACCCACCCGGGTGGGCCTGGCTGCGGAAAAGGCCGGATCAGCCGGAAGTCGGAGTAATCTCGGCCGCTGGTGCGCTCTTGCGCACCTGTTTCGAGAGAAGTGGGACACCGCCCGATGCAGAGGCTCGTGGAAGGACTCCGTCTCGGGGACCGCTACGTCCTGCAGGCCCGCATCGCCTCCGGCGGCATGGCCGACGTGTGGCGCGGGCTGGACGACGTGCTCAAGCGCGACGTCGCGGTCAAGGTCATGCGCGCCGACCCCGACAACGAGGAGATCTTCGCGGAGCGGTTCCGCGACGAGGCCCTCCACTCGGCTGCCCTCCTGCACCCCAACATCACCACCGTCTTCGACTACGGCGAGGACGACCACCTCACCTACCTCGTGATGGAGCTCGTCCAGGGGCTGCCCCTGTCGGCGATCATCCGCGAGCAGGGTGCGATGCAGCCCGAGCCCGTGCGGTCGATCCTCGGCCAGGCCGCGCTCGCGCTCGGCACCGCCCACGAGGCCGGTGTCGTGCACCGGGACGTGAAGCCCGCCAACATCCTCGTGCGCGAGGACGGCCTGGTGAAGCTGACCGACTTCGGCATCGCCCGCGCGATCGACACCATCGGCCACACCCGCGTCGGCGAGATGCTCGGGACGCCCAACTACATCAGCCCCGAGCAGGCGATCGGGCAGCAGGCCACCGGTGCCAGCGACCTCTACGCCCTCGGCGTGGTCGCCCACGAGATGCTCACCGGCAAGCGGCCCTTCGACCGCGGCACCCCGATCGCGACCGCGATGTGCCACGTCAACGAGCCCCCGCCGCCGCTGGGCGACGAGGTGCCCGAGGACCTGCGCAACGTCGTGGCGAGCCTGCTGGAAAAGGACCCCACCGACCGCCCCGAGAACGCCCTCGCCGTCGCCGTGCTCCTGGGCGTCGCCCCGGCCGAGCTCGCCGACGTCGACGTGGACCTCGCCTCCGGCGTGCCCAGCGGCGGCTACGTCGTCCTGCCGGTCACGCCGCTGACGCCGTCGACGCCCCTCGAGGCCGTCAAGCCGGCCGACCGCGCGCCCCTCGACCTCCCCACCATGGCCGCCGCGCCCGAGGAGCTCCTCGACTGAGGACCTCCGGGTCTTCGTGTGCCGCCCCGACGGGCGGTGTCCCAGCCACATTCCGCGGGGTCGGAATGTGGGTCACGCACCGCCCGCGGGAGCGTCGTACGCCGACACGCGACCGGGCGGTGGTCCAGCCACATTCCGCGCGGTCCGGTTGTGGCTCACGCACCGCCCAGCCGGGGGTCTAGCGCTTGGTCGCCGCGTCGACCAGCGCCGCCAGGGCGGCCGGCTGGGTGAACATCGGCCAGTGGCCGGACTCGAGGTCGACGAGCTCCAACGCCGTGGCGTCGGCCAGCTCGGGCACGTCACCGGAGTCGATCCACTCCTGCGCCTGGGCGGGGCTGAACTCCGGGCACACCAGCGTGAGCGGTACGCCGTGGCGACGCTCGTCGGTCCAGTGCACCGTGCCCTTGGTGACGCCCGCGGGCACCGGGTGGGTGGACGCCGCCACCTCCGCCTTCAGCTCGGGCGACATGTCGTCGGAGTCCGGGCCGGCGAACGGCTCCCAGCCGGGGAACGGCACCGCGTCGCCGTCGGTGTCGAAGAAGTCGGCGTAGGCGTTGCCGCCGGTCGTCGGGAAGCCGCCGATCAGGACCACCCCGGTCACGGCGTCCGGCCGCCGGTCGGCCGCCACCCACGCCAGCGTCGACGCCGCGGAGTGGCCCACGACGAGGGGTGACCCGTCGGCCGCGTCGACGGCTGCGACGACCGCGTCCGCCTGGTCGTCGTACGTCGCCGAGCTGGCGCCGTCGCCCTGTCCCGGCAGCGTCACCGGGATGCCACGGTGGCCGAGCCGCTCGAGCTCGGGCAGCACGTCGTCCCAGGCCGTGCCGTCGAGCCAGAGTCCGGCGATGAGCACGATGTCCATGAGTTCTCCTTGATCGGTGTGGTCGACCCTCACCGCACACGTTAGGGGCCTTTCCGGACGCTCCACGTCCGGAACCGGTGCCACGATGCTCCTATGAGCGAGATCAGTCCGACCGCGCGGGCGCTGCGGGCGCTCGATGTCCTGCAGGCCCGACCGGGGGTCACCGCCGCGGAGCTGGCCGAGCGCCTCGGCGTCACCGAGCGCGCCGCGCGGCGCTACGTCGCGATCCTGCGCGAGGCCGACATCCCGATCGAGTCCACGCGTGGTCCCTACGGCGGCTACACGCTGGGGCGCGGGCTCCGACTGCCGCCGCTGGTCTTCTCGGCGACCGAGGCGCTCGGGCTGGTGATGGCCGCCCTGGACTCCCAGCACGCGGTCGCCGACCCCGCCGACCCGGTGGGCTCCGCGCTCGGCAAGATCCTGCGCGTGCTGCCGACCAACGTCGCGCGGCAGGCGGCCGCGGTGCGGGAGACCGCGCGCACCGTGCCCGAGAGGGCGTCGGTCCGGCCCGACCCGGAGGTCACGAGCGGGCTGGTCGCCGCGGTCGCCGCCCAGCAGCAGGTGCGGATCGGTTACCGCACGGCGGCCGGCAACGCCCGGACCTTCGAGGTGGACCCGTGGTCGGTGGTGGTGCGCTACGGACGGTGGTACCTGCTGTGCCACTCGCACCACGCCGATGCGCTGCGGACCTTCCGCATCGACCGGATCACCGAGGTGGAGCAGCTCGCGGGCACCTTCGAGGTGCCGGCCGACCTCGATCCGGCGGCCGAGCTCGAGGCCAACCTCGGCAAGGGGTGGGAGCACGACACCCACCTCGTCTTCGACCTGCCACTG
Organism: Nocardioides sp. P4_G10; assembly: GCF_056401175.1. Classification (NCBI taxonomy): domain Bacteria; kingdom Bacillati; phylum Actinomycetota; class Actinomycetes; order Propionibacteriales; family Nocardioidaceae; genus Nocardioides; species Nocardioides sp. P4_G10. Next base: position 228,955 of record NZ_JBFUJV010000002.1, on the reverse strand, counting down.
GCCGAGGTGCGGCCCTGGATCCGGCCCACGCTGGGCGACCTGCGCGAGCTGCCCGACGGCCGCTGCGAGCTGGTCGGCAGCACCAGCAACCCGGAGGCGTACGCCGGTGAGTGGCTCGCCCACGTCCCGCTCCCGTTCACGGTGGTGGGCGGTCCCGAGCTCCGGGCCGCGGTCGCGACGGTGGCCGAGCGGCTGGCGCGCTCGATCGAGTGAGTCGAGTGCGCGGCCATGTGTCGAGCACGACCACCTCCGCACTCGACTCGGTCAGCGACTGACCGCGACCTCCTTGCCGAGGCTCCAGCCCGGCGAGATCGGCAGGTAGTCGCCGCTCCAGAACTTGCCCGGGTCGTACCAGGTCGCGCGCCGGTCGTCGCGGAGGATGCCCATCTCGATGTAGCAGCTGGCCACGATCTCGGCGCAGAACGCCGCCTCCGGGGTGACGCGCTGACCGCGCTTGCGCTGCGGGACGTAGGCGTCGCGGCCGCGGAGCCACCGAGCGCCCAGCCGGGTCAGGCTGGGGAAGGAGACCCCGTCGAGCCGCGCGACGGTTCGCAGCATCCCGTCCTCCTCGGACTGGCCGATCTGCGGGTCGAGCTGGCGGACCCAGGCGTCCTGGTCGTACTCGACCTGCCACCGCGTCACGGCCTCGCGCAGGTCGTGCAGCTGCACGCCTCGGTGGTGGTCGCCGGTCCACATGTCGGGCTGCTTCTTCCCGAGCTCGGCGTGGAAGATCAGCGGCGGCAGGTCGTCCACGACCACCGCCATGCCGACGTGGTTGACCGGCGAGTTGGTGACCGCGCGGATCGCCCGGTCCGGTGCCCGACGACCGCGGAACAACCAGATGTCGCCGCTGCGGGTGAGGTCCACCGCCTGGTCGAGGCTCAGGGTCATGCGCGCAGTCTGCACGATCGACGCACGCCGACCACTAGGCTCCAACCATGCGCGTGTGGAAGTGGGTCGGACTGGCCGGGATCCTGGCCGGCGTGGCCACCGGTGCCGCCGTCGCGCGCGACGAGCGGGTGCGTCGCCACTACGAGCCGTCCGAGGTCCGGGACCGGCTCCACGCCCGCCACGACGAGGCCGTCGCACGCCAGCCGGCCGAGGGCGACCCCACCTCGGAGTGAGCAGCCGCACCGCCGGTTCCGGCGACCCGGGCCGGGAGGGCGTACGACGATCACGCGCCGAGCGCGAGGCGTACGGCGATCGCCAGCATCACCAGGCCGACCAGCACGTCGAGCACCTGCCAGGAGCGGGGGCTGGCCAGGCGCGGGGCGGCCAGCCGGGCGCCGTACCCGAGGCCGGCGAACCACGCGATGCTCGCCACGCAGGCGCCGAGTGCGAACCACCAGCGCCCGGGTGTGCCGTGGGTCCCGGCGATCGACCCGAGCAGGAGCACGGTGTCGAGGTAGACGTGCGGGTTGAGCCAGGTGAGGGCGACTGCGCGACCCACCACCCCGCGTCGTGCCTCGACCACGCCGTCGCCGGCGTCGAGGGCCTCCGCGCGTCGGGCGCGCAGAAGGGAGGCCACACCGTAGACGGTGAGGAACGCGACGCCGAGCCAGCGGACCGCCTCGACGGCCCAGGGGGCGCGGTCGACGAGCACGCCGATGCCGGCGACGCCCGCGAGGATCAGCACGACGTCGGACAGCGCACAGATCGCGACGACCAGCCCCACGTGGCTGCGGCGCAGTCCCTGCCGGAGCACGAACGCGTTCTGCGCGCCGATCGCCACGATCAGGGACAGGCCCGTCAGCAGCCCCGCGACGACGTCACCCACGCGGCTCAACCTAGGGCCACCGGTCCAGACCCCGAGCGACCCCTGACAGATGTCAGGGTCGTCTGCGGGTGTTATCCCATGGCAGGACGTCGGAGGCCCCTGCCAGACTCCTCCCATGACTGAGCAGCCCACGGGAGGGGCGGCGCTGCAGGGCGTCGCGGCAAGCGCACAGGACCTGGTGAAGGTCTACGGCACGGAGGAGGCCGAGGTCCGTGCCCTCGATGGGGTGACCGTCGACCTGATGAAGGGGGAGTTCACCGCCATCATGGGTCCCTCGGGATCCGGCAAGTCCACGCTGATGCATTGCCTGGCGGCGCTCGACACCCCGACCTCCGGCGAGGCCGTCGTCGACGGCACCGCGCTCGGCAAGCTGAAGGACAAGGCGCTGACCAACCTGCGCCGCGACCGCATCGGCTTCGTGTTCCAGGCGTTCAACCTCGTGCCGACCCTGACGGCCAAGGAGAACATCCTGCTGCCGCTCGACCTGGCCGGGAAGAAGGCCGACCAGGCGTGGTTCGACCAGGTCATCGACGCCGTTGGCCTGCGCCCGCGCCTGAGCCACCGGCCCAGCGAGATGTCGGGCGGCCAGCAGCAGCGGGTGGCGTGCGCCCGGGCGCTCGTGAGCCGCCCGTCGATCGTCTTCGCCGACGAGCCCACCGGCAACCTCGACTCCACCAGCTCCGCCGAGGTGCTGGGCTTCCTGCGCCGCAGCGTCGACGAGTTCGGCCAGACGGTCGTCATGGTCACGCACGACCCCGTCGCGGCGTCGTACAGCGACCGGGTGCTGTTCCTCGCCGACGGCAAGGTCGTCGACGAGCTGCGCAACCCCGACCGCGACGCGATCCTCGAGCGGATGGGCGCCCTGCACGACGCCGCCGCGCGCAAGGCGGGCTGAGCGGTGTTCCGACTCACCTGGCGCAACCTGGTGGCCCGCAAGGTCCGCCTGGTCATGAGCACGCTGGCCATCGTGCTCGGCATCGGCTTCCTCGCCGGCGTCCTGACCTTCAGCCACGGCCTGGGCGCGACCTTCGACAACATCATCGAGGGGTCCACCTCCGACGCGATCGTCCGCACCGAGGGCGAGGTGTCGTTCCAGGCCTCCGGCGCCGGCACGACCAAGCTGGTGGAGCCGCAGGTCGTCGACCGGCTGGCCGAGCTGCCCGAGGTCGCCGCCGCCGACGGGTCCGTCGACGGCGTCGGTGCCTACCTGCTCGGCAAGGACGGCAAGCTCGTCGGCGGCACCGGCGCGCCCACGCTGGTGTTCAACTACTACGACAGCGTCAACGCCGCGGGCGACCCGATCCTGATCCTCGAGTCCGGCGAGTGGCCCGACCAGCCCGGCCAGATCAACCTCGACGTCTCCTCGGCCGAGCGCGGCGACTACGAGGTCGGCGACGAGGTCACCCTCCTGCTGCCGACCGGTGAGCTGCGCCAGACGTTCGAGCTCGTCGGCACCTCCAACTTCAACGGCGGTGGCACCGCCGGCGCCACCCTCGCGCTGCTCGAGACCAGCGCTGCGCAGGACCTCTTCCTCGACGGCGAGGACGCCTTCACGACCGTGAGCCTCACGGCCGCCGAGGGGGTCAGCCAGACCGAGCTCGCCGACGCCGCCAAGACCGTCCTGCCCGACGGCTTCACCGCCGTCACCGGCCAGGAGGTGATCGACGAGTCCGACGAGCAGATCGGCCAGTTCCTCGACGTCATCAGCTACTTCCTGATCGCCTTCGCGGTGATCGCGATCGTCGTGGGCGCCTTCATCATCTTCAACACCTTCTCGATCCTGGTCTCGCAGCGGGTCCGCGAGTCGGCGCTGTTGCGTGCGCTCGGGGCGAGCCGCCGCCAGGTGACGCGGTCCGTCCTCATCGAGGCGTTCCTGATGGCGCTGCTGGGCTCCACCCTCGGGCTCCTGGTCGGGCTCGGCCTCGCGCGCGGCCTCGCCGCAGTCTTCCGCTCGCAGGGGCTCGACATCGCCGGTGACGTGCTGGTGCTGACGCCCGCGACGGTCATCGCCGCCTACGTCGTGGGCATCAGCGTGACGATGGTCGCGGCCTTCGTGCCGGCCCGGCGCGCCGCCAAGGTGCCGCCGGTCGCCGCCCTGCGTGACGACCTGACGGTGCAGGAGAAGGCACTCGGCCGTCGCCGGCTCGTCCTCGGCACGATCGCCCTGCTCGTGGGCGCCGCGCTCATGGCAGCCGGCCTGGTCGGCGCCCCCGGTGCCGACGCGGCCTGGATCGGCGCGGGCGCGGTGATCTGGGTGATCACCGTCGCCGTCATGGCGCCGATCCTCGGGCGGCCCGTCCTGCTGGCCTGCCGGGCGGTCTTCGGCAAGCTGTTCGGCACCAGCGGCAAGCTCGCCGGCGAGAACGCGCTGCGCAACCCGCGTCGTACGGGCGCCACGGCGTCGGCGCTGATGATCGGCCTCGCCGTGGTCTCGGCCGTCGGCGTGCTGGCCTCGTCGCTCAGCGCGACCAACGACGAGCTCGTCGACCGCGAGTTCCGCAGCGACTTCCTGGTCCAGTCCCCGAGCTTCCAGGGCTTCCCCACCAAGGTGGGAGACGAGATGGCCGAGGTCGACGGCGTCGGCACGGTGTCGCGGATGCAGGGCTCGGTGGCGTTGGTCAAGAAGGACCAGACCTTCGTGATGGGCGTCGACGAGACGTTCGGCGACATCTACGAGCTCGACATGCGGCGCGGGACGCAGCAGATGAGCGGCGACCAGACGATCCTCAGCGCGTCGACGGCCGCAGACCTCGACGCCGACGTCGGCACGTCGCTGCCGATGGCGTTCCCCGGTGGGCAGACGGTCGACCTCGAGGTCGTCGGCATCTTCGAGGACACCCCGATCACCCAGGGCGTGACCCTGCCCATCACGGTCCTGGAGGACGTCGGTCTTCGGCGCAACGACAGCATGCTCAGCATCAACGTCGCCCCGGGTGCCGACGTCGACGAGGTGCACGACGCGCTCGACGCGGTCGTGGAGGACCTGCCGATCGTGACGGTGCAGGACAAGGAGGGCTTCGCCGACCTGATCAAGCAGCAGGTCAACCAGCTGCTGTTCATGATCTACGGCCTGCTGGCGCTGGCGGTGATCATCGCGGTGATCGGCATCGTCAACACCCTCGGCCTCAGCGTCATCGAGCGCACCCGCGAGGTGGGGCTGCTCCGTGCGGTGGGCCTGTCGCGGCGGCGCCTGCGCCTGATGATCACGCTGGAGTCGATCGCCATCGCGGTGCTCGGCGCGGTCCTCGGGCTGGCGGTCGGGCTGCTGATCGGGGTCGCGCTGCGCCAGTCGCTGTCGGAGGACCTCACGGTGCTCTCGCTGCCGCTCGGATCGCTGGTGGTCTTCCTGGTCATCGCCGTCGTGTTCGGCGTGCTCGCCGCGATCGTCCCCGCCATCCGGGCGTCCCGGATGAAGGTGCTCGACGCGATCGCCACGGAGTAGCCGCTGCTCGTGAGGCGGCTCACCCCTTCGGACCCCGGGTGCTGACACACCCGGGGAACGATGGCACGGTGAAGAGGTGAGTGACCTACAACAGAACACGCACGGGAGCGGCGCGCAGAGCCGGTCCGACACCGGCTTCTTCGGCCAGCCCCGTGTGCTGGCGAACCTGTTCGGGGTGGAGCTGTGGGAGCGGTTCAGCTTCTACGGCATGCAGGGCATCCTGCTCATCTACCTCTACTACTCCGCCGCCCAGGGCGGCCTCGGCATCGACGAGGCCGTGGCGACCGGCATCGTCGGGGCCTACGGCGGTGCGGTCTACCTCTCCACCATCCTGGGCGCCTGGCTCGCCGACCGGCTGATCGGTCCCGAGCGCACCCTCTTCTACGCCGCGATCTGCGTGATGGCGGGCCACATCGCCCTCGCGGTCGTGCCCGACCTCGCCGGCGTCGGGCTCGGCCTGGTGCTGATCGCCCTCGGCTCCGGCGGCGTGAAGGCCAACGCCACCTCGCTGGTCGGGTCGCTCTACGACGAGCACGACCCGCGCCGCGACGCGGGCTTCTCGCTGTTCTACATGGGCATCAACATCGGTGCCCTGCTCGGCCCGCTGCTGACCGGCCTGCTGCAGAAGGAGGCCGGCTTCCACTGGGGCTTCGCCGCTGCTGCGGTCGGCATGGCGATCGGCCTCACCCAGTACGCGCTCACCCGCAAGAACCTCCCGGAGGAGACCCACCACGTCGCCAACCCGCTGCCGGCGGACCGGCGCGTGGTGTACGTCGTCGGCGCCGTGGCCGTGCTTGCGCTGGTCGGCGTGCTGGTGTGGGTCGAGGTGATCACCGCCGAACGGCTGGCCGACATCGTCATCGGCATCAGCCTGCTCGCCGCGATCGCCTACTTCGCGCGGATCCTCTCCGACAAGGACGTGAAGGGCGCCGAGCGCAGCCGGATCTTCGCGTTCATCCCGCTGTTCGTCTGCAACGTCGTGTTCTGGTCCCTCTACCAGCAGCAGTTCACCGTCGTGACCCTCTACGCGGACAAGCGGCTCGACCGCGACATCTTCGGCTGGGAGATGCCGATCTCGTGGGTCAACAGCATCAACCCGGTCTTCATCATCGTCCTGGCCGGCGCCTTCGCCGCGCTGTGGACCAAGCTGGGCGACCGCCAGCCGATCACGCCGATCAAGTTCGGTGCCGGCACGGCGCTCATGGGCGTGGCGTTCTTCGCCTTCCTGCTGATGCCGCCCGGCGAGAACACCGTCCCGCTGCTCGGCCTGGCCGGCATCCTGCTCATCTTCACCGTGGCCGAGCTGCTCATCTCCCCGGTCGGCCTGAGCGCGACGACCAAGCTGGGACCGAAGAAGTACCTGACGCAGATGGTTGCGCTCTACTTCCTGTCCATCGCGCTCGGCACGGCCCTGGCGGGGATCCTGGCCGGCTACTACGACGCCACGGACGAGGCGCCGTTCTTCCTCTCGATCGGCCTCGCGTCGGTCGTCACCGGCGTCGTGGTGATGCTCGCGTCGAAGCCGATCCACCGCCTCATGGCGGGCGTCGACTGACGTGCTCGAGGCGCTCGGGTGGGGTGCGCTGGCCGCCAGCTCGCTGGTGGTCGGCGCCGTCCTCGCGCTCGTACGCACGTGGTCGGCGACCGTCGTCGGGCTGGTGCTCGGCTTCGGTGCCGGCGCGCTGATCGCCAGCGTCTCGTTCGAGCTGGCCGAGGAGGGCCTGCGGATCGGCAGTACGTACGCCGTCGCCGGTGGGCTGGCGCTCGGCGGGCTGACCTACTTCACGGCCGACCGCCTGGTCGAGAGGTGGGGCGGACGCTCGGGTGGCTCCGCCGCCGGTGCGCCGCTGGCGGTGGGGGCCTTCCTCGACGGCATCCCGGAACAGGCCGTGCTCGGCATCGGCATCGCGTCGGGGCAGGGCGTGAGCGCCGCGCTGGTGGTCGCGATCTTCGCCTCCAACCTGCCGGAGGCGATCGGCTCGGCCGCCGACATGCGGTCCGCCGGGCGGTCGCGGCGCTCGGTGGTCGTCCTGTGGACGGTGGTCGCGGTGTGCTGTGCGCTCGCCACCGTCGCCGGCACCGCGCTCGCGGACGCTGTCTCCAGCGATGCGCAGGCGTTCGTCGACGGGTTCGCCGCGGGTGCACTGCTGACGATGCTGATCGACTCGATGGTGCCCGAGGCCAAGGAGAAGGCGAAGGACTGGGCGGGTCTGGCGACCGTCGCCGGCTTCGCGCTGGCAGCGGGGCTGTCGCTGCTCGGCGGATGATCGCGGAGTCCTGGCGTCATCCGGTGACCTCAGGACTCCGCGCTCCGGTCAGTAGCCGCCCTCGGGCGGGACCATCTCGCCGCGCACACCGAGCAGACGCACCGGCCGGTCGTCGGCGAGCGCGAGGTAGAGCTCGAAGGCCGTCCGCGCGATCACCTCGACGTCGTACGTCGCCTCGGGGAGCTTGCGGATGCGGGTGAAGGTGAAGAACGGCGCGAAGCGGACCTTGAGGTGCACCCGCTGCACCGCCCGCTCCTCCTTGCGGACGTCGTCGACGACCCGCGTGGCGAGCTCCCGCAGCGCGGTGCGTACGTCGTCGGGCGTGAGCAGGTCGGCCTGGTAGGTCGTCTCCCGGCCGTGGGCGCGCGCCACCCACGGGGTGTCGTCAGGGCGTGACCGCCCGCCGCCGCGACCGAGCCGGCCGAGGTGGGGTCCGTTGGTCGGCCCGAACGCGGCGACGAGCGGCTCGTCGTCGGTGCCCGCGAGGTCGGCCACGGTGCGGATCCCGATCCCCTCCAGCCGCTTGGAGATCTTCGAGCCGACGCCCCACAGGGCGGTCGTCGGCCGTTCGCCCATGACCTCCATCCAGTTGTCGCGGGTGAGCTCGAAGACGCCCTGCGGCTTGCCGAAGTCGGTCGCGATCTTGGCCCGGACCAACGTGTCGCCGATGCCGACCGAGCAGTGGAGGCCGGTCGCCTCGAGCACCGCCGCCTGCACCTGCCGCGCGGTGGCCACCGGGTCGTCGGTCTCCACCCCCACGAACGCCTCGTCCCACCCGAGCACCTCGACCACGGCGCCCGGCGTCGCGCGCAGCGTCTCCATCACCTGCGCCGACGCAGCCTCGTAGACCGGGAAGTCGACCGGCAGGAACACCGCGTCGGGCGAGCGCCGCTTGGCCAGCTTGAGCGCCAGCCCGCTGCGGACGCCGTGGGCGCGGGCCTCGTAGGACGCCGTCGACACCACCGCCCGCTCGGTCGGGTCGCCCCGCCCGCCGACCACCACCGGCAGCCCGACCAGCTCTGGGCGGCGCAGCAGCTCGACGGCGACGAGGAACTGGTCCATGTCGACGTGGAGCACCCAGTGCTGCGGCATCCGCCCATTCTGGCCCGACGTTCCGACACCGGTGCGCCGCTCGGGGGTGGCGGCACCTTGCAGGCAACGGCGGGGTCGGGCCGCGATCTGCCGCCACCTTCGCGGGGGTCCTGGTGGGGGTGGCGGCACATCGCGCGGACCCGCACCCTGGAGCTGCGATCTGCCGCCACCCTCAGGGAGGGGTGCCGCGGTACGCCGTCGGCGTACGGTCGAAGCCATGACGAGCGACGAGCAGGCCGGGCCCGACCCCTACGCCGAGCACCCCGAGGAGTCCGTCTTCCCCGGTGCCGGCGAGCGGGTCAGCGACGCCGACCGGCAGCGCGCGCTCGATGCCGAGCCCGCGGGCAACGCCACCGTCGGCGACATGGTCGACACCGACGGCCTCGACTCCAGCGCCCACGAGGAGGGTGCGGGGTCGGAGGAGGTCGCCGAGCAGGTCGACGGCGGTCGCCAGGACTGAGCCGCCTCAGCCGTCCGCGACGAACCTGATCGACTTCCGCGCTTCCTGGGCCCGTTCCCGCAGGTCCGCCGGCGCGTCGACGTCGTGCCACTCGTCCACCACGAGCACGACGCCGCCGGCGCGGAGCACCCAGAAGTCGATGACGACATCGTCCGGCAGCCCGTTGGGGGCGTAGGTCATGCCGCGGTTCCCACCGGCGGTGTGTGCGACGCGGTAGTAGCTGGGACACGCGACGCGGATGCGCAGTCGCAGGTGGACGGCGCCGCGGCCCAGAACCTGCGCTGGTCGGGGAGGGCTCAGGACGGTGCTGCGCGGGAGCCCGGCGAGCTGGGCGGCCAGGGCCGTCGGCGTGGGGGAGGACGCCGCGACGGTCGGGCCGGTCACGCAGCCGTCGCCCGACGCCAGCGAGAATGCCTGGTAGATGCCGAAGCCTGCGTGTGCCGAGCCGGACCCGTCGGACAACAGCGGGAAGTCGCCGTGCTTCCAGTTGGGCCCGTCGACGGTGACGTCGACATCGACCGGCGTACCGTCCGGTCGGAGTCCGGCGAGCATCCGGTAGGTGCCGGGCTCCAGCGTGGCGCGACCGTCGTCCGAGTAGGTCTCGAGATCTGGCCGGGGGGTGGGGCTCGGAGGCGACACCACCTCACCCCCCGCTCGCGGATCGAGTGTCACGTAGCCCAGGGTCGCTGCTCCGACGGCCACGGTCGCCGCAACGGCCACCGCGGCGCGTACGAGCGTCCGGCGGCGCCGCCGGGCCCGGCCCCCCTGGATCAGGCGGACCACGTCGGGCGGGGGCACGGTGTGCAGCTCGGCCTCGAGGCCGAGGGTCGTGCGCAGCTCCTCGTCGAGGCTCATGCCCCACCCACTTCCTGGACGACGCCCGACGCCACGAGCGCCCGGCGCAGCGCTGCCATGGCTGCCGAGGACTGCGACTTCACCGTGCCTGCCGCGCAGCCCATCGTCTGCGCGATCTGCGCCTCCGACATGTCCTCGTAGTAGCGGAGCACGATCACCGCACGCTGCCGCTCCGGGAGCGCGCAGACCAGCGGCCAGAGGAGGGACCTGTCGAGGGTGCCGAGCTCACCGGAGTCGGCGCCGGTCTCGGGGAGGTGCTCGGTGGGGCGCTCCCGGTTCCAGGCCCGACGGCGGCTGGACACCAGGGTCGTGGTGATCATGCGGCGCACGTAGGCCTCCGGGTACTCCATGGCGCTGATCCGCCCCCAGCCCATGTACGCCTTCTCCAAGGTGGTCTGCAACAGGTCCTCCGCGCCCGCGGGCGAGGCCGCCAGCAGGTAGGCCAGTCGGTAGAGCGAGGTCCAGCGGGCGCCGACGAACTCGGCGAAGTCCTGGTCGAGGTCCCGGTCGAGGCCCATGGGTCACCCCCTCGCGTCGTGGGTATCAACCCCTCAACGCGATGGTCCTGCGATCCGGTTCGTCGGCGCCAGAGGGATCAGTCGCAGCTCACGTCCGGATTCCAGTCGGCGAACATCCCGGCCGGGTTCTCCCTCCAGATCCATGCGTGGGTCAGGTAGAACGCCGGCCCGGCCGGTGCGGGAGCGATGATGTGCATCGGCATCCCGAGCACCGACGGGGCGGTCGAGACCCCGGGAGGGTTGGAGGTGGCGCTCCGGGCCACCCACTCGACGGCGGCCAGGTGCAGGCGACCGTCGTCGTCCGGTGCGTAGACCAGGACCTCAGGTCGGAGGACGTCGACCTCGTCGGTGGCCATCAGGTCCGCGTTGAAGTAGTGGAACCCCATCGCGCCGCCGCCAGCGCCAGCCGGGCGGGCGATGCAGGTGTTGACGATCAGCCTGCCCGCGCCGTTGACCCACCCGAGCCGGTAGCCGGCCGCCTCGGCAGCCTCCACCCGGTGGTACCTCGCGGTGGCCCTGCGGACCCGGGCCAGGTCGTCCTGCAGGCCCGCGGTCATCGCCGCGTGGTCGTGGTCGCCGTCGTGCTGGTCTTGCTCGAGCTGGGCGGGATCGCCCACGTCGGAGGCGTTGGAGGGCATCATCGCCACCCCCGCGACCAACGGCCCCACGAGCCCGATCCCGAGCCAGGTCCTCCAGCCGATCTGCATCCTGGGACGCGTCAGCCTGCGCATCTCGCCACCCTCTTCCGGGCCTCATCATCGGGAACCGTTCCCGACCTTCAACGCTGCGAGCGCGCTGGTCGGTTCGGTCGGTGGCGGCCCGCACGGGAAGCGCGTCAGCCGAGAGCCTCCGCCAGCCCCTCGAGCAGCCGGTCGACGTCCGAGTCGTCGTTGTAGGCGGCCAGCCCGATCCGGAGCCCGGAGTCGACGGAGAGGCCGAGGGCGCGGAAGGTCTCGTGGGCGTAGAACGTGCCGGCCGGCACGAGCACGTCCCGCTTGGCGAGGTGCTCGAAGACGTCGAGCGGCGAGCGGTCGCGCAGGGTGAGGAAGAGGGTCGAGGTGCGGTCGGCCGCCCGGGAGTGGAGGGTGAGCCGGTCGCCGAGCGACGCCAGCCCCTCCTCGATCCGGGTCCGCAGCCGCAGCTCGTGCTCGGCGATCAGCGCGGCCGCCGAGACCAGCTGCGAGCGCCGCGTGCCGCCCGAGCCGACGGAGGCGATCAGGTCGACCGCGGCGGTGACGCCGGCCAGCAGCTCGTACGGCAGCGTGCCGAGCTCGAACCGCTCGGGCACCACGTCGGTCGAGGGCAGCAGCTTGTCGGGCCGCAGCGTCTCGAGCAGGGCGGGGTCCGCGACGAGCGAGCCGCAGTGGGGTCCGAAGAACTTGTAGGCCGAGCACACCAGGAAGTCGGCACCCATCGCGGTGATGTCGGGTGCGGCGTGCGCGGTGTGGTGCACCGCGTCGACGTGGACGAGCGCGCCGACCTCGTGCGCCCGGGCGGCGACGGTCGCGACCGGGGGTCGGGTGCCGAGGAGGTTGGAGGCCGCGGTGAGCGCCACGAGGCGCGTCCGCGAGGTGATCTCCTCGAGCGAGGACAGGTCGAGCTCGGCGGTCGCCGGGTCGAGGCGCAGCCACCGCACGGTCACGCCGGCCCGCTCGGCGGCCTGGATCCACGGACGCACGTTGGAGTCGTGGTCGAGCTCGCAGAGAACGATCTCGTCGCCGGGTGACCACGTGCGCGCCAGCGTGCGCGAGACGTCGTACGTCAGTGCGGTGGCGCTGCGGCCGTGGACCACGCCGCCCGGGTCACCGCCGACGAGGTCGGCGACTGCGGAGCGGTAGCCGGCGACCGCGGCCTCGGCGTTGCGCTGGCTGACGAGTGCCGAGCCGCGCTGGGACAGCGGACCCGTCAGCGTGCGGACGATCGCGTCGCCGACCACCCGCGGGGTCTGGGTCCCGCCGGGGTTGTCGAAGTGGGCGATGCCCGAGTCGAGCGAGGGGAACCCGGCACGGAAGGCGGAGACGTCGAAGGCGGACACCCCCGCACTCAACCAGACGCTCAGGACGCGATGTGCACCACGGCGTCACCGGAGTTGACCAGCGGGGCCTCGGTCCGGCCGATCACGATGCCGTCGCGGTTGGAGTAGACCGCGCGGAGGGTCTTGCCGAAGGAGTCGAAGAGGGTGCCGAGCCGCTCCCCGTCGCTGACCTTCTGGCCCAGGTGCGCGTCGAGGTGCAGGATGCCCGTGCGCCGGGCGCGGACCCAGCCGCTGGAGCGGCACTCCAGGCTCGGCTCGACGGGGGGCTCGTCGACCGGGTCGGTCATGCCGAGCGCGGCCAGCACACGGCGTACGCCGATCACGCCGGCCGAGACGGCGTAGTCGTCGAAGCGGAGGTTCTCGCCGGCTTCGTAGAGCAGCACCTTCGCACCGTGCTCGCCGGCGGCGTGGCGCAGCGACCCGTCGCGGATCCCCGCGTGGAGCATCACGGGCGCGCCGAAGGCGGCGGCCAGCTCGCGGGTGCGGGGGTCGTCGAGGTCGGCGCGGACCTGCGGGAGGTTGCTGCGGCGGTCGGAGCCGGTGTGCAGGTCGATGCCCACCTCGCAGCCGGCGACGATCTCGCGCATGAAGAGGTGGGCGATCCGGCTGGCGAGCGACCCGCGCGGCGAGCCGGGGAAGGAGCGGTTGAGGTCGCGGCGGTCGGGGAGGTAGCGGTCGCCGGTCATGAAGCCGAGGACGTTGACGATCGGGACCGCGACGAGGGTGCCGCGGAACGTCTTGGGGTCGAGGCCCGCCATCACCTGGCGGACGACCTCGACGCCGGCCACCTCGTCGCCGTGGATCGCGGCGTCGATCCAGACGCGGGGGCCGTCCTCGCGTCCGTGCACCACGCGCACCGGAAGGGTGACGTCGGCGCCGGTGACGAGCCGGGTGATCGGCAGCTCGAGCGCGCGCACCGTGCCGGAGCGGATCCGCACGCCGCCGATGGCAAAGGACTCCCGCGCCATCAGGCGGCTCTCCGGTCGGCGGCGATCACGACGCTCAGGGTAGTGCGCGCACTGGCCCGCCCCGACCGCCTCCCGGGGGCGGAGGGGTCGGGGCGAGCGGATCGTGGGGTCAGCCGTTCAGAGCAGTGTCCGTGCCGGAGTCGGAAGTCGACCCGCTGTCGTTGTCCGTGTCGGGCTGCCCGTCGCCGTCGAAGTCGGGCGCCTGGTCGGTCGTGCCGCCCTCACCCTGCGTCAGGTCACCGGGAGGCCCGCCCATCCCGCCGCCGGGCACCTGGCCCTCCAGGTCGCCCATCGGCCCGCGGCCGTCACCGGGCTGGCCGCGGTCCCAGTCGGTGCCAGTCTGCGTGGTGGCGGTGTCGGCCGAGCCGTCGTCGTCGACGGCGTACCCGGCCCCGAACCCGGCACCGCCGATCGCTAGTCCCGCGACGACGGCGCCCGCGGCGACCGCCCTGCGGCCCGAGGGGAACCGGCGGGGGCGGGCGGGAGCTGGCTGTCGTTCATCTGGGTTCCTTCGTGTGACGTGGTGGGAGTGGAGCGGGTGCGTGGGGACCGGACGTCAGCCGCCCATCGGGCCGCCGTGGCCGCCCGCGGGCGCCTCGCCCGCGGTGACGGTCGTCGCGGTGCCGTCGACGGTGACCGTGTAGTTCTCGCCGGAGGTGATGTCCGCGGACGAGTAGACGACGGAGGCGAAGTCCTTCGCGATCGTGTACGCCGCCACCTCGGCGCCGTCGGCGTTGGTGATGACGACCTCCGAGCCGGCCGCCGCGGTGGTGCCGAGGGCGGTCGCGATCCACCCCTGGGCGGAGTCGGTCGACGGGGCGACCATCATCCCGGCGCTGCCGGTCGCCATCAGGGTGCCGCCGCTGACGTCGAAGGTGCCGTTCACGTCGAGCGCAGCGTTGCCGTCGGTGGTCGGGCCGTAGACGGTGATCTCGCCGCCGGTGATCGTGGCGCTGCCGTTGGAGTCGAGGCCGTCGCCGCTGGCCCACACCTCGAGCGTGCCGCCGTTGACGTACAGGGCCAGCGAGTCGTCGGCCGCCATCGCGCCGCCGGGCTGCCCGTCCGTCGAGGCGCTGTCGTCCGACGAGGCGGCGTTGACGCCGTCGTCGGCGGCGTGCAGCTCGACGTCGCCGTCGTCGATGACGATCAGCGAACCCTCGAGCGCCTCGTCGGAGCCGGCCACGTCGACCGTGCCGCCGGCGATCAGGACCTGCACGCCCTTGATGCCGTCGTCCTGGGAGGTGACAGTGAGCTCGCCGCCCTCGACGAGCACGAAGCCGGAGCCGGCGTCCTCGGTGTTGTCGGACTTGAAGGTGTCACCGACGGCGTCGACGGTGACGGTGCCGTCGGTGAGGACGAGGTAGTCCTTGCCGAGGATGCCGTCGTCGACGGACGTCACGTCGATGGTGCCGCCGGTGATGACCAGGCCGTCCTTGCCGACGATGCCGTTGTTGCTGTTGCCGGTGACCGTCAGCGAACCGGTGCCGCCGATGGTCAGGTCGGCCGTCGAGTAGAGGGTGCCGGTGGGTGCGTCCTCCGACGTGTCGGCGTACGTCGCCGCGTCGGCCAGCGCGTTGGTGCTGCCGTCGGCGAGGACGACCACGACCGACTGGGCGTCGACGACGTCGATCGCGGCGGTGGTCTCGGAGGTGATCGTCGCGTCGTCGAGCACGAGGCGTACGACGCCGTCGCCGGCGCTGTCGACGACCACCTGCCCGGTCAGCTCGCCGCTCAGGACGTAGGTGCCGGCGGCCGAGATGGTGACGGTGCCGTCCTCGACGGTGACCGCGTCGCTGTCGGAGTCGGCGCCCGAGCCGGACAGCGTGATCGCCGTGGCGTCGCCCTCGTCGTAGGAGGTGTCGCCGGTCTCGACGGCGACGTCGTCGGCGAGGGCGTCCTCGACGGTCGTGGCGTCGGTCTTGACGACCCCGCTCGTCGACGAGCTGGTCGACGTGCTCGAGGAGGTGGACGTGGAGTCGCTGGCGACGGAGGCGCCGCAGCCCGCGAGGAGCGCGGCGGCCATCGTGCCGGCGACGGCCTGACGGAGCGTGGTGAGTCGCATGGGTGTTGCCTTCCGAAGTGCATCTGGTCTGGTGAGCCCGATGCTGCTCGGCCCACCTGTCGGAGCGGTGGGCTGACCTTGTGCGTCTCCTGTGAGCCCCGCGCCCAGCGACAACCTCTCGGCGTCTGGCAGCGTCTCCCTAGGACCGGACCCCGATCGAAGGACACCTCATGCGACCGCTGCCCCTCGTGGCCGCCGGACTGCTCACCGCCACGCTGCTCGCCGCGCCGACGGCCCAGGCGGCTGTGGAGACCTGCCAGGGACGGGCGGCCACGATCGTCGGTACGCCCGGCCAGCTCGGCGTGACCGGCACGGAGGGTCCCGACGTGGTGGTCACCAACGGCGCCGTAGGCGTCGCCACGCTGGGCGGCGACGACCTGGTCTGCGTCACCGACGTGACGGCCCCGGTCTTCGTGACGCTGCGCGCCGGCGCGGGCAATGACGTGGTGGACGCCTCCGCGTCCGCGTCGACGATCGACGCGGAGCTCGGCACCGGGTCCGACCACTACACCGCCTCGGCGGGCCGGGACTACGTGGTCCTCGGGTCCAACGACGGCGGGGGGCCGGTGGACCTGGAGGCCGACACCGTCGTCGCGACGACCGGAACGCGCCTGGGCCAGTCCGCCGACCAGTACTTCACCGGGATGCTCGACGTGCCCAAACCCCGACGTGCTGCAGCTCGCCGGTGACGGGCACGTCGTGTACTGGTACGGGATCCAGGCGCCGGGCTCACGGGTGGCGCTGGGCACCTCGGCCGAGCTGCGACCCGCCCTCGGCGTCGGTGACGTGGCCATCGACGCAGCCCGGCGATCGTGGACCGAGGACGGTGCATCGGTGCTCTCCTGGACGGGCGAGGTCACGCGATTCGAGCTGGGTCCCGGCGCGCCGCGCTCGCTGTCCCTCATCGGCGGTGACCGCGACGAGTACGCCCGCGTCTTCCTCAACCGCGGTGCCAGGACGGTCCTGCGGTTCGCCCTCGGTGGCGGCGACGACACCCTCCTCGCGCCGAACGGCCTCGGCTGGCGCGACAGCGAGTACGTCGGCGGGCCGGGCGAGGACTCGGTCGACCTGTGGGCCGGCACGCGGCTCGACCTCGACCTGCCCGAGGGCCGGCTGGAGAACCGGTTCTTCGGCAAGACCCAACGCAGCACCTTCCGCGGCTGGGACGACGTGCGCGTCGGCGCGAAGAGGATGAACGTCCGCGGCACGAAGAAAGCAGACGACCTCCGCGTCTACGCCTGCACCGCCACCGTCCGCGGCCGCGCTGGCAAGGACTCGCTCGAGTTCTTCCGCACCGCCGACGACGGCCACCTGCTCGACTGCGACCCGCGGAGGTCGACGATTCGGATCTACGGCGACGGCGGCAACGACACCCTCTCGGGCAGCCGAGGCAAGGACCTGCTCGTCGGCGGGCCCGGTCGCGACACGGTCGACGGCAACGCCAACCGCGACCGGTGCAGCGGCGAGAAGCTCAGGAGCTGCGAGATCAAGCTGCGCTAGGGCTACTTGCCCCAGTTCTTGCGGCGCACGGCGCGGCGCGGCTTGCCACCGGCGTACGACAGCGACGAGTCGACGAGGAACCCGCGCTCGAGCGCCTCGCGCCCGATCAGCATCCGGAAGCCCATCTCGTCCCGGTTGCTCAGCGTCATCACGGTCGTGATGGTGCGGCCGGCGAGCGTGACGTCGAGCGAGACGGCGTACCTCTTCTCGACCTGGCCGTTGCTGGAGCGCACCTCGCGAATGTCGAGCACCGGCAGGCTGAGCTCGACGTGGTCCTCGTCGGAGCGCTGCCACGGGTGGATGGAGAAGCGCACCCGCTCGTGGCCGTCCTCCTCGAACACCTCGAGGTCGAAGGCGTGGATCGACGACGACCGCGCACCTGTGTCGATCTTCGCCTTCACCCAAGGCACGTCGGCCTGCGGGAGCGCCACCCACTCGCGCCAGCCGACGACGACCTTCTCGGGTTCGGTCGGCTGGGGGGCGGGGTCCACGCGGCCATCTTGGCAGGTGGCGGGCTCCGGGCAGGTGGTTGGATGACGTCCCATGAAGCTCGCCATCCTGTCCCGGGCCCCGCGGTCCTACAGCACGCAGCGGCTCCGCACCGCCGCCCTGGACCGCGGCCACGACGTGAAGGTGCTCAACACCCTGCGCTTCGGCATCGACCTCACCGGCGACGAGCCCGACCTGCTGTTCCGCGGCAAGCAGCTGTCGACGTACGACGCCGTGCTGCCGCGCATCGGCAACTCGATCACCTACTTCGGCACCGCCGTCGTGCGCCAGTTCGAGCAGATGGACGTCTACACGCCCAACACGAGCTACGGCATCGCCAACAGCCGCGACAAGCTGCGCGCCACGCAGATCCTGTCGCGCCACAAGATCCCGATGCCGGCCACGACCTTCGTGCAGGACCGGGCCGACGTGATCCCGGCGATCGAGCGCGTCGGTGGGGCGCCGGTCGTGATCAAGCTGCTGGAGGGCACGCAGGGCATCGGCGTGATCCTGGCCCCGACCATCAAGGTGGCCGAGGCGATCATCGAGACGCTGCAGAGCACCCGGCAGAACGTCCTGATCCAGCGCTTCGTGAAGGAGAGCAAGGGCCGCGACATCCGCGCCCTCGTCGTCGGGGACCGGGTGGTCGCGGCGATGCGGCGGGTCGCCCAGGGCGACGAGTTCCGCTCCAACGTGCACCGCGGCGGCAGCGTGGAGCCGGTCGAGCTGGACGAGGAGTTCGAGCGGGTGGCCGTCCGGTCCGCGCAGATCATGGGACTGCGCGTCGCCGGTGTCGACATGCTCGAGGGCCGCCGCGGCCCGCAGGTGA
Source organism: Nocardioides sp. P4_G10 (assembly GCF_056401175.1). Taxonomy (NCBI): domain Bacteria; kingdom Bacillati; phylum Actinomycetota; class Actinomycetes; order Propionibacteriales; family Nocardioidaceae; genus Nocardioides; species Nocardioides sp. P4_G10. Next base: position 210,661 of record NZ_JBFUJV010000002.1, on the reverse strand, counting down.
TGGAGGTCAACTCCTCGCCCGGGCTCGAGGGCATCGAGCGCGCGACCAAGCTCGACGTCGCCGGCGCGATCGTCGACTACATGGCCAACCAGGTGGCCTTCCCCGACATCGACGTACGCCAGCGGCTGACCGTCTCGACCGGCTACGGCGTGGCCGAGATCGTCGTGCACGCCGGCTCCGACATGGTCGGCAAGAAGCTCGGCGACTCCGGCCTCGACGAGCGCGACATCACCGTCCTGACGCTGCACCGCGGACCCCAGGTCATCCCCAACCCGCGCAACAAGACCGTGCTCGAGGGCGAGGACCGCCTCCTCTGCTTCGGCAAGCTCGAGGAGATGCGCTCGATGATCCCCGACCGCAAGCAGAAGCGCGTCCGGCGCCTGATGAAGAAGCACCTGCCGCCCGAGAGCTCGTAGCCCACGGTCCTTCGCTGCGGGTGAAGCCGGGAGCGCCTTGCGCGCTCCACGATGGGTCGACTGACCCCCGGCGATGCTCGGCCGTCGCCACGGCACCGATGGCGTGGTGATTCGCATGGCTCCTGCGGAAGACTCCGGCGGCACGCCGCGCCAGGGCATCCTCCTGGCGGCGGCGATGTTCGTCTTCGTGATCGACACGTCGTTCATGAACGTGTCGATCTCGGCCGTCGTGGAGGACCTCGACACGACCGTGAGCGGCGTGCAGTCGGCCGTGGCGATCGAGGCGCTCGTGTCCGCTGCGTTCATCCTCATCAGCAGCAAGATCGGTGACCTGTTCGGGCGGAAGCGTGCGTTCGTCCTCGGCATGCTGTTCTACGCCGTCGGGGCGCTCGCGATGGTCTTCGCTCAGGGCCTGACGGCGATCATCGTCTTCTGGGCCGTCCTCGGCGGGCTCGGCGCCTCCCTCTACCTCCCGGCGATGCAGTCGTTGATCCACGGGAACTTCGAGGGGAAGACCCGCGCCAAGGTGTTCGCCCTGGTCGGCGCATCGGGGGCCATCGCCGCCGCGATCGGTCCCCTGGTCGGGGGGTTCGTCACGACGCTGCTGTCCTGGCGCGTCGGCTTCCTGCTGGAGGCGCTCATCATCGGAGCCGTGCTCCTGGGGAGCCGCGGCATCCGGGACGTGCCGTACGCCGGCGACCGGTCCGTCGACGTCCCCGGGGCGTTCCTCTCGGTGATCGGCATGGGCGGCCTCGTGCTGGGCGTCCTCGCGTGGCAGGAAGGGGCCGAGTCCGTACTGCTGCTGCTCGCGATCGGGGTCATCGCGATGGCCGGTCTGGTGTCCTGGCTCATCCACCGCAAGCGCGACGGCAAGCCCGCGCTGATCGACCCGGGCCTCTTCTCGTCCAAGCTGTTCAGCACCGGCGTGACCCAGATCTTCCTGCAACAGGTCGCGCTGGGCGGGATGCTCATCGCGCTGCCGATCTTCCTGCAGCTCGTCTGGGGCTACAACGCGCTCCAGGCGGGCATCACGCTCGCGCCGCTGTCGCTCACGATGTTCGGCGTCGCGCTGCTCGCCGGGCGGAGGGCTGGGCAGCGGAGGGCGAGCAGCATCATCCGAGCGGGCTTCATCCTGCTCGCCGCGGCGATCGCCTGCCTCATCCTCCTGGTGCCCCGGGCGGACTCCGGCTGGCACCTGGCGATCCCGCTCATCCTCGCCGGTGCCGGCCTCGGCCTCCTCGCCTCCCAGCTCAACAACTACGCGCTCGCTCCGCTCTCGGAGGACCGGGTCGGCGAGGCCGCGGGCGTCACGTCTGCGACCGGATCCTTCGGTCTGTCCTTTGGTCTCGCCTTCGCCGGCGCGATCATGCTCGCCACCCTGTCGACCTCCTTCACGAGCATGGCGGAGTCCAGCAGCGTCCTGCCGCCGGCCGACCAGCAGCGGGTCGCGACGGTCCTGGAGGACGACGCGCAGGTGATGAGCGACGCCCAGCTCGAGGAGCTCCTCGCCGGCCAGCCCGAGAACATCCAGGACGAGGTCCTCGCCATCAACGACGACGCCCGGGACCTCGCGCTCCAGGTCGCACTCCTCGTGGCGCTTCTTGCCTCCCTGGTGGGGGTCGTTGTCGCGTTCCGGATGATGCGGCTACCTGACCCTGCGCCGTCGGCGACCGACGATGTGGGCCTTGGGTGAGACCTCACGCAACCGGCGCGAATGACTCTTGCGGTGCTATTCGAACAGGCGTACGATGGTGGCAGCACGCTGGTCCGGAAAGGATCTCTCGTCTGAGGTGATGGGGATCTGGGGATCAGGACAGTTGCCCATAGAACCCGTCTTGGTGCTGACGGGATGCCATACGGCTCTCGGGTGACGCCCTGGCAACGGCGCCACCAGTCATGCCTCACCGCTCCGCCCCGGACCCGGGCGGTGACCAGTGAGCGCGTGCGAGGAGGTGGCCCGAGTGCATCCCATCATCGGCTGTGCCGCCGACGTCCAGACCGCCTTGAAGAGCGTCGCGTCGGTCGAGCCGACGTTCATGTCGGTGGGGGAGAAGCAGTCGGCGCTGGTGGCGGTGGCCGCGGCCCGCTCGCAGCTCGACGCGTTGACCGCGCGGGTGTTGGCCGCCTCCGACGACGTGGGCGAGCAGCACGGGCTGCGCGACGCCGCGGCGTGGCTGTCGGTTGCGACGCGGACGACCCGACGGGAGGCTGGTCGTGACCTGGCGCTGGGCCGGGCGCTCGGGCAGCACGTCGACGTGGCCACGGCCCTGACATCGGGTGAGGTGCGCACGGAGCAGGCTCGGGTGATCGTCGAGGCAGTCGACGCCCTCCCGTCGGACGTAGATCTTGATGTTCGCAGGCTCGCCGAGACCACCCTTCTGGAGCTGGCTGCCCGGCACGACGCCCGCGACCTGAGGCAGATCGGCAAACGCATCCTTGACGTGGTGGCCCCCGAGGTGGGGGAGTGCCACGAGGAGTCCGTGCTCGCGGGCGAGGAGGCGCGGGCCGCTGCTGGTGTCGAGCTCACGCTGGTCGACGACGGCGCCGGGCGCTGCCACGGCAGGTTCACCGTGCCGTCCCACGTGGGCGCGATGCTCAAGCGCCACCTCCTCGCGCTCGCCAACCCAGCCCGCCACACCGAGGCCGACCTCCGCGACGAAACCGGCGACTGGAAGCCCCTGCGCCGGCGGCTCGGCGAGGCGTTCGTCGAGTACGTCGAGCGCTACCCAGCCGACGCCACCCCGCAGACCGCAGGCGTCAATGCCACGGTCGTGGTGACCATGACCCTCGAGCAGCTGATGGCCGAGCAGGCCACGGCGTTGCTCGACGACGGCTCGCGCATGACAGCCGGGCAGGCCCGCCGTCTGGCGTGTGAGGCCGGGATCATCCCCGCCGTACTCGGCACCTCGTCGCAGCCGCTGGACCTGGGACGTAGCGCGCGGCTCTACAACAAGCCCCAACGCATCGCCCTCGGCCTGCGCGACGGTGGGTGCACTGCGAAGGGCTGCGAGACGTCAGCGTCCGGGTGTCACGCCCACCACGACGCCCCCTGGTCCCGCCTCGGCCTCACCGACCTCACCAACGGCCGACTCCTCTGCCCACGCCACCACCGCCTGGCCCACGACTCCCGCTACGCCATGACCATCCACGCCGACAACAAGGTCACCTTCGCCAGGCGGACGTAGGCCGGCGAGGGGTGCCACACAGCGCCGCATGCCGGTCACTGTCGAATGCCGGGAAACGGTGCCGTGTCGCGCTGCCCGGTTGTTGTCTCGCGCGCCTTTGTGACCGATTCGGACGATGACCGACGGCGCTCGCAGTCGTACGCTCCTTCAATGAGCCGGCTGACAGCGCGGGTGCTACGAGCCATCGTCATCATGACCGTGGCGTTCTTCCTGATCTTCTTGCTACTCCTCGTCGAGGCAACCGGCGGTCATGACGGATGGTTGTGCGAGTGGGGTTACGACACGGACGGGGCAGGCACTACGACCAGCGGGTGCGGCTGATCACCGCTGGCGGAAACGTCACGTCATCCGGCGGCACCTCCCAGCGGGCGGGCTCAGCTTGTCCGCGTCTATCCGCCGCGAACAATCAGCCGTCACGCCGGCAACGGCAACAGGCTCATGTCCTGGCTCGCTCCGGCACTCACCTGCGAGGCACAAACTAGGTGACCGGGTAGCCGCTACGCAGCAGCGTTGGTCCCCAATCGACTAGAGAGGGTGGTCCGACAAGGCTTTGCCAGACGACTAGGGCGCGACTGTCGCGGGCGAGAGCCACAGGGGGCGTGCCGCCTCCGGTGTTGCTTCCGGTGCCAGCACCGATATCGACAGGTGCATAGGAGCTGCTGCCGCGGGCGAGGAACATGACGTAGGGCTCGACGTCGTATGTCGCGCCCTCGAGTCCGGGGCCGAGCCAGGACAGCAACACGTCACCCCGTGGGTTGCTCACCACCTCAGGCGCATTGGACACGGCTTGCGGAACGAGTACCTCGGGTGCCTGCCACGGTCCCCCTGCGTGGCGACGGACGCCATGCATTGAGAAGGGTCGAGCCGCTGCGAATGGTCCCTGTGTCCACAGGGCGAGCGCTCCACCGTCGGCGTTCGCTGTGATCTGCACATCCCAAGCGGCTGCGACGTTGGTGGCCACGCGGCTAGATCGCCAGCCGCGGGCGGTGATTGTTCCTACGCGAATCGTGCCACTGTTCGTCCTCCATACTAAGTAGCTCTTTCGAGACGAAGCCTGATCGATGTCGTGCGTTGTCGGCGGGGATGGGCGCACAGGGAGTACGGTCGGCGGCATCCATCGACCATTGATGCGTCGTACGGCGACGACTTTCCCGGTCGAGTTCGGGTAGGTCACGACGGCTTGGCCGCCTGGGCCCACTGTTCCGCGGATTCCTTCGAACAACGACGGCGTTCGGAACGTTACGGGCTTGCTCCACGGGCCACCTGAGGGTCGGTACAGAGCACGTGCCTTCAAAGTGGTGGGTTCGATCCACGTCACCAAGATGGCACCCCGGCTGTTCACCGACATATCAACGGCCGTACCGAGGTCCTCGTCTGTGGAACCGGACGCAAGCAGTTGTGGACGCGTCCATGATCCGTTGCGGCGGCTACACCAGGAGTAGATGCGATAGCGGTCGCCACGGGGCGACGTCTTCCCGACGAGCGTCAGCGCGCCGTCGGCGTCGGATGCAGCGCCGATCAATCCGGGACTTCGAACGTGGTGGGGCACAGACCGGGCTGCCTTCCAGACACCCGTCCTGGTGGTGTGACGTGTCCATATGCGGCGACCTGAGGTCCATACGGCAGTTGCTCTCTCATCAGCGAAGAGCGGAATCACGCCCACGGGCCTTCGCCCAAAGAGCTCCTGGAGCTCACCCCACTCGAGCGAAGACCGCAAGAGCGAAGATTCTGCAGCCTTCCCGCCTGCCTGCACTGCCGATGCCGACGCCGATGCCGACGCCGCATCAGGCGCTGGCCCGACACCTCCCCGGCTCGCGGAGAACTCGCCTGATGCACAACCTGCTGCCGCGCTCAGTCCGGCCGCAGCGAGTACGAGACTGAAGCGTAGGCGAGTTCGCCACTTCGGAAAGTTCATATCACCCAGCCTCAGACCGAGTTTGCGCTTGCGAGACGTCACCTCACCGAAATTGTGCAGCCCCTAGCGAGCCAAGGCCAGACTGTCTGTACAGCCCCCGCGTCATACCGCCGCTCGGCGGACGAGGTTCAGGGCCGGCTTGCTGGCTCCCGAACGAGCCATAGGCGACGCCTCGCAGCTCTCAGCCACCTTCTCGCAAGAGATGACAACCTCGGCCTCACAGCGATCTCGCCCTCCAGGTCGGCCGTCAGCGCTGTCGCGGCCCTTTCCACCTCGTAAAGAGTCGTTGCCTCCTCCTCCGACGAGAACGTCAGCTCCCGACTCTCCATCGATTGTGGTGTCAGCTGAACTTCGCTTGGCAGACAGCAAGTTGGGGCCGTCGGTTCCACGAATGTGCGTACGGCCACTCGAGTTCCGCACGTTCGCGTCCTCGAAGCGCCGAGCCTGCCACCGACGCCTCCAGTTCGCCTCCGTGTCAGTCAGCCATCCGGCGGCCAGGTCTAGAACGACCTCGCTGGGGGTGTTCCGGAGGCGGCGCAACCACGTGGTGTAGCGCAACTCGTCCGTTCCAGGACCGCCATCAAACTGCGTGTCGTCGGGACCCCCGATGAATGCAACAACGTCGTCTCCGCCACCCATGCGGGCATCTACGGGCCACCGATGAATCCTTGCGAACCCGTCGGTCCCGGGGACCACGTTGGGCCCTACAGTCAGCGACTCGTCCAGCCCGCTGCCAAGAAACTCGACTGGTCCCGGAGCGACGATCTCAAAATTCGTGAAGCCGATCCAGTCGGCCCGCACGGTTGCGTCGCCCCGCAACTGCCCTGCTCGATTGTCGACTGTCCAGGATCGCCGTCGAGCGTCGACGAGATACATGTCTAGCTTGTTGGCGCCTGATCCACCGTCCAGAACAGCTTCCGGCTTGGTCAGTCCTGTCAGCGTGACCGTGTCGTTTCCGTCTCCGAGGACGACATTGTCCGAGTCGCCAGAGGTGTAGACCTGATCCGCGCCGCCCCCCGTACTGATGAAGTCCTGCTCGATGTCGCGCAGTCGATCATCGTGTCCACTTGAGGACACGATGTCCGACCCGGGACCGCCCTCGAACTGATCTGCGCCGCCTCCTAGCCCGGTGGCGATATAAGCCGAAGTCCCTCTCGTGTCAACTCGGTCGTCTCCGGGGCCGGTGTCGATTCCGAACAAGTACCCCTCGGAGTCTGGCCGCGCGCCCCCGAAGACGCACACGAGGTCGTCGCCGTCACCCGTCAAGATCGGGTCAGCGCCATAAGAGACGACGACGTCCGGCCCACTCGTGCCACCCATGACGGATTCCCCGCTCCTGGCGACGATAGTTGCTGCTTGACCGAAACACGTCTCAGTTCCCACGCTGGTCGCCGACGCGGGTGAAGCAGGCGCAATCGCGATACACGTTTGGCTCCATAGGAGCAGCAGAACCCCAATGGACACGAGTTGGCGAGCCAACGCTCGCGGGACGGCCGAACTGCTCACGGGTCACTCCTCCCCGCGCTTGCTCGAACTAGGTCAACTCCCAGCCTAAGTGCGCTTCCGAGGATCAACTCCTAGTGCCTAGACCATTGTTTTGGCACCAGCACGATCCGGCGCGGTCCAGCAGCTCCCCGTAGAGTGAACAGCGGTGCCGACACGGAGGTGCGACATATCGCCGCGTTGCGCCTCCCGAAGACAGCGGGTTCGTCGCGAACTATCTGGGGACGACCGGCAGTTCACGCGCCCGCGCTCGTTGCCGTGCGCGAGCCGCGCTGAGCTCGTGATGGAAACCCGAGTGCCGGTTCTGGTCCAGGTTTAAGGGCAGTGGCAGCATCGAAATCAGATGGCTCTCCGCCTCCCATGGCTTGTCAGTTGGGAGCCAGCAAACTCGCGTGTGCGCAGACATCCATTCGGAGATGCGCGCCTCGCCGTCGCTGAAAGTGAGCCGCTGACCCGACCCGACGCGACGCAGACCTATCCCGAGCTCGTCGACTAGTAGCGAACCTAGACTGAGCCGGAGAGTCGATCCGGCGGCGTTGCCACGGTAGTGGTACCGGATCCGTGTCCGAAGGTTCTGCCGACTCTGGCGCAATCCATCCTTGCTCGGCGCCTTGGGAGAGATACCGACGTACAGGAGAGTTCCGGCCTCCGTTGTGTGGCAGTCCTGCGTCGGTACACCCGCGGGGGCCCGATCGAAGTACCAGGCGTAGACCCCGGGCGTCGCTGGGATCGGACACGGCCTGGTGAGCGCTTCATCTCGTCCCGCCGTGATTCTCAGAGAGAGGAGCGCCGAAGCGTCTGGTGTCGCTGCCTCGTCCTGCACAAGGCCCAGTCTGCCTGTTGCGCGAGCCGACCGCGGGGCAAATGGACGGAGCGGGGAGGCCCGGCCACGGACCCGCGTCATTGCGCCGCGATCGAACCGGCCGGCCAGAGGCACGCTTATCGCCGTCTGAGGCGCCAGCCGTGCGGTCCTGAGCGTGGTGACCCATCAGTTCGCTGAAGCGCTCGCCAAATCTGGTGAACGCGGTCAACCGGGTAGGTCATCTGCTAGGCCCATACCTACCCTCTGGTGAACCCGACTGCGCTCCGAGTCGGGTAGCAACACGCAGACCTACTCTCGGACCACTTCGGCGGATAGGGGGATCGGTGGAGGCGCAGAGCCGACCCCTGATGCCGGGAGATCCGGACCTGTGCGGACGGTTTAGGGTCATTTCGAGACTCGGTGCGGGCGGGATGGGCATTGCCTATCTCGCTGAGACGACTGGTGGCCAGCGTGCCGTTGTAAAGATGGTGCAGCTGGATCATGCGGACGACCCCGATGCCCGTCGTCGCTTCCGGCATGAAGTGCTCGCGTCGCTGAGTGTTGAATCACCATTCGTCCCTGACACCTTGGCCTCTGACCTTAGTGCCGAACGGCAGTGGGTAGCGATCGAGTACATCGACGGTCCGACTCTTGCCGAGCTTGTCGCGCGCCAGGGGCCGCTCGGGCCGTACCAGCAGTACGCGTTAGCTTCCGCCCTCGCCGAGGGACTTACACAGCTTCACACCCAAGGCCTTGTACACCGCGACGTCAAGCCGGCGAACATCATTTGTACGGACCGTGGTCCCCGGCTGATCGACTTTGGGATCGCGGTCAGGGAGAACGTTCAGGGGGTGACCGGGTATGGGGCGTTGGCACCAGCTTCTCCTGGGTACATGGCGCCAGAACAACTCGACCCATTCGCGGTCCCCACGAGTGCCATCGATGTCTTCGCGTGGGGATGTGTGTGCTGGTTCGCCGCATCAGGAAGTTCGCCTTTTGCGGGCGCGAGTTCGAGCGAAAGCATTCGGCGATTGCGTACTTGGGAGTCCGCGACCTCCAGAGTTCCGGACGCCTTGCACTCAACGCTGGTTGTTCCAGTCACGAGGGCGCTCAGTAAAGAACCGTTCGAGCGCAGGAGCGCAGCGCACCTTGTTGGAGAGCTCGGCGGCACGGGTGGCGTCACGTCGGAAATGGTGGCGACGGCATGGGATTCCACCGCGGACGTCACCCTTGTTGGCAACTCAACGGGGGCACAGACTCGGCCTGACTTTGCAACGCGTCCTTCTTTTCGTTTGCGCCGCCCTGGCGTGTTGCTTGGGGTGATCGCGTTGGCATCCCTGATGACCTACGTGGCTCTCGGAGGCAGCGCGCTGCTTCGACCTGAGGCGTCGAGCTCGACCACAGACGGCGCCATACCCATAGCGAGAGAGACGCAGGACCCTGCAACAAGCACGAGACCGACAGAGCCGACCGCAACGGCCCCCCACGACCCCGACGGGTTCTCGCACGCCCACGGCGCAGCCCTCACCACCCGCACCCACGAGCAGCCAGCCGAGCGCGCCGCGATTCCCGGGCTAGGAGGGAACCGGCGAGTCGGCTACGGCGCCATCAAGCTGGGAATGACGCGCGCTCAACTCGTGGCGACGGAAGAAACGACGGGGTACAGCAACGAATCCGGGGGATCCTGCGTCCGTTACGGGATGCGCGCAGGCGGCTACGCCTTCTTTTCCAGAACGCAGAAGCGAGTCGTCGCCATCGAGTTTGTCGGCAAGATGGCTACCTCTCGAGGGATCAGACTTGGCTCCTCGGCCGACGAAGTCTGGACTGCATATCCAGTGGCGGCAGGCGATCGACTCGGCAACATGTATCCGGGAGTCGCGCCGGGGGTGTTTTACACAATCGGAATCATGGACGACAGGGTCGAACTCCTGGTCCTTCAGAGCGAACGCCAAGACTGCGCGGCCTAGGAACACGAGCACGCGTCTTTACGCCGCGTGTCCGCCAGTCCCGCCGAGTTCCCGTCTCCACACTCCTGTGTTCGGAGTCAATAATTTGAGTCCGCGGCACTCATCTTGAAGGCGCCACGTCCGGTCGCTGGCATTGCCGCCTATCTGCGGGTCGGCGCGATCCCAGCGCATCCGTTGAGCAGGTCTTCGGACACCTGGCCTTCCGGGCTCTCGTCGCCGAGCCACCCCTGCACCATCCGCAAGTTCTCCCGGCGTCCCAACGCCTTACCGTCCCCGTCGCGCCCCTCGGCGTCCAATGCCATCTCAAGTTCGCCCATAGTCGTTTCGCTCAATGACCAGCCGAGGGGCGCCATCAGCGCCGGCTGCACCGCGGGCGCGATGGTGACAGCGCACCGCCGTGGGAACATCGCGTAGATGCGTCCGCGCGCCCATCGCTCCACCGCGCCACTCACACCCCAAGTTTGAAGTGGAGCGGTCGATTCCGCGATCTGACCGGGATCGGTGAACTTGGGATCGCGTGCCTGGTATGAGCTGTCGATGTCGACGACGAACGGTGCGATCTTGCGAAGATGAGTCGCGTTGTACGCAGCCACCAGTCTTCGCAGTTGACCTGAAAGACCCGCCAAAGTGAGCAGACCGGAATTGTCGAAGTATCCGCCGTCCACCATGTAGATGGCGCACCTTTTGGACACACAATCCTTGTACTTGAAGCGCTGGCCAGCGGGACTTTGGCCACACTTCCCGGAGAGCCGCCCAGAGGGGGAAACAAGGGGAAAGCGTGCGCTGAGCATCGCGGCCGTCGACAATTTGAGATCCGAGTCGCTACACAGCAGGTCAACCGTCTCGAGGGCCCCGCCTAGGGGCAGCGGTTCGTCGTTGCGAACTGGGCGGACACCTGACGACGCGTCAAGGTCCAACTTCTGCGAGCCGAATTTGGCAGCGGATGTCACCACCGAGAACTTTCCGCCAACTTGAGTCGAGTTGAAGACGAGCAGAGGGACCGTCTCTGCCTTTTTGCGCGTCAGCGAGTCGTCGGACATTCGCTCGTCCCAAGTTTTGCGCAACTGAGCAGGTCCCTGCTCCGGCGAGTCCTTGTCGAGGGTGTCTTCGAGTATTCCGGCTCGGTCGCGCCGGACACATTGGAATGGACGCCACCCCTCGCACCGGCCGCGCGCGGCGGTCACCCCCAGCGCGTGGTTGGGCAGGTCGTGAAATAGCCCCCAGGCCACAGTGGGTGCGGCGAAGTCCGAGCCAAGTTTGTCACGGATCCATTCATCGTTCTCTAGGTCGCCGTACAGCATGTGCTGGGCGTAGGAGGCCAGGCCGACAGACCCTCCCGACACTCCGCTTGCCACGAATATTCGTCTAGCTGCCGCCTCAGTACCGGGCTGGTCTCGGCGCGGCCCGTGACAAACGCGTTCGTCAATTGAGCGAGATCTCGCCACGAGGCAATCGAGGACCAGCGCTGTCCAGTACGCCGCGCGAATTCCGCCACCATGCGTGGCGACAAGCATCATTGGGACCGGAGGGTCTGGGTTACCGGGAGGTCGCTCCCCTGCAGTTGACTTCGGTTGGTCTGCCAGTTCCGGTTGCGCTCGCACCCACGCGTCGAACGCGTCCTTGAGGTCGGGCGTACGTTGCTGCTCGGCTGACCAAGTTTCGGGCGCCTTCCGCTGCACCACCTCTACATCGTGCATCTCTTCAGGCAGAGCCGTTCCGCAGACGATCCACCACGCCAGCAGCATGGTGAGCACGGGAAGCGAGCGGTAACCGAGCCATTCCAGGAAGTCCGGCGGACGGTACTTCGCTGCGGCGCGCACGACGCCGTAACCAAGCACCACCAAAATCCCGGCCGCCAGATTGACTAGCGTCACCGTTCCGAACACCTCGCCGGTCTTGATCGGGTCGATATGCACGGACACGGCGGCAGCCACGGAAGCCCACATAGTTACCGGAAGGCTTAGTTGCAGGGAGCCGATTGAGTTCCCCCGGATTACTGCATACGCGTAAGAGAGAGTGACGATCCCCAGGCCAGCCGACACTGCAAGCGTCAACGTGACGTTTCGCACTTCAAGGGTAGCGAAGGGAACAGCGACCAAGATTGCGGGGATCGTCCAGACAATCACGCTCGTTACGGCTGACCAGTCCTCGTGCGGGCGGTACCCGTACTCGTCAACTGAGACGAGGGCGCCAAGGAACAAAGCCGCAAGAATGAGGACGTAGTGCCCACCCACATGGCCCGTGACCCAATATCTGTCCACCGCGACATTGGCCAGTCCGGTCGCGATGACGAGGAACGGCAGCGCGACTATCCACTGACCGACGATGGAAAGGCGGGGTCGCGGGTCATCGCCGCTGGACATCGGCGAGTCGAGCTCCGGCGGCTCCTTACGCGGTCGGCTCGGAGCCGGAAAGACTCCGATGACACCCATTGACAGCAGGGCGCCACCCAACAGAAGTACGCCGGATCCCATTGGCGTCGAGTAGTTAAGGATGACACCTACGACTGTTACAACGACGCCTGCGGTGATCCACCACCAAGTGACGAAGTCGCCTCGCTCCTTGCTACGCTGGCGCTCAAATTCTCGTCCGGTCTCGCGGATCGTTAGGGACAGAAGCAGGGCGCTAATCAGCCCAAGTGCAGCGGTAGTTCCCTGCGGCTGACCGCGAAGTCCCCAGGAGCGCAGAGCGTCAAGGGCCTGACCACTAGATTGGTCCGCGACGAGAAACAGCAGGGCATAAGCTGCCATGACGAGAATCGCCACGCGGTGCTGCCCCAGTCGGTGACGGACGAGGGTGAGTCCCGGGTGCGCGCGCTCCGACGCCGCCGCACCGTCGTCGCTTACCCACACTTCCCTGCCCCCGATGAGCACCAGAGCCAGGACGAGCAGTCCGAGCGCCCAGCCAGGTTCACCCCTGAACCACGCCGACGAATCGGAGTCTCGCGGGACCCGCCAAAGCAGGTAGGTCGCGGCGATACCGAGGGACGCAGCAATGACCAAAATGCTGACATCGGCGCGTCTGCGCCGGTCCAGTCGGTGAAGGGTCAGGAGGACTACGGCGCCCACGATAAGCACCGGCAACCAGACATAAAATCGATCAACGAGCGAGACCAGTTCATTGCAGTCCGGCTTCAAAGCCGCGCACACTTCGCCCGCGGGTCCGGCAAACCAGTTCAGTTCCACAGCGATCGTCAGAGTCGCTATCGCCTTGACGACGAGCGCGAGCAGGATGACAACAACCATTGCTAGAGATCGCCGGACGACGCTGCCTACATGGTGCTTCAGTCGCCTTGCCGGCTGATCGACACGACTGAGAAGGCCGAAGACGTTGGATTTCACTGCGGTTTCCGTTACTTCCCCAAGTAGTTGTCCACATTTTGGCGCCTAGCGGATGCGAGCTGCACATGGTTCGCTTGGTGAGCGACAGGAGCGGCGGTCGCCACCGGTGCGGCCCTTCGGAGAGCCAAGGCGTTAGTCCGTAACGGTTTGTTGATACAGCGGGCGGTGCTGTGGCGCTGTCAAAACTTCGGCAAATACCGATGATCGGTGACGGGGCGCTTCATCACGCGTCGTCGGGCTCCCGGCGCTTGCGACGGGCAGTGCCGTTCTCCGGGATCGCCGAAGGACGGAAGAACAACGGGCCCCAACTCGTCGGGATGAGGAGGACCGGTGTCCCGTCATCCTCGTCCCGGAACTGTGACGTGGTTCCGATGCCGCTCATGGATTGGGTGACTCGGCCGGCGAGGGTTGGCCCGAAATAATCCCATCGCTGCCGCGGTCCTCGCGAGGGAGAGACGCATGTGTGCACGTTGAGCCAGGGGGCATCTCCTGGCTTGGTGGTCGCCGGGCGAGCGATGCGCGGGGCCCGGTGCCTGCCTCCGGCACGTGCCTTGGAAAAAGATGGTCATTCCGCCGCCTGTCGGCAACGTCCTCCCGATGGGCTCGTTAGAGCGTGGCCGCATAAGGGCGTCAATGCCGGTGATACCAGGGGAACGGGGAGTCTTGGACTCGGACTGCGGTTCAGGAGTGGCGAGCAGGCGGTGCGCCGGCGAGGGTTCGGCGTGGGGGACGGGCTGGTCGGAGCGGAGGGGCGCGATGGCTCGGTAATATTTGTTTGCGCATTCGAGCGACTACTTCGCGCGACCAAGCCCAAGGAACGGCCGGCTCCGTGTGATCGGCAGAGAATTGGTTAGTGGACATGTCACCGTCTTGCGGTTGACTGTGGCAATGAGGCCGTCCAAGGCAGTTATGGCTGTCCGCGAGGCAGCCACAGGAGCGCGAGCCTTGTGGGATCGAGTCGCAGGCCCAGGCGACGGGTCGAGCTGGCTGGATCAGATGCGCAACGGGGAGATACCGTCCGACTGGCCGGCCGGGCACGCAGATGCGGTCGCCGAGATGCTCACTGCACTCGGTGAACGGGCGCGACACACCCGGGAAGTCGCCGGACTGGTCGAGGGCAGCAGCCCTCAGCCGGATGCCGGGGCCGGCTTCACCCAAGCCGCTGACCTCCGATTGCCGGTAAATCGGAAAGAGAAGTACTTCACCGGGACCGTGCTGCCCGCCTTGATCAGCGACAACGGATTCATTCACCTGCACCGATTCCTCGATCTCTGTGGTCTTTTCGTTGGCGACGTCGGCGCGGGCAGCCATCCACTCGAGGGACGGCAAGACCTGCAGTTCTTCACCGAATACGCCTTCGCCGAGAGTGTTCAAACCTCGCACGACCGGCAGCGGTTCGCCGACCGACCGCACGAGCGCGACACCCCTGACCTTGTTCTGACCGGTCCTGATTGGTTGCTGGCTGTCGAGGCCAAGATGTACCACCGGCCGACTCGGCAGGCGCTCGAAAAGCAGATCGCGCGGCAGCGAACACTAGTGGACTACTGGACGTCCGCGCTGGGGCTGGACCCGGAGCGGGTGGCACACGTGCTGTTGCTGCCCGAGCCACTGGCGCGAGCCCGCGGCGAGCTCGCGGTGCCCGTGATCACCTGGGAGGCGGTGCGCGATGCCTACGCGGCCGTCGCGCCTGCGTATTGGCTCGGGGTGATCCGGGATGCTCTCGCCCGATACGACGAACTCGCCTCCCCCGAGCCCACCTTCCGGACAAACGCCGATGCGCTGATTCGCGGCGAAGACATCGTCCAAGCCCACGCCTCGGAAAGCCTAAGCTTTGCCTGGATGGGGCGCTCGGGTGGCATCAACGGTGACGCGCTCGCCCAAGACTTGGCCAACGGCCAATGGCGCGACAGGGAGTACGAGGTCCGCGTCGAGCCTCTGACCGGGAACTCCAACTGGTTTCCCATCAGCGACTTCATCGCGCGGACCAGCACGGCTTGAGGCGCCACTCCTTCGACGTCTCCGATCCGACGGTCGCGCGCGGTGCTGCTCAAACCGATCGTCACGCGTGACCAACACGGGATCTGGCACACACGTTCGACGCCACCATCCCTCCTCAACCGCGTCCCGTGAGCCACCCCAATCGAGATAGACAACCCTGCCCCATTCCGCCGCGTTCGTCGCCAGGTGGAACACCTCGCCAACAGCGGAACTGATCCGGGCCGAACGTACGGGGCGCTGTCGACCGAGTTCGTGCCGGACCGGCGGAGCGCCAGGCGCAGCACCCAGCCGGACGGGTCCACGCTGGTGGAGCACGCCGTCGTCGCGCTGTTCGGTGCCGCGGTGGTGCCGGTGCCCGCGTACCGTTCCGCCCGCTATCCGCTCGCTGCTGAGCCACGAGGAACGGGGCCGGGAGGTGGAGCACCACCGCCGCCAGCAGTTGGCCCGGCTCGAGGCGCTTCGCACAGGCTGAACGGTCGTTGAGGGTGCCTCAAATGGTGGTTGTCTACACGCTGAGCCTGCGCACTAACAGGCGCTCGTCCTACCGTTGTCCGACCGTAGCGCCTAGGGAGTAGTCAATGAGCGAGACAAGCCAGAACAGCGCTGAGGAAGTTCTCCGCGCCTTCCAGGAGGGTTACGCCGAGGGAAAGCAGGCGGTGCGCGACGCGCATTCAGCTCAAATCCGCGATGTCGCGAAGCGTGTAGCGGATGTGTCGTTGACCATGGGCGAGGTAGCGCTCGAGGTCGGACTGGCCTTCGGCGGCGTTGACGCCGACTTCACGTCCTCAGAGGGCTAACCGCAGCCGGCCGTTCGAGGCCCGGCCTCGCCTCGATCTGGCGCGACCCGAGCTGGCTGGCCTCCCGGCAACGGGTCACCCATCCTTCGGTGGGGATGCTGAACGTTCTCTATTAGCCATGTGGCGATTACCGCGCGGCCGCGTCGGTCCGGTTGCCTCCGGGCCCGCGACCCACGACACCATCGTTAGGTCGGTGAGCCCGAAGTCGAGATCTCCGAGTTGCAGTCGACTACGTTCAATGTCGTGATGAAACGACTTGGGGCGTGCGCCATCGGCGCGATGTTGCTGTTGGTGGGCGCGTGTGGCGGAAGCAACTCCGATACGGACGACACGGTTGTCGTGACGCAGGATCATTCAGACTCCAGCGAAGAAGAGCCCACTGGCGATCTTCCTGACACGCCGCAGGCGTACTCGACCTTGACTGTGATTGGCGATGAGGCTGCACTACCCGCAGGAACCGAAGGCGAGGTGACAGTCGTCGCCATCAGCGAACCAGACGGCGGAACCTCGTTCCCATTCATCGTCCACAACGGAACTGACCAAGCCATCTCACGTATCGAGGTCAGCGGTCGGGCTCAGGATGCCGACGGGACCACGCTCGGAACCGGCGCCTCACAGTCGATCGAGCCGAACGTCGTGCTGCCCGATGGTTACGCGATCGGATACGTCTACATCGAGACATCTGACTACGAACTCCCCGCCGGATCCTCGATCCCCGACCTGCGCATTCAGTTCGAAGAGGGGCTCGCCGAGTTCGAGAACATCATCGCGTTGGACGTAGAGAACGTCGAACAGCTCAAGAGCGGCGACCTTGTCGGCGACGTCAGCAACCCTCACGACGTCACCGTCGGCGGTCCGATCAGCGTGGCCACAGCCTGTCTCGCTGCCGACGGGACCGTCACACAACGCAATGAGTACACCGACGGGGACACCGTGCCAGCGGGCGGCTCGGTCACCTGGACACTGGGTTCGTATGGTGAGAAGCCGGAGAAGTGCGCGGTGCGACTCGTCGGCGCCTCCGGCTTCGAGCAGTAACCACTCCTCGCCGCTCTAGGCGGCGGGTGCGGCGGCAAATTGCACTTGCGCTCGGCACTGTCCCGCAAATTCGAAGTCGTCAGTCGGTATCTGCCGCACGAAGTGGTGTCAGCCTGACCTAGCCCATTCCGCCGCTTGTCTACGCCCGGCCATTCGCCTTTCAAACGGGCAACCGGCGCGAGGCCTAACTCCCAGCACCCTGCCCACTGGCCTAATCCTCAGCAGCGGCCCGTATGCCGAGTCGAACCCCGAAAGCGATTACGGCGGTCAGGGTGGCGAGCGATCCCGCTCCGATCATGGCCCAACCCAGAGCGAGGCCGAGCTCGCTGCCGTCAACAGATGCCACTCCAAGGTCACTGACCTCCAGCGTGGGCCAGGACAGGCCCAGAGCGACCCCGCCGACAACCTGAGCAATGACGCCACACCAGAAAAGCGTCCAGATCGAGCTGGTCGAGCTGGTCGCTGCCGCCGACGTTGCCGCCACTGACCGATGGGGACTCCCGCTCATTGACACCTTGTTGCTTAGTAGTCGGTCCCGTTCTTCGGGAGGCATCGTTGCGAAGAACTCGTCGCGCTCCTTCGCGCGGGCGAAAGTGAACTCGAGTGGGTCGTCGCCCGATTCCAGACTCATCGCGACCTGCTGTTTTCCGCGCGTCTCGAGCGAGACCACGTTGGGCCACGTCTCGATTCGTGCCGCTTCGCCGGCGAACAAACCAATTCCGCCAGACCCCACGCTCAGAGCTCGGAGTCCAGAGCCTGATACCCACGCGAAGTCCATGTCCGCAGCCTCAAGCTGCTGCCTAGGTGTCGGAGCCAAGTTCCACACCTTGCCTTGTACGGCCACGCCACGTCCCTGCTCGATGGCTCGCCCTTCGCGAGTCGGTGGCCACACAGTAAAGAAGAGCAGCCGACGCGTCAGTCGAACGGGACGACCAAGTACGCCGTGCTGGGCGCATCTTTTCGCCGCGTGCCGGCGCGGATCAGAAGGTCGTCTCAACCCAGCTGCGTTTGGATGTGTTGCGACGGGCCAAGCCACCGCCCGTCGTATCCCGGACGAGCATCTCAGGCTTGGCGCTGTTCTGTCGGCCAGCGCGCGTCGAGGACGGCTTCACGTACCGGTGTCCGTCTGCTCCTCATCGTGCCGTCACCGGCGCCGGCTTGCCGGTGTTGCCGGATGGTGTGGCTCGCCGTATGTGCAACTGCCGCGGCTTGCCGGCGGGCGTCCACGCGAAGGCGGCGTGCCCGCATTCGCCGATGGCGACGTCGAACCGTGTGGGCTGATGGCTCGTTGGGGTGACGCGCCGCGGCTTGGTCCAGTTGCGGCCGGCGGCGGCGAACCGCCCCAACACGCGAAGGTTCCCGGCATCCGTCCTGGTGCCCCACGCGGCGAGCGCGTCGCCGCGCCCGTTCGCCGTCACGCGCGGGTCGAGACCCCACCGGCCGGTCTCGGTGACGTCACCTGCGATGGTGAACGGCTGACGCCAGGTGCCGTCCGCGCGACTCCACCGGCCCCAGAGGCTGCCGCGCTCCCAACCACCGATGAGCGCGCGCCCGCGCTCGTCGACGTTGACGCCGTGAAGTCCGAGGGAGTGAGGTTGCCGGACGGGTGCCTGCCAGGTGCCGTCGGCGGTCATCCGCGCGGTGTACAGGCGGCCGAGTGGCGTGCCGTCGTCAGTGGGTCCGTAGCTGACCACGGCCACACCATCGGAGTTCAACGCCATCGCGAACAGCTCGTTGCCCGGGCCGCCGAGCTGCTCGCGGGGTGTCCACCGGCCGTCGCGCGAGCGTCGGATGGCGTAGACGCCCGACTGGTCGTCGTAAAGCCTGTCATAGGCGAGGACGATGCGACCGGCGTCGTCGATGTCGACGCCGAAGTCGAACGCGTGAACCGACGGTATGCGTTCTGGCCTGCTCCACGGGGCGCCAGCTTCTGTGCGGTAGACGGCTCGATAGCGCGTTTTCTCGGACCACACGAGGACCGCTGCGCCCGAGGCGTTGACCGCCACGTCGACTCGCCCGGTGATCTCCCTGTCCTTCACCGTCACCGCGGCGGGAGACCAGCTGCCCCCGGCGCGCCTGTCGGCGACGATTAAGTCGTAGAACTGCCTGAATGTGTTCGAGTTGAACCGCACCGGTTCCTGGACGACCATCGTCTGGGTTCCGCTGCCATCGACGGCCAAGTGGTCGTCACCGGGCTCCAGCCATGTCTCGTCAAGGCCGCCTGAGGGGTCCAACGGGTCCCCGGCAGCGGGCGGGTCGTCCGCGGTACGCGCCACGTGGCCTGCACCTTGGTAGGCGACGGTCGCTATGCCGTCATGGGCGACGACGATGTCTGTCGGCGTCAGGTAGTCCGCGGGGCTGATCCGACCGGCGACCGCCGTCGGCTCCTCGAGCGCCCACGCACGCGGCCGACCAGTGGTGCACGGGGCAGGTGCGCGCGGATCGCTGGATGGTGCGACGCCTTGAGTGGACGCGGACGCGCGCAGGTCGACTGGCTCGAACGGCTCGACCACACCTGTGTCGGACTCGGCATCGTTCGGCGCTGTCCGGGCTGTCGACTCGCTCGCGCTGCAGGCCGCTAGCGCGGCAACGAGAACAGCCACCGACATCTCGAGCGCTGCGAGACGGATGCGCCCGGTCAGCACCCCTCCCGACCTCGTCGCCTGGCTGTGGCGCATTCTCGTGCTCATGGGTCGAGTGTGCGCTTCCCGCGTGGTCGGTGCCCGGGGCTGCAGTCCCGCTTGGATCGGGAACTTCACGTCGCGTCGACCGGCGTGCGTCCGCGGTCGGGCGGCCAGTTGGCAGCCCGAGGGAGTGGATCAGCGTGCGGGGGCCATGCGGGTGAGGTTGAGCTGCTTGAAGTTGGGCTTCACCCACGCGATGGCGGCGTCGCCGTTCGGTCCGATGGCAGCGCGGAACGCGCGTTGCCGGCCGGTGGCTCCGGCGGTCACTTCGATGGGTTGGGTCCACGCCCGCCCAGCGGGCTTGTAGCGGGCCCACAGCTGCGGGGTGTCGTCGGAGATGCGGTAGACGACGACGGCGTCGCCGCGGCTGTTGGCGGCGAGGGCGCCGGAGTCCTCGTCGGAGTCGAACGGGTTGCTGGCCCGGTCGGTGAGGACGCACGGCTCGTCCCACCGGCCGTTGGGGTCGCTCCAGCGGATGGAGAGGCGTCGCTCGTGCCAGTACATGTAGGCGCCTCGGCCGGCGCCGTCGATCGCGACGACCGGTGCGAGGCCGAGGGTGTTCGGCTGTCGGACGGCGGGACCCCAGGTGCCTGATGGGGACATCGAGTACGTGTAGTGGCGGGTGCCCGGGAAGCCGCGGCCGGAAGTGACGAGCGCGGCGCCGCCGGCGGCGACCTCAAGCTGGTGGTCGTTGCCGGCCAGGGGCGTGGGTTGGCTCCACCCGGTGCCCGGGGTGCCCCTGATGGCGGCGATCTCCTGGCCTTCGTTGCCGTAGAGCATGACGACCCGTCCGGCGTCGTCGATGCCGACGTCCACCGCAAACGTTGCGTCTGGTGTGACGGGTTGAGGAGAGTCCCAGGCGGCGCCGGCGGCGGGCCGGTAGCTCACCCGCAGCGGCTCATCGAAGCCCTGCCACGTCACGACCGCGGCGCCGGAGGCGTTGACCGCCAGTTCGGCCCTCATCATCGTGGCGGTGCCTGGTACGTACGGGTCCGGTGGCCACGCCCGACCGACCGGTCTGTCGGAGAGCACGAGGTCGTAGTTCTCCGACCCCATGCCGCCGCGCCGACGAATGTCCTGGATGAACATGGCGGTCAGGGTGCCCGCGTCGTCGACGCCGAGGTGGGTCTAGTCGGGGAAGTGCGCGGACACGCCGGAATTCGCTGGCACAGGCTGCATGTTGGGCGGTGGTCCTGGCAGCTCCTGCGGGTCACCTTGGACAGCAGGGAGGGTGCGGGCGTTGAGGAGCCCTCCGACCCACTCGTCTAGGGCCAGCGTCGCAGTCCCGTCGCCGTCGACGACGAGGTCCCCGATGTCCGACCACGAAAAGTCCTCGGTCTCGCTGTCCACGGTGGTCCACGCACTCCAAGGTTGTGACAGGCACGGCCGGAAGCCGGCCGGGGTGGACATGGTGGCTTCAACCTCCGCAGACCTCTCGCCGTCGGGAGCGGTGTCGGGCCCGGGCTCCGCGGCAGCATCCGACGATCGCTGCTCCTCGTTCGGTGTGTCGGTGGAACCACCCGGCTCGGAGTCCGACGCGTCACACCCCGACCACGAGAAGCCGACCGCAATCACCGCGAGCGCCACCGCGGCCCTACGGCCGCTCGCATGCCCGCTGGTGTTCATGCGTCGAGTGTGCGCCGCACAGCACGTTCCCGCACAGGGCTGCCGTCCCGACCGTGCCGGGAATCTGAGGCCCCTAAGCAGTCCCGGCCCCGCTGTCGGAGCTGACCGTCGCACTCGGACGCATGGCCGACCACGACGCGAACGGAAGCACTGATTCACGCCACCAGCGAGCAGCGCGACATGCGGGACGCCGCTCAGACGCCGCCGAGCGTGCAGGTCCAACCGGATCTACCGCAATAGGTGCGTCTTACCGCCGCGAATCGGCGCCATCCCCTGCAGCGAGCGCCCGAAGCGTGGCGTCGTCCAAACTACCCGGCAGCGCTGGACATCTCAATCGGTGCCTGGGCTGGGACAGCCGCCCGAGCTCCCCTCAGCCGTCCTCGGCTTCGAAGAGAGCCTGCCGCTGTCGCGCGGCGTCCATCGCGGCGAGGAACTTGTCGTCGTACTCAGGATCGTCCGCACGGATCGACGTGATCACGTGCTCGTCGATCACCCGCGTGTCCCCCTCGCGGACCTTCTGCAGCACGACGCGTGTCTCCCCCTTGGCGTCGTGGTGCGCGACGCGCCAGGTGCCCGCGGCCGCCACGTGAGGACCCTGGCTCGTGGGGCGCAGGAGGAGCGACGTCACCCAGAAGATGAGGAGTCCCAGCACGCCGATCACGAGGGCGGCCTCGAGCATGACCATCTGTCGATTGTGCGGGCTCGAGGACGGCATCGCCAAGGGACGCGGAACGCGCGACACTGGTAGGTCACGCACGTCCGGGGACGGAGGGTCGATGGAACCGAGCGCGACGACATCAGACGAAGACTTCCTGGAGGAGCTCCGGCGACACCGCGCGGAGCTGCGCGAGTCGATGAGCGCGCTGGAGGATGCGATGGCCGCGCCGGCCGTCGGCGACCGAGATCGCTGGGCCCAACGTGTCCACGTCGCCGCGGTGGAGCTCGCCGGCGACCTCCGGCAGCACGTCGACATCACGGAGGCTCCCGACGGTCTGCACCGCGAGATCCTCACGGCCTCACCGCGGCTGTCCGGGGCCGTCGCCACCCTCACCCGCGAGCACGTGCTGATCCGCGGTCAGCTCGACAGCCTCCTGGCCCGAGTCGGGCCGGTGGAAGTCGTCCCTGACGTCGACAGGGTCCGCGACCTGGGTACGGCGCTCCTGGGCAGGCTCGTCCGGCACCGCCAACGAGGGTCCGACCTCGTCTACGAGGCGTACGAGTTCGACATCGGGGGCGAGACCTGACCGGCGGCCCCGTGCTGGACCGACACCGGTGCCCCGCCCGTACTGCCATAACGTTGCGGCCATGAAGGCTCTGGTTCTCGAAAACATCCACCCGACGGCCGTGGATGTCCTGAGGTCCCGCGGCTACGAGGTCGAGCTGCGCACGGGAGCGTTGCGCGAGGACGAGCTGATCGAGTCGCTCGACGGCGTACAGCTGCTGGGGATCCGGTCCAACACGACGGTGACCGAGCGGGTCCTCAAGGAAGCGCCCAGCCTGGAGGCGATCGGCTGCTTCTGCATCGGCACCAACCAGGTCGACCTGGTCGCGGCCGCGGAACGGGGCATCGGCGTTTTCAACGCGCCGTACTCCAACACGCGCAGCGTCGTCGAGCTGGTGATCGGCGAGATCATCGCGCTGGCCCGGAGGCTGCCGGAGAAGACCCAGCGGATGCACGACGGCGTGTGGGACAAGTCAGCGCGGGGGAGCCACGAGGTGCGCGGGCGGACGCTCGGGATCGTCGGGTACGGCAACATCGGCACCCAGCTGTCGAACGTCGCCGAGGCGCTCGGGATGCGGGTGGTCTTCTACGACAAGGCGGATCGTCCGGCCCACGGCAACGCTCGCCGCATGGCGTCGCTCGCCGAGCTGCTCGAGACCGCCGACGTGGTCAGCCTCCACGTCGACGGCCGGCCGGGCAACGCGGGCCTCTTCGGCGCCGCCGAGTTCGCGGCCATGAAGCCACGAGCCCTGTTCATCAACGCCTCGCGCGGCATGGTGGTCGACTACGACTCGTTGCGCGCCCATGTCCTGTCCGGGCACATCGCGGGTGCCGCGGTCGACGTCTTCCCGGTCGAGCCGAAGGCCCAGGGCGACGAGTTCGTGTCCGTGCTGCGGGGTCTCGACAACGTCATCCTGACGCCCCACGTCGGTGGCTCGACCCAGGAGGCGCAGGAGGAGATCGGCCGGTTCGTGGCGGAGAAGCTCGCCGGCTACACCCTCCAGGGGAGCACGGCGCTGTCGGTCAACCTCCCGCAGGTCCTCACGCCCACGCTGACCGGTGAGCACCGGCTGGGCTTCCTCCACCACAACGTCCCCGGGGTCCTCGCCAATCTCAACGCCGTGTTCGCCGAGGCCGGCGACAACGTGATCGGTCAGCACCTGTCGACCAGGGACCACCTCGGCTACGTGGTCACCGACGCGTCGGAGCCCCTGTCCGCCACGGCCGTCGAGGAGCTGCGGCGCTCGGAGCACTGCGTCTGGGTGCGCACCTGGTGATGTCGGCGTGAACGTTGAAGGAGCTGGTCGTGATGCCGAGGGCGCGTTGCTCCCGCGGCAGCTGTACGCGGCGCTCGAGGGATGCACCTACCTCAACCAGGCATCCCTGGGACTCGTGCCCCGCCCGACCATCGAGGCGATGACGCGATTCCTCGAGGAGGTCGGCCAGTACGGAAACGTCCGACTGTCCGACGACGCCGAGGCACGAGTCCTGGACGGCGTGCGCCAGGCTGCAGCAACGTTGTTCGACGCCCCACCCGGATCGATCGCGGTGCTGGCCGGGGCGAGCGAAGGGCTGGGGCAGGTGGCGGCGGCCCTCGCCCCGGGACTGAGGCCGGACGCACCGGAGGTCGTGCTGGTGACGACCGACTTCCCCAGCGTCACCTACCCGTGGCTCGCCGCCAGGGGTCGAGGCCTTCCCACGACACCCGTCCTTCGCTGGGTCGTCGACGAGCCCGGAAGCGACCTCACCGACCGGCTCGTCGCGGCAGTGGGCGAACGGACCGCTGTCGTGTGCGTGAGCGCGGTGCAGTACTCGACGGGCACGAGGATCGACGTCGCTGCCGTCGCTCGCGCCGCGCGCACGGTGGGGGCCCGTGTCGTCGTCGACGTGACCCAGCTCGCGGGTGCCGCCCCGGTGAGCATGAGGGAGTGGGGCGTCGACGCTCTCGTGTGCAGCGGGTACAAGTGGCTCTCGGCCCACGGCGGTGTCGCCGTCGCCGCGCTGAGCGCCGAGATGGCCGAGCTCGTGCCTCCGGTGGTGGGATGGATGGGGGCTGAGGATCCCTTCGACTTCGACGCCACCCACCTGAGGCTCGCAACAGGCGCTCGCCGCTTCGAGCTCTCGACCATGTCGTACGCCTCTGCGGTGGGGCTCCAACAGTCCATCGAGCTGCTCAGCAGCGCGGGGATCCCGGCTCTCGCCGATCACTCACGCCTCCTGGCCGACGAGCTCGTCGACCTCGTGGGCCCGTCCGGCTGGTCCCCGTTCCGTGAGGTGGGGGACCCAGCCGCCAGCCACCACCTCATCTCGCTGCGACACCCCCGCGCGTCGGGACCTGATGTCCAGGCCGCCCTGGCCCGAGACCACTCCGTCTTCACCAGCTCACGGGTCGGCGGGATCCGCGTGTCCCTGCACGGCTACAACACCAGTGACGACCTCCAGGTGCTCGCCGGGGCGCTGACCCGAGTCACCTGACCCCGCCGATCGACGTCGGATCAGTCGCGCGCCCGCGTGTGCCAGAGCCACGCGATCCCGACGAACGGCAGCACCAGCGGGAGCCACCCGTAGCCGGCGCCGTAGTCCGACCAGACGGTGGCGTCGGGGAACAGCTCCGGGTCGAGCACGGTGAGCGTGCCGACCGTGAGCACGCCGACGAGCTCGAAGCCGACCGCAGCCCAGGCCAGCCGGCGGGGGCTGGGCCCGACCTCGGCGAGGCCGAGGGTGGCGGCGACGTACACCAGCGCGGCGACGGCCGAGAGGGCGTACGCCAGCGGCGCCTCACCGGCCTTGGTGGCCAGCTGCACGAGCGAGCGGGCGGTCGCGGCGAGGGCGAAGACGCCGTAGACCGCGACGAGGGCGCGGCCGAGGCCCGACGAGGTGGAGGCGGCGGCGCGGCTCACGACGGCCACACCTGCATCACGCGTACGACGACGAACGCCTGCGCCAGACCGGCGACCATCAGCACGGCCGTGGCGCCGCGGCTGCGCTCGGCCAGCGACCAGACGAAGCCGATCGGCAGCAGGACGAGCCCGGCGACCAGGTAGCCGAACAGGGTGACGAGCCGCCCGCCGGACAGGTCCACGTCGTCGACCTGCACCGCGGCGACGACGAGCAGGACGAGGGTGAGCGCCTCGATCACGGCGGCGAAGCCGAGCAGGCCCCAGTCGGGCGTGCGGTCGAGCACGACGTAGACCAGCACCACCGCCGCGAAGAGCAGCGAGGCGACGAGCAGCACGAGGGGCAGGGGTCCGTCCACGAGGGTGGATTCTCGCAGGGCCGTCCTCACAGACCCGTCACAGCATCGCAGCAGTCCGTCGACAGGTGAGCCGGACAACATCGGGGCACCCGAACCGCTGACGAAGGATCTCGATGAACCCCACCTACCTCCTCGCCGCCGTCGACATCGTCGCCGTGCTGGTGCTCGCCCTCGCCGTCTACTACCCGCGCCACCGCCGCGCCGACCTGGTCACGGCGTTCGTCGCGGTCAACGTCGGCGTGCTGTCGGTGACGATCGTGCTGGCGAACAGCGCCGCGACGGTCGCGCTCGGCCTGGGGTTGTTCGGCGTCCTCTCCATCATCAGGCTCCGCTCCGACGAGCTCGGCCAGCACGAGATCGCCTACTACTTCGCCGCCCTCGCCATCGGCCTGCTCGGCGGGCTCGGCACCGGCGACGTCGCCCTCTCGGCCTCGCTCATGGTCGGCCTGGTGCTCGTCCTCGCCCTCGCCGACAGCCGGCTGCTGCACGCCACCGGGCTGCGGCAGGTCGTGGTGCTCGACAGCGCGGTCACCGACGAGCGCGACCTCGTCGTCCGCCTCGAGATGCTCCTCGACGCCCGCGTCACCCGGGTCACGCCGATCCGCGTGGACCTCGTCAACGACACCACGACCGTCGAGGTGCACTACGCCGCCGCGCCCCGCCCGACCCTCCCCGCGGCCGAGCGCCACGAGGTCGCGGCGGTCACCCGATGACCATCCAGGTGAGCGCCCTCGACCGCCTCCCCACCGTCTCCCTCGACGAGCTCAACGACGTCGCGCAGCTGCTGACCCGCACCGACCGGAAGTACGTCGTCCCGGCAGGCGAGCTCGACCCCGTGGTCACCGGGCTGTGTCCCACCGGGAGCGCCGGCCTGCGGGTGCTCGAGGTCGACGGCCGTCGCAGCTCGCGCTACGAGTCGACGTACCTCGACACCGTCGACCTCGACAGCTGGACCGGCGCGGCGACCCGCCGCCGGCACCGCTGGAAGGTCCGCTGCCGCGTCTACGCCGACACCGGCGAGCGATGGCTCGAGGTGAAGACACGCGGGTTGCGCGGCACCACCGTCAAGGAGCGGCTGCCGCACGACGGACCGGACGTCTCCGGCCACGCCGACGCGTGGGTCCGCGACCGGCTCGGCGCCGCGCGCGTCCACGACGTCGACCCGTCCGGCCTGGTCGCGACGCTGCACACCAGCTACCGGCGCACGACGCTCCTCCTCCCCGGCGGCGCCGGCCGGGCCACGATCGACCGCGACCTGCGCTGGGTGTCCGGCCACGGCACCGCCGAGGTCGGCGAGGTGCTGGTCGTCGAGACCAAGTCGGGCACTCCACGCCCCGGCCCGCTGGACCGGCGGCTGTGGGAGCTCGGCCACCGGCCGGTCCGGATCTCGAAGTACGGCACCGGGCTGGCGCTGCTCACCCCCGACCTCCCCGGCAACCGCTGGCACCGCGTCACCAGCCGCCACCTCGCCGGCCACCTCACCCTCCGCGAAGGAGTCCTGGCGTGACGGTTCAGGCCTTCGGGAGCTCCTTCATCGCGTGGTCGGCGATCTTCTTCATCATGTAGCCGTCGAGCCCGCCGCCGATGAACCCACCGGCGAGCGGGATGCCGCGGCCGAGACCGGCGAGCCCCTTCTCGCTGACGCCGCGCATCAGCCGGAAGCCGACCGCCTTGTTGACCATCATCAGCGCCGCGGGCGGCAGGCCGCCGAGGGCGTACGTCGTCGCGCGACCGCTGACGCTCGACATGCCGACCTTCTTGAGCACCTCGTCGGACTCCGCGCCGACGAGCACCAACAGGATCGCGCTGCGGATCCGCGGGTCGTCCACGTCGTAGCCGCGCAGCACCGCGACGGTGCCGACCATCCGGGTGGCCTGGAGGTAGAACTCGGCGACGTTGACCGGCAGCGCGACCGGCATCGTGACGTAGCCGCCGACGCCCGTGACGAAGCCGCCGATGCCGCCGGTGACGGTGGTGCGCCGGGCCACCGCGGCGATCGCCTTCTCCGGGTCGCCGCCGGCCTTGCGCAGCGCCTCGTCGGCCACCTCCCGGACCGAGTCCAGCGGGCCTCGTCCGTCGAGGCCGACGTCGAGGAGCATGGTGACCATCCGGTCGATGGCCCCGGGGTCGTGGTGCGGCTCCTCCGACGCCTCGAGCGCGGTCCGGGTGGTGGCTGCCTCGGAGCGGCCGCGGGTGACGAGGTCCTTGAGTCCCATGGCGCAAACACTACGAACACAACGGTGAGACGGACGTCACACCCTCCTAGCGTCGGGGGACCGGACGCACTCGGTCGTCCGTCCCCCCACCCCGGAGGCTCGTCATGCCCCACCGTTCGCACCTTGCTCGCGCCGTCACCGCGGCCGGCTCGGCCGTCCTTGCCGGCGCCCTGCTCGCGCCCGTCCCCGCGTCGGCTGCCACCGGGCCGACGCCGTCGGCCTGCCCGGCCGGGGTCGCCGATGTCGCCGACTGCTGGACCGGCCAGGACGACAACGGCGCCTACTACGCGATGGCGGTCCCGCACGACTGGAACGGCGACCTCGTCGTCCACGCCCACGGCGGCCCCGACCTCGGTGACGCGTCCGACCCGGCCCGCAGCGTCGAGGACCTGGACCGCTGGGCGGTGATGGCGCGCGAGGGCTACGCCTGGGTCGGCTCGGCCTACCGTCGCGGCGGCTACGGCACCCGGATGGCCGTCGCCGACACCGAGAGCGCTCGCCAGGTCTTCGAGGCGACGTTCGGCGTGCCCGGTACGACGCTCGCGCACGGCCAGTCGTGGGGCGGTGACGTCGCCGCCAAGCTCGTCGAGGTGCACCCGACGTCGTACGACGGCGTGCTGCTCACCAACGGCGTGCTGGCCGGGGCCTCCCGCGGCTACGACTACCGCGTCGACCTGCGCGTGGTCTACCAGTACTACTGCGGCAACCACCCGCGCCCGACCGAGCCGCAGTACCCGCTCTGGATGGGGCTGCGCGAGGACTCGACGATGACGTCGGCCGGTCTCCGCTCGCGCCTGCAGGAGTGCACCGGCTACCAGTCCGCACCGGCCGACCGCACGCCGCTGCAGCAGCGCAACCTCGACGACATCCTCGCCGTCACGAAGGTGCCCGAGCGCACCCTCGAGTCGCACCTGCGCTTCGCCACCTTCACCTTCCGCGACATCGTCCACCACCGGCTCGACGGCCGGAACCCGTTCAGCAACAGGGGCGTGCACTACTCCGGCAGCCACGACGACAAGGCGCTCAACCAGGGCGTCCAGCGGTTCTCCGCCGACCCGGACGCCAAGCGCGACCTCACCTGGGACAGCGACCTCACCGGCGCGGTCACCATCCCGACCGTGACCCTCCACGCCATCGACGACCCGACCGCGTTCGTCGAGCACGAGTCGGCCTACCGCGCGACCCGGGAGGGCGCCGGCACCGCCGACGCGCTGGTGCAGGTCTTCAGCCGCGAGTCCGAGCACAGCTCGCTGAGCAACAGCGGGTACGCCGCCGTGCTCGACGCGGTGGACACGTGGGTCGACACCGGCGTCGAGCCGACGCCCGCCGGCGTCGCAGCCTCCTGCGCGGGCAACGACTCGACGTACGGCAGCGGCTGCTTCCTCGACCCGACCTTCGAGCCGACGTCGTACGACAGCCGCGTCGAGGCGCGCCCGGGCGGCCACCGGTGGCCGACGATGAGCGCCGCGCAGGAGCGGGCCTGGTCGCGGGCCCCGGGCATCGGGATCGAGCCGTGACCCGTGGCTGAGCGGGTGAGGGGCGTCACGACCGCACCTACGATGTGCCGGTGCTGACGCGACCTCGCCACGAGCAGTCCGTGGCGCGCCAGGTGCTGGTCCTGCAGCTGATCGTGGTGCTGGTCCTGGTCGTCACGGCCCTCGCCCTCGCGACCTACGACGCGCGCAACGACATCCGGGCCAGCGCCCGCGACGAGGCGGTGTCGGTCGCGAGGGCGGTGGCGCGCTCGCCGGTGGTCCGCGAGGCGATGGCGACCAGCGAACCGACCGCTCTGCTCCAGCCGTACGCCGAGGCGGTGCGCGTCGACACCGGCGTCGACTTCGTCGTGGTGATGGACCGCGACCGCACGCGGTGGTCGCACCCCAACCAGGAGCAGCTCGGCAAGACCTTCATCGGCAACCTCGGCGGGGCGCCCGACGGTGAGGTCTACACCGAGGAGTACGTCGGCACGCTGGGGCCGTCGATCCGGGCGATCGTGCCGGTCTTCGGGCCGAGCTCGGCCTCGGACACCAACACCGGCTCGCCCGTGGTGGCGCTGGTCGCGGTCGGGATCACCCTGACCCAGCTCGACGACCTGCTCGTCGACGAGTTCACCGACATCGTCGTCGCCGCGGTCGTGGTGCTCATCGTCGGGATCGTGGGGGCGTGGCTGATCGCGCAGCGGCTGCGGCGCCAGACCCACGGCATGGGCGAGCGCGAGATCACCCGGATGTACGAGTACTACAGCGCGGTCCTGCACGCCGTCCGCGAGGGACTGCTGCTCATCGACCTCGACGGCCGGGTCCAGCTCGTCAACGACGAGGCGCGCCGGCTGCTCAGCCTGCCCGGCGACGTGGTCGGTCGCTCGCTCGACGACCTCGGCCTGCCGCCGGCGCTCGTCGAGGCGGCGTCCGGCGAACGCGGTGCCGACGAGGTCTACGTGACCGGCGACCACGTCCTGGTCGCCAGCTCCAGCGCCGCCTTCTGGGACGGCAAGGAGGTCGGCGCGGTGGTCACCCTGCGCGACCACACCGAGCTGCAGGCCGTCACCGGCGAGCTCGACATCGTCCGTGGCCTCACCGAGTCGCTGCGGGCGCAGACCCACGAGGCCGCCAACCGGCTGCACACCGTGGTCTCCCTCATCGAGATCGGGCGCACCGAGGAGGCGATCGACTTCGTCACCGACGAGCTGAAGGTCGCCCAGATGCTGACCGACCGCGTCGTCGGCGCGGTCGGCGACCCGGTCGTCGCAGCGCTGCTGCTCGGCAAGTCCGCGGAGGCCGCGGAGCGCGGCATCTCGCTCACCGTCACCGGAGAGCTGCCGGCGTCGTTCGCCGTCGGCTCCCCGCGCGACCTCGTCACCGTCCTCGGCAACCTCGTCGACAACGCGATCGACGCCGTCGCCGGCGCCGCCGACCGCCGCATCGTGGTGCACCTCGAGGGCTCGCCCGGCCACGCGCGGCTCGTCGTCGGCGACAGCGGACCCGGGCTCACCCCCGAGGAGGCCGCCCACGCCCTCGAGCGCGGCTGGACGTCGAAGGCCGACGCCGGGGACGCGCACGGCGTGGGCCTTGCCCTCGTCTCGCAGGTCGCCCGGCGCCTCGGCGGCGGGGTGCGGATCGGACGGTCCGAGCTCGGCGGCGCCGAGATGGTCGTCGTACTGGGGCGGGCGCCCGAGCCGGCGAGCGCGGAGGTGCCGGAGTGAGCGTCCGGGTCCTGGTCGTCGAGGACGAGCCGCTCGTCGCAGAGGCGCACGCGGAGTACACCCGCCGCGTCGCGGGCTTCGACGTCGTCGGCGTCGCCAACTCAGCGACCGAGGCCGCCCGCATGCTCGGCGACCGCGAGGTCGACCTGGTGCTGCTCGACATGTACCTCCCCGACGGCCACGGCCTCGGCCTGCTCCGCAACCTGCGCGCCGGCGGCACCATGTGCGACGTCATCGCGGTCACCTCAGCGCGCGACGCCGAGATGGTGCGCCGCGCGGTCGCCCACGGGGTCGTGCTCTACCTGATCAAGCCGTTCACGTTCCCGATGTTCCGCGCCAAGCTCGAGCAGTACGCCGACTACCGCCGGCAGCTCGGCGACGCCCCCGAGCAGGTGATGCAGGACGAGGTCGACCGGATGCTCGGCTCGCTGCGCGTCGCCACCTCCGACGGCGCCCTCCCCAAGGGGCTCACCGCGGAGCGGCTGCACGAGGCGATGGACCACCTCCGCACGCCTCCTTGCGTGCTGTCCGCGCGGGAGCTCGGGGAGAAGCTGGAGAGCTCGCGCGTCACCGCCCGGCGCTACCTGGAGCACCTCGCCGACATCGGGGTCGTCGCCCGGTCGCTGCGCTACGGGGGCAGCGGTCGGCCGGAGGTCGAGTACCGCTGGCAGCACTCGTCTTCCAAACGGTGACGCACGAGCGGTGAGTGAGACAGGTTCCTGGCGACCAGGACCTGTCTCACTCACCGCTCGATGGACGGACCTAGTCGTCCTCGCCCTGGAAGACGACCTCACGCTTGCGGCGTACCGACGGCAGCACCGCGATCATGATGATCAGCGCGGCGAGGATCAGCAGCGACGCGGAGATCGGCCGGGTCAGGAAGACCGTCGGGTCGCCCCGGCTGATGATCATCGCGCGGCGGAGGTTCTCCTCGAGCAGCGGCCCGAGCACGAAGCCGAGCAGCAGCGGCGCGGCCTCGCAACCCCACCGGATGAGGAAGTAGCCCACGACACCCGCGGCGGCGATCGCGAACACGTCCCACGAGTTGAGGCCGAGGGAGTAGCAGCCGATCGAGGCGAAGGCGATGATCGCCGGGAACATCACCTCGTAGGGCACCGAGAGCATCTTCACCCAGATGCCGATGAGCGGCAGGTTGAGCGCCACCAGCAGCAGGTTGCCCACCCACATCGAGGCGATCAGGCCCCACACCAGCTCGGGCTCGTCGTTGATGACGTTGGGGCCCGGGGTGATGCCCTGGATGATGAAGGCGCCGACGAGCAGCGCCATCACCGGGTGCGCCGGCAGGCCGAGCGACAGCAGCGGGATGAACGACGTCTGCGCCGCGGCGTTGTTGGCCGACTCGGGCGCCGCGACCCCCTCGATGACGCCGGTGCCGAACTTCTTCGGCTCCTTCGAGAGGTTCTTCTCCACGGAGTACGACGTGAAGCTGGCCAGCACGTGCCCGCCGCCGGGCAGCACGCCGAGCACCGACCCGAGGGCCGTGCCACGGAGGACCGGGTTGCGGATGCGGCGGAAGTCGTCCTTGCTCAGCC
The DNA here is from genome assembly GCF_056401175.1 of Nocardioides sp. P4_G10. Taxonomy (NCBI): domain Bacteria; kingdom Bacillati; phylum Actinomycetota; class Actinomycetes; order Propionibacteriales; family Nocardioidaceae; genus Nocardioides; species Nocardioides sp. P4_G10. Next base: position 177,943 of record NZ_JBFUJV010000002.1, on the reverse strand, counting down.
AGAGTCCCTCCACCTTCTTCGTGACGATCGAGGACGAGTTCTTCGTCTCCAGGTTGCGGATGATCTCCGCGAGGCCGAAGAGGCCGACCGCGAGCGAGACGAAGTCCAGGCCGCCGTAGAGCTCGCGCACCCCGAAGGTGAAGCGTGGGACGCCGGTGAACTGGTCCTGGCCGATCGTGCCGAGCAGCAGGCCCAGCACGATCATCGCGAGCGCCTTGACCGCCGACCCGCTGGCGAGCGCGATGCTCGCGATGAGGCCGAGGACGACGATCGCGAAGTAGTCCGCCGGCCCGAACTTCAGCGCCAGCTGCGCCAGGGGCGGGGCGAACAGGGCGAGCACGATGGTGCCCACGGTCCCGGCGAAGAACGACCCCAGGGCCGCCGTCGCCAGGGCCGGTCCGGCCCGCCCTTGTCGGGCCATCTGGTGCCCGTCGAGCGCCGTCACCACCGATGACGACTCACCGGGCAGGTTGAGCAGGATGGCCGTCGTCGAGCCGCCGTACTGCGCGCCGTAGTAGATGCCGGCGAGCATGATCAGCGAGGCGACCGGGTCGAACTCGAAGGTGATCGGCAGCAGCAGTGCCACCGTCGCCGTGGGCCCGATGCCGGGCAGCACGCCCACCGCTGTGCCGAGCGTGACGCCCAGCAGGCAGATGAGGATGTTGGTCGGCTGGAGCGCGGTCTCGAGGCCGAGGAGGATGCCGTCCACGTCAGCCTCCCAACCAGTCGCCGAGCAGCGGCAGCCGCAGCTGCAGCAGCGCCACGAAGACGACCAGGCACAGCGCGGTGATGCCAGCGGCCGTCAGTGCTGCCTTGAGGGGGCTGGTGCCGTGCCCGGCCATCGCGGCGATGAACGTCGTCACGAACAGCGTCGGGCCGAGCCCGAGGCCGGAGACGAAGAACCCGAAGAACATGATCGCCGCCACGAGCAGCCCGCCGCGTAGCCACGGGATCGGCTCCCGCTGGACATCGCGGATCGACGGATCGCCACCACGGAAACCCATCGCGACGATGAGGACCCCGAGCACGACCAGGATGCCGCCGAGGACCAGCGGGACGTAGCCCGAGCCCATCCGCAGCGCCGAGCCGACGTCGTACCTCGAGCCGCCGATGGCGAACGCGAGGCCCAGCACGACGAACGCGGCGCCCGCGTAGAGGTCCGGCCGGAACGGCGCCGGGCGGTGCCCGGCGCCGTCCACGAGGGTGTGGTCGGTGCTCATCCGCCGGTGACTCCGGACTCCTCGATGATCGGGGTCCAGAGGTCGATCTGCTCCTGGAGCTTGGCCGTGTGGGCGTCAGGGGTGACGTCCTCGGCCGGCGCGGGGGTGGTGCCGAGGTCGGCCATGCTGTCGATGACGTTCTGGTCCTGCAGCGCCACCTCGAGGGCCGCGGTCAGCTTCTCGACGATCTCGTCGGGCGTCTCGGACGGGACGTAGAGCCCGTGCCACACGCCGACCTCGACGTCCGACCAGCCCTCCTCGGCGGTCGTCGGGAGGTCGGGCAGCGCCTCGATCGGCTCCGGCGTCGTGACGGCGTACGCCTTGATGTCGCCGGACTGGATCTGCGCGGCCGTGTTGGTGGTCTGGTCGCACATGAAGTCGACCTGGCCGCCGACGAGGTCGGTCAGCGCCGGACCGGTGCCGTCGTACGGCACCTCGGTGAGGTCGACGCCGAGCTGCTGCTCGATGAGGAGGCCGCACAGCTGGGAGGCGGCGCCCACGCCGGCGTTGGCGAGGGTGACCGTGTCGGCGTTCTCCTCGACGTAGGTCGCGAGCTCGTCGAGCGTCTCGGGCTCGAAGTCCTTCCGCGCGACGATCGTCATCGGCACGTCGGTGACCAGGCCGACGGTCTTGAAGTCCTCCAGCGGGTCGTAGGCCAGGTCGGGGTAGAGGCCCGGGGCCGTCGACATGCCGATGTGGTGGATCAGCACCTCGTAGCCGTCGGGGTCCGCGTCGGCGACCTGACCGGCCGCGACGGTGCCGCCCGCACCCTCGACGTTCTGCACGACGATCTCCGCGCCGAGCTCCTCGGACATCGGCTCGGCGATGAGGCGGGTGACGGTGTCGGTCGGCCCACCGGCCGCGAACGGCACCACCAGGGTGATGTCGTCGTCGGGGAAGGTGGCCGGGTCGGCCTCGCCGCCACCGCACGCAGCGAGCGTGAACATCGACAGGCAGGCGAGGGTGGCCAGGGGGATGCGCCGGTGCATGGGTGCTCCTAGTTCGGGGAGTGTGTCGCCGGTCACACTCCCCACCCGCGGGCCGCGGGTCACCGTTGTGCACCTTGTGTTCACGGGTGTCGTCGTACGACGCGCGGGCGGGCGGTGCGTGAGCCACCTTCGCGCCTGCCGGAAGGTGGCTGGGGCACCGCTCGGCGGCCGGTCAGGGGTCGCCCGTGCCCTAGATACCTCAGGCGACGGAGGAGCGGAACCCCCGCAGCCGGAGGCTGTTGGTCACGACGAAGACGCTGGAGAACGCCATCGCGGCGCCGGCGAGCATCGGGTTGAGGAGGCCGGCGGCGGCGAGGGGGAGCGCGGCGACGTTGTAGGCGAAGGCCCAGAAGAGGTTGCCCTTGATCGTGCCGAGGGTGCGGCGGGAGAGCCGGATGGCGTCCACCGCGACGAGCAGGTCGCCGCGCACGAGGGTCAGGTCGCCGGCCTCGATGGCCACGTCGGTGCCGGTGCCCATCGACAGCCCGAGGTCGGCCTGGGCGAGGGCCGCGGCGTCGTTCACCCCGTCGCCCACCATCGCGACGACCTTGCCGGCGGCCTGGAGCCGCTGGACCTCGGCGACCTTGTCAGCCGGCAGTACGTCGGCCACGACGGTCTCGATGCCGACCTGGTCGGCGACCTGGCGGGCGGCGGCCTCGTTGTCGCCGGTGAGCAGGATCGGGGTCAGGCCGAGGTCGCGCAGCGCGGCGACGGCCTGCGCGGACGTGGGCTTCACGGTGTCGCCGACGACGATGACGCCCCGCGCGCGGCCGTCCCAGCCGACGGCGACGGCGGTGCGGCCCTCGCCCTGCGCCCGCCGGACGGCGGCGTCGAGCGACGGCGGGAGGTGCTGCGCCCAGTCTGCGAGCAGGCTCGGCCGGCCGACGACGACGGCGTGGCCCTCGACGACGCCCTCGACACCCAGCCCCTCGCGGCTGGCGAAGTCCTCGACCACAGGTAGCTGAGGACGTGGTGGACGGATCCCGGGCTCGTTCGCGTACGCCGCGTCCTCAGACACGCCGGCGGCGGCGATCGCCCGGCCGATCGGGTGCTCGGACGCCGACTCGAGCGCCGCCGCGAGGCGTCGTACGTCGTCGACGGACTCGCCCTCGGCGACCACCACGTCGTGGACGGTCATCTCGCCGGTGGTCACGGTGCCGGTCTTGTCGAGCACGATCGTGTCCACGCGCCGGGTCGACTCGAGGACCTCGGGACCCTTGATGAGGATGCCGAGCTGGGCGCCGCGGCCGGTGCCGACCATCAGCGCGGTCGGCGTGGCAAGGCCGAGGGCACAGGGGCACGCGATGATCAGGACGGCGACCGCGGCGGTGAAGGCTGCCGTGGCGCCCGCCCCGGCGCCGAGCCAGAAGCCCAGCGTCGCGACGGACAGGCCGATGACGATCGGCACGAAGACGCCGGACACGCGGTCGGCGAGGCGTTGCACCTCGGCCTTGCCGTTCTGCGCGTCCTCGACCAGCCGAGCCATCTGCGCGAGCTGGGTGTCGGCGCCGACGCGGGTGGCGCGGACGACGAGCCGGCCACCGGCGTTGACCGTGGCGCCGACGACGGCATCGCCGGGCTTGACCTCCACCGGGACCGACTCACCGGTGAGCATCGAGGCGTCGACGGCAGAGCTGCCCTCGACGACCTCGCCGTCGGTGGCGACCTTCTCGCCGGGGCGTACGACGAACAGGTCGCCCACCGCGAGCTGGTCGACCGGGATCCGGGTCTCGCTCCGCCCACCAGAGGCGTCGTCGCGCAGCACCGCCACGTCGCGGACGCCGAGCTCGAGCAGCGCCCGGAGCGCCGCGCCCGCGCGCCGCTTGGAGCGGTGCTCCAGCCAGCGTCCGGCGAGGAGGAACGTCGTCACCCCGGCCGCGGCCTCGAGGTAGATGTTGCCCGCGCCGTCGGTGCGGTCGATCGAGATCTGGAACGGGTGCGTCATGCCCGGTTCGCCGGCGGTGCCGAGGAAGAGCGCCCACAGCGACCAGCCGAACGCGGCCAGCACGCCGACCGACACCAGCGTGTCCATCGTCGTCGCGCCGTGGCGCAGGTTGGTCCACGCCGCGCGGTGGAAGGGCCACGCGCCCCACACGACGACGGGCGCGGCCAGGGCCAGCGAGGCCCACTGCCAGTAGGTGAACTGCCAGGCCGGGACCATCGCCATCGCGACGACGGGGATGCTGAGGGCGGTGCTGACGAGCAGTCGCTGCAGCAGCGGGTCGCGCTCCGGTTCGGCCGCGGTGACCTCGTCGGGCGGAGTCGGCAGCGCGGCGGCGTAGCCCGCGGCCTCGACGGTCCGGAGCAGGTCGTCGGTCGAGACGGTGACGGGGAAGGAGACCTTCGCCTTCTCGGTGGCGTAGTTGACGGTGGCCGAGACGCCGTCGAGCTTGTTGAGCTTGCGCTCGATGCGGTTGGCGCAGGACGCGCACGTCATGCCGGTGATCGCCAGCTCGACGTCGCTCAGCGGCTGGGCCTCAGCGCTCGACTCAGTGGTCATGGTCGCCTCCCTCCGCATGCCCGGAGCCGTCGCCGGAGTTGTCCTCGGAGCCGTCGGCGGAGTCGGCCGCCGGAGCCCCGCCCGACTCGACCGTGAACGCCGCGGTGTGCACCTGCCTGCGGTGCTGGAAGTCCAGGAACAGGCGGTACGTCCCCGGCTCGGGGAACGCCGTCGCGAAGTCGATGCCCGGGCCGGCCGGACCCTCCTCGGGGTGGACGTGGAGGTAGCCCAGGTCGCCGGCGCGCATCGCGACGAGGTGGCCGTAGGCGCCGAGGTAGGGCTCGAGATCGGTGACCGGCTCGCCGTCGAGCTCGATGCGCGTCGTGAGGACGGTCGACGCCCCCGGCGCGGTGTCACCCGCCAGGGTCACGGTGTAGGTGCCCGCGTCGGTCTCGACCTCTGCGATCCGGTCGTCGGCCGGCAGGGCGGCGGGCGTGAAGTCTCCGGCGACCGACACGTCGTCGGCCAGCGTGATGCCCTCCCAGCCCGCGGGCACGAGGTCGGCCACGACCCGCCACACGCCGGGCGTGAGCCGCACGTCCACCGACCAGGTGCCGGTGCTGCGGTCGAGCCGCGGGTGCACGTGCTGGAAGCCGGTCAGGTCGCGGCGTACGACGATGAGGTGCAGGTCCTTCTCGTGCTCGCGCGTGTAGTCGAGCAGGGGGCGCCCGCTGGAGGTGAGCACCTGGAAGTCGAGGCGGGTGCGCCCGGCGGCCGGCGTACGGTCGGCGAGCGCGAGCGTGAAGCCGTCGGCGCGGGCGGTGAGCCCGGTCGCCTCGGCGACGGCGGAGGAGTGGTCGTCGTGCGACCCGGCCTCGTCGTCGTGCGAGGCGTCGGCACCGTGGGCGGCGCCCTCGTGCGCGACGGGTTCGGTGTCGAGCGGGCCGACGAGCCGGCCCCCGCCCCATGCCAGCGCGAACGCGACGGCCAGGGCCGACACGAACGCGAGGACACGCAGCGGCGTGCTCATGGTCAGGCTCCTTCGGGCTGGGGTTTCAAGAACTCGACTCGGCGCCCTGTCGGCTCGCTGGCGCTCGCTGACAGGTCACCGCTCTCAGGCGACGGCGTAGCCGGCCTCCTCGACGGCGGCGCGGACGGCCGAGTCGTCGAGGGGGGTCGCGCTGGTGACGGTGACGGCTCCGGTCTTGACGACGACGGCGACGTCCTCGACGCCCGCGATCTCGGAGATCTCCTCGGTGACCGACGCGGCGCAGTGGCCGCAGGTCATCCCGGTGACGGTGTAGGTGGTGGTCTGGCTCATGGGGTGCTCCTGCAAACGTGGGAAGGGGGGCGCGGGGTCAGGACTTCACGAGGCGGGCGATGGCCTCGGAGGCCTCCTTGAGCTTCTGCTCCTGCTCGGCCCCGCCCTGCCGGGCGGCGTCGACGAGGCAGTGCGCCATGTGGTCGTCGAGCAGGCTGAGCGCGAGCGCCTGGAGCGCCTTCGTCGCCGCGGACACCTGGGTGAGGATGTCGATGCAGTACTTCTCCTCCTCGACCATCCGCTGGATCCCGCGGACCTGCCCCTCGATCCGGCGGAGGCGCTTGAGGTGCGCCTGGACGGCTTCGTCGTTGCCCTCGAGGTGGCCGTGCTGCTCGCTCATGGATCCAAGATACCCCTAGGGGGTATCAGGATCAAGGCCAGGCTCACCCGAGGGGGTGAAAATGGTCGTGCTGGCACCACTGATGTGAATGCCGGGCACCCCCCCGGGTTACTGTCCCCAGTGACGGTCGGGGGGTCGTCGGGAGATGGAGGTTCCGTCTCTCCGAGGCGATCCCTAGGACCCACCAGATGATGAGCATGGACATCCGTGTCGCGCTGCTCGGCGGCGACGAGCTCGTGAGGCGAGGCCTCGACAGCATGCTGAAGACGCTCGGCGGCTTCGAGCTCGGGACGATCAAGGACCGCTCTCGCCTGCCGGTCGACATCGCGCTGGTCGAGACCTTCGGGACGGCGCGCAGTGACACCACGCTGCAGCGCGCGGTCACCGACCCGCACATCCGCCGGGTCGCGGTCTACACGTGGAACCACCAGCCCGGACTGGCCCACGAGCCGCTCGGCAACGGCGTCACCGGCTACCTCGCCAAGAGCCTCAACGCCCAGCAGCTCGGTCGTGCCCTGCGCGCGATCCACCTCGGCGAGACCGTCGTCGCCCCGCTCCTGCCGGTGCTGCCGACCAAGGACCTGCGCTCGACCACCCAGATCGACTTCCTCACCGCCCGTGAGCGCGAGACCCTCGCCCACATCGCCACCGGCAAGAGCAACGACGACATCGCGCGACAGATGCAGATCTCGCTGAACTCCGTGAAGTCCTACATCCGCAGCGCCTACCGCAAGACCGGCGTGCAGAGCCGCAGCCAGGCGGTGCTCTGGGCCGTCTCGCACGGCCTGGCGGCGGAGGCCCTCGAGCGCGTCTGACCCCCGGGCTACCCGGCGCTCGCAGGCGCCGGCGCCGGTGTCGCGGGACGTACGCCGGACGCGCGCGGCCATTCGCCGCGGCTGATCAGCACCTCGCGCAGCAGGTCGGGGCGGTCGGTGATGATGCCGTCCACGCCCATGTCGAGGAGCACGCGCATCGCGGCGGGGTCGTCGACGGTCCACACGACCACCCGGATGCCGAGCTCGTGGGCGCGCCGGATCACCCGCTCGGAGTGCACGGGGAGCCGGCCGAGCCGGATCGGCACGTGCGCGAACGCACCACCCGCGAGCACGTCGGTCCGCAGCCCCGGAGGGCGTACGCCGCCGCGCGAGCAGGCGATGAGTGTGGTCAGCGAGCGCCAGCCGAGTGCCGTCGTCACGCCCGGCGCCTCGTCGCGGAGACGGTCCAGCCAGCGGGACCACGCCCCCGCCACGAGGACCCGCTCCGCCCAGCCGGGGTTGGCCTGCAGCAGCCGCGCCATCGCCCCGATCGACGCCTCGTCCTTGAGGTCGATCGCGAACCTCGCGTCCGGGAAGGACGCCATCGCCTCGACCAGCGTCGGGATCCGGTCGGTGCCCCCGACGCGGAGGCGGCGCAGGTCGGCCAGGTCCAGGTCCGCGACGCGCCCGGGATGGCCGGTGACCCGGCGCAGCGCGGGGTCGTGGAAGCACACGACGTGTCCGTCGCGGGTCGTGCGGACGTCGGTCTCGAGGTGGGTCAGGCCGAGCGCGGTGGCCCGGCCGAAGGCAGCGAGCGTGTTCTCGGGGGCGAGCCCCATGCCACCCCGGTGGGCGATGGCGAGCGGTCCGGTGTGGTCGCCGTAGCTGGTCACGTGCCCAGCATGTGCCGGTCGGCGGACCCTGTCGCGCCGGGAGGAGGGCTCCGGGCGAGTGTTCACCGAGGCTTCGCACGCGCGCCCGGAGGGCGTCGTACGACGTCCCCCGAACGCTCACGCCGTGGGTCGGATCAGGTGCGGTAGCCGCCGAGCAGCTCGGCCAGGCGCAGGTGCGGCTGCGCCTCGTCCTTGAGCCCCTTGCGCTCGAGGGCGCGCCCCACCAGCAGGTGGGCGTAGGGCTCGTTGGGGTCGTGCTCGAGCAGCTCGGTCGCGACCCGGATCGTGCCGTCGAGCTGGGCCGAGTGGAACAGCGAGCGCGCCAGGAGCAGGCGTACGTCGGTGAGCTCGTGCCCCACGTCGCCGGGGTCGTCGAGCAGCTCGGCCAGCAGGACCGCCGCCTCGCGGTAGCCGCGCTCCGCGAAGAGCGCCTGGGCCCGCAGCCAGCGGTCGTGGGTGGTGTCCTCGAGCAGCCCCGCGTGTCCGCGCAGCAGGTCCTCGAAGGGGGTGAAGTCGGTCATCGTCGCTCCTCTCGCAGAGCAGTTCCGCCGGGTGTCGGGAGGACAGGTCGACGGCGGGATCCATCCGAGCGTGCGCCCGGATGCCGGTCCAACGCAGCAGGTGCCCCGGCGATTCCACGGCCGATCGCGAGGAATACTGGGCGCGGCAGTCCCGTTGGAGGTGGTACAAACTTCAACCACCGGTTGGAACCAATCGCAGGAGGACCTCATGCAGTTCGGCATCTTCAGCGTCGGTGACGTCACGACGGACCCGACCGACGGACGCACCCCGTCCGAGGCCGAGCGCATCTCGGCGATGACGCAGTACGCCCTCAAGGCGGAGGAGGTCGGCCTCGACGTCTTCGCGACCGGCGAGCACCACAACCCGCCGTTCGTCGTGTCGTCCCCGACCACGCACCTCGGCTTCATCGCGGCGCAGACCGAGAAGCTGCTGCTCTCCACGAGCACCACGCTGATCACCACCAACGACCCGGTGAAGATCGCCGAGGACTACGCGTTCCTCCAGCACCTCTCCGGCGGTCGCGTCGACCTGATGATGGGCCGCGGCAACACCGGCCCGGTCTACCCGTGGTTCGGCAAGGACATCCGCGACGGCATCAAGCTCGCGGTCGAGAACTACCACCTGCTGCGCAAGCTCTGGCGCGAGCCGGTCGTGAACTGGCAGGGCCAGTTCCGCACGCCGCTGCAGGGCTACACCTCGACGCCCGCGCCGCTCGACGGCACGCCGCCGTTCGTGTGGCACGGGTCGATCCGCAGCACCGAGATCGCCGAGCAGGCGGCCTACTACGGTGACGGCTTCTTCCACAACCACATCTTCTGGAACAAGGAGCACACCGAGCAGATGGTGAAGCTCTACCGCCGCCGCTTCGAGCACTACGGCCACGGCGCCGCCGACCAGGCCTACGTCGGCCTGGGTGGCCAGGCGTTCATGGCCTCCACCGAGGCCGAGGCCAAGCGCGTCTTCCGGCCCTACTTCGACAACGCCCCGGTCTACGGCCACGGCCCGTCGATGGAGGACTTCACCGAGATGACCCCGCTGACCGTCGGCACGCCCGAGCAGGTCATCGAGCGCACCCTGGGCTTCGCCGACTACGTGGGCGACTACCAGCGCCAGCTGTTCCTCATGGACCACGCCGGCCTGCCCACCTCGCTGGCGCTCGAGCAGATCGAGATGCTCGGCACCGAGGTCGTGCCGGTGCTGCGCACGGAGTTCGAGCGCCGTCGCCCGGCCCACGTGCCCAGCGACCCGCCCACCCACGCGTCCCTCGTCGCGGCCGGTCCCGATGCCCCGCACCACCTCGTCGAGCCCGCCCGGGCCCGCGCCGAGGAGCTCGCGCAGCAGGCCGAGGCCGTGTCTGTCGAGGCGCAAGGATGAGCCGACGCATCGTCGTGGTGACGGCGGGACTGACCGTCCCGTCGTCCACCCGGCTCCTGGCCGACCAGCTCGCCGAGGCGACGACCGCGCAGGTCACCGCCCGTGGCGAGTCGGCGGACATCGAGTTCATCGAGCTGCGCGAGGTCGCCGGTGAGCTGGCGACCTTCATGGTCACCGGCGGCATCCCGACGCCGCGGCTGACCGAGCTGCGCGAGCAGGTCGCCGCGGCCGACGGGATGATCGTCGTGACGCCGGTCTTCAACGGCAGCTACAGCGGGCTGTTCAAGATGTTCTTCGACGCCCTCGACAAGGACTCGCTGGCCGGTACGCCGGTGCTGATCGCCGCGGCCGCCGGGAGTGCCCGGCACTCGCTGGTGCTCGACCACGCGCTGCGGCCGCTGTTCGCCTACCTCCGCGCGGTCGTCGTACCCACCGGGATCTTCGCCGCGACCGAGGACTTCGGCAGCCACGGCCTCTCCGACCGGATCACCCGCGCCGCCGCCGAGCTCGCCGCGCTGGTGCTCAGCCAGGGCGGCTACGGCGTCGGTGGGTTCGCCCCCGACCTCGCGGCGCGCCCGCGGCGTACGTCCGGCACGCAGGTCGCGGCCGACGTGACGCCGTTCGGCGACCTGCTCCGCGGGCACGCCGGCGAGGCCTGAGCCCCGCCGACGCACCCCGCTCGGTCTCAGCGCGCCGACGCGAGCTCCGGCTCGAGACCGGCGCCACGGGCGTCGTCCTCGCCGACGACCTCGCCGAGGGGCGCTGCCGGGCGGCGCGGCCACCACACCCGCTCGCCCAGCAGCACGAGCGCGGCCGGCAGCATCACCAGCCGGATCAGGGTGGCGTCGACGAGGATCGCGGTCGCCAGGGCGACGCCCATCATCTTCATCTCGAGCATGCTCAGGGTCGCGAAGATGGCGAAGACCGACACCATCACCGCAGCGGCGCTGGTCACGACGGACGCGCTGTCGCGGATGCCCTGCTCGACGGCGAGGCGGGTCGGGAGGCCGCGCCCGACCAGCTCGCGGATCCGACTCATCACGAACACGTGGTAGTCCATCGACAGCCCGACCAGCACCACGAGCACGAACAGCGGGATCCAGTCGATGACGAAGCCCGGGCTGGTGAAGTCGAGCAGGCCCTCGAGCCAGCCGTGCTGGAACACCAGTGTGAGCACGCCGAAGGCGACGCCGACCGAGACCAGGTTGAGGAAGGTGGACAGCAGCGCGACCGGCACGCTGCGGAACGCCGTCCCCATCATCACCAGGGTCAGCAGGAGCACGAACCCGATCACCCCCGGCATCCACGCTCGCAGGCGGTCGTCGAAGTCGAGGTTGGACGCGGCGGCCCCGCCCACCGCCCACTCGGCGCCCGAGCCGGCGAACGCCGCCGGGGCGAGGTCGTCGCGCAGGTCGTTGATCGCCGCGGCGCTGCGGTCGTCGGACTCCGGCCAGGGCAGCGACATGGTCAGGGTGGACGTGGCGCCGTCCGCGGCGTCGACGAGACCGTCGGGCACAGCCTCGAAGTCGCCACGTCCGGCAGTGGACTCCAGCGTGGCGAGCGCGGTGCGGGCGTCGTCGCCGCGGGCGACGACGGTGACGGTCGTGCCCTCGCTGGGGAACTCCTCGGCCACCGCGCGAAGGGTGTCGGCGGCCGGGATGCCGCGGGGCAGTGTCTCGAGGCTCGAGGCGTGCATCGTCATGCCGAGTGCCGGGACGGCGAGGACGCCGACGACCGCGACGGACGCGGCCAGCGCGGCCGCCGGGTGGCGTACGACCGGGGCGAGGACGCGGCGGCTGATCCCGCCGGCGCCGATGCGCCGGTTGAGCCGCCAGAGCAGCGGCACCCGCGGCCGGTCGACCCAGCGGCCGAGCGCGACCAGCAGCGCGGGGAGCACCGTGATCGACCCGACGACCGCCACCGCGACCACGACGATCGCGCCGAGCGCGAGGGAGTCGAAGGTGACGACGTCGACCAGGAAGAGGCCCGCCATGGACGCTGCCACCGCGAGACCGGAGACCACGATCGAGTGGCCCGAGGTCTGGGCGGCGATCTCGACGGCGTCGAGGGTGGTGCGGCCGCGGGCGCGTTCCTCGCGCTCGCGCTTGAGGTAGAACAGCGAGTAGTCGACGCCGACGGCCATCCCGATCAGCACGATCATCGAGTTCACCGTGGGCTCGGCGGGCACGAAGTGGGACGCGGCCGCGGCGATGCCCATGGTCGCCGCCACGCTGCCGAGCGCCAGGAGGACCGGGATGCCGGCCGCGATGAGCGCACCGAAGGCCAGCAGCATGAGCAGGAGGGTCACCGGCAGGCTGATCCCCTCCGCGGAGGACAGATCGTCGGCGACCTGGTCGTTGATGTCCCGGTCCGTGGTGAGGTCACCCGCCTGCCGGACCGTGAGGTCCGGGTGGTCCGCGGCGACGGTGGCGGTCACGGCCTCCAGTGGTGCGGGGTCCTCCACGCCCTCGTCCAGCGACACCGCGACCAGCATCGCGGTCCGGGCGTCGTTCCACACCGGGGCGTCGACCTCGGCGACGCCGTCGGCGTCGGCCATCCCGGCGGCGACCTCCTTCGCCGCGCGAGGCAGCTCGGCCCGGCCGGCCCGGTCTCCCGCGTCGCTCTGGAGCAGCACCACCTCGCCCGGCGGCGCCGACAGGCCCGCCTGCTCGGCCATCGCGTCGGCCCGACCGGACTGCCCGATGCGGTAGTCGGCCTCCTCCGCCTGCTGGGTGGGGACGAGGACAGCCAGGCTCGTGGCAGCCACCACGAGGACCAGCCAGGTGAGGATCGCGCGCCACGGGTGCTCGGCGCTCCAGCGCGCGGCCCGCTGCGGGATCCGGGTGATCAGGTCGGCGGCCATGGCCGTGCTCCGTTCGGTGGGTGGTGGGGTCGTCCTCCAACCTCGCGCCGCGCGGCGGACGGCGCAGCGGGGGCACCTCCCGAGCCGGAGTGGGGTCAACCCCACCGTGCGGAGCGCGCGGATCCGTGAGGATGGGGACATGGCAAGCACGGCGGGACCGGCGCGACTGACGCGCAACGCACTGCTCCAGGTGTTGCTCGCCCTCCCGACGCTGCTGGCCCTCGTGCTCACGGTGGTCGGCGGGGCGACGGCGCTGCTGGTGGTGGGGATCCCGGTCGTGCTCGTGGGGCTGCCGATGCTGCGGTGGATCGCCGACCGGCACCGCACGCTGGCCGCCGAGGCCCTCGGGCACCCCGTCCCGACCGAGCGGCGGTCGGTGGAAGGGCAGCACGCACTGCGCCGGCTGCAGACCTGGGCCGCCGACCCGATGTCGTGGCGGGAGCTGGCCTGGGCCGTCGTCTCGACGACCGTCGGGCTGGCGATCTCGCTGACCGTGGTGCTGCTGGCGCTGCTGGTCGTGACGCTGGTGCTGTGGTGGTTCGCGACGCCCCAGCTGATGACGCTCCGCAGCCTGCTCGACGCCCGCCTGCTGAGCCGGGGCAGCCACCAGCTGCTCGAGGAGCGGGTCGCGGTGCTGACCGAGACCCGGGCCGAGCGGGTCGAGGACTCCGCCGCCGAGCTGAGGCGCATCGAGCGCGACCTCCACGACGGCGCCCAGGCCCGACTCGTGGCCCTGCGGATGCACCTCGGCCTCGCGCAGGAGCTCGTGGAGTCGGATCCGACGGCCGCCCAGACGCTCCTCGCCGAGGCAGCGGCGACGACCGGCGCCGCGCTCGGCGACATCCGCGACGTCGTCCGTGGGATCCACCCGCCGGTGCTGGCCGACCGCGGGCTCGCGGGAGCGGTGGAGGCGATCGCCCTGGACCTCGCGGTGCCCGTCGCGGTCACCCCGGACCTCCCGGACCGCCTGCCGGCGCCGGTGGAGTCGGCCGTCTACTTCGCCGTCGTGGAGTGCCTGGCCAACGTCGGCAAGCACTCCGCCGCCGAGCACGCCTGGGTGGACCTCCGCCACGTCGACGACCTGCTCACCGTGGTGGTCGGCGACGACGGCCGCGGCGCCGCCGACCCGGCTGCGGGGACGGGCCTGCGTGGGGTCGCGCGGCGGCTGGCGGCGCTCGACGGCACCGTGAGAGTCTCGAGCCCGTCGGGTGGACCGACGCTCGTGACGCTGGAGGTGCCGTGCAGCTCGTCCTCGCCGAGGACAACGCCCTCCTCCGGGACGGCCTGACCCGGATCCTCGAGGCGCACGACCTCACCATCCGGCACTCCGTCGCCAACGCACCAGAGCTCGAGGTCGCGCTGACGGACCCGGAGGTCGACGCCGCGGTCCTCGACGTACGCCTGCCTCCGACGCTGACCGACGAGGGCCTGCGGGCCGCCATCGCGGTGCGCGCCGCCCGTCCGGGCTTTCCCGTGCTGGTGCTCTCCCAGTGGGTCGAGCACCTCTACGCCCGCGAGCTGCTGGCCAGCGGCGAGGGCGGGGTGGGCTACCTCCTGAAGGACCGGGTCGGCGACATCCGCGACTTCGTCGACGCCGTACGCCGGGTCGCCGGCGGTGGCACCGTCCTGGACCCCGAGGTCGTCGCCGCGCTCATGGCCCGACCGCGGGCGCGGGCCGTCGACCGCCTCTCGCCCCGCGAGCGTGAGGTGCTCTCGCTGATGGCCGAGGGGCGGTCCAACGCCGCCATCGCGGCGCGGCTGGTGATCACCGAGAAGTCGGTCGACAAGCACGCCAGCGGGATCTTCACCAAGCTCGACCTGCCGCTCGCGCCCGACGACAACCGGCGGGTGCTCGCGGTGCTGGCCTGGCTGGACTGACCGCCCAGCGGTCCTCCCGGACTGACGGACGCGCTCGTCGTACCCCTGCGGGCGTATCCGTAGGGCGGTGAACGACGGTGACACCGCCCCACGGGTGTGTCTGCCGCCCGGGACTGGTGGTTGCGTCGATGGCTCGGCACAACCGATCCCTTGGGAGGGAACCATGAGTGACACAGTGTGGAGCTACCGCGACACCGCGTGGAGCCAGGACAGCGACCTCATCGGCTACGACGTCGAGGCGAGCGACGGGTCGATCGGCAAGATCGACGAGGCCAGCAACGAGGCCAGCGGCCAGTGGCTCGTCGTGGACACCGGCTTCTGGATCTTCGGCAAGAAGCGGCTCATCCCCGCCGGCGCGGTCACCGGGATCGACCACGAGGACAAGACCGTGATGGTCAACCTCACCAAGGACCAGATCAAGTCCGCGCCGGACTACGACAAGGACGACTGGAACGACGACTCCCGCGGTCATCACACGGACTACTACACGCCGTACTCCAGCCGCTGACCCCAGCGCACCCCCGCGACGACGCCCCGGACGACACGCTCGTCCGGGGCGTCGCGTGTCTGGTCCTGTCTTCCGTGGCCCGCACCCCATCACTAGGTTGGGGACACCCGACCTCCGAAGGAGCACGCGATGGTCACCCTGAACCCCTACCTCAACTTCGCCGATGCCACGGCGCGCGAGGCGATGGAGTTCTACGCCTCCGTCCTGGGCGGCGAGCTCAACGTCATGACGTTCGGTGACATGGGCACCGAGGGACCGATGGCCACGCAGGTCATGCACGGCCAGCTCGAGACGCCCTCCGGCCTCACGCTGATGGGAGCCGACGCACCGCCGGAGATGGTGCAGGTGACCTTCGGCGACAACGTGTCGGTCAGCATCTCCGGGTCCGACGAGGAGGCCGAGCAGCTGCGCGGCTGGTTCTCCGCGCTGTCCGAGGGCGGCGAGGTGCGCCAGCCCCTCGAGGCAGCGCCGTGGGGCGACGAGTTCGGCATGTTCGTCGACCGCTTCGGGATCAGCTGGCTGTTCAACATCGCCGGCGCCGCGTCCTGACGCGTGCCCGACCTCGTTGCCTGGCGGGCCGACCCCGCGCCCGCGTCCGCGCGCGTCCACGCGGGCACCGTCCGCGCCGACCGGATTCGGGTCCGGGCCGACTACCCGATCACCGGCGTCGCGATCGTGCTGCTCGTCCTGCAGGCGGTCTTCCTCGTCCCGCTCTTCTGGGAGCTCGACGTGACGACGGTCGCCGTGCCGGTGCTGCTCGCGGTCGACGCCCTCGGCTTCGCCGGCCTCTGGGTGCTGCGCGAGCGCGCCCGCCGCGACGTCGGCCGTCTGGAGGCGTCGTACGGCGACAGCGAGCGCGACGGCGTCACCCGTGACCCGTCCCTGGCCGGTCTCCTCGCCGTCTCCCGGGAGCGGCACGAGGCGATCCGCGAGGAGTGGACCCGCGCGGTGACGGACCCCCTCGCGCCGCTCACCTCGGCGGACTCCACCGACGTCTCCGACCCCGACACCGCGGCCTTCGTCGAGGCGTACGCCGCCCTCGAGGACTTCCTCGCCGCGCACCCCGACGGGCTCCCGCCCGAGCTCGTCGCGGTCTACGGCCAGGACGTCCGCGAGTGCCGGCGGCTCTGGGACGCCGCGCGGGCGCGCACCGGCTGAGGGCGACTTCCCGGACCCGTGTGGCGGTGATGGCTCTCGACGCGGCTCAGGCCTCCCAGGCAGGGCCCTCGCCGCCGAGGCGCTCGACGAGGCGGCGACCGACGTGGCCGGCGTTGGCGCGGCGTACGTCCTCGGGCACCTCGGGCAGGTTCTCCTCCCAGTCGAGCAGGCAGGACCCGCGCAGCTGCGCCATCCGGGCCGGCCGCCCGAAGAAGAAGGGGTGGGCGTGCGCCCCGCCGTCTCCGTAGCGGCCGATGTGGCAGCGACCGACGCTGGGTAGCTCCTCGACCGCGGCGGTGACCCGCACCATCAGTACGCCCATCTCGGCAGCCATGTCGTCCGGCAGGTCGGCGATGTCGAAGTGGTCGACCGGCCTCAGGATCAGCGAGACGGGCAGCTTCATGTCGAGCGCGACGAGCAGCCAGCGCTCGTTGCGCCACGCCACCTGCGCGGCCCGATCGGGGGGCATCGGCTGCCGGCAGGAGCAGTCGGCCGGGT
Source organism: Nocardioides sp. P4_G10 (assembly GCF_056401175.1). NCBI lineage: Bacteria > Bacillati > Actinomycetota > Actinomycetes > Propionibacteriales > Nocardioidaceae > Nocardioides > Nocardioides sp. P4_G10. The sequence continues at coordinate 161,184 of NZ_JBFUJV010000002.1, read as the reverse complement.
CCTCGCCCTCGCGGGGCGGCTCGACGTCCTGCAGCGGCTCGAGCGACTTGATCCGGAGCCCGTCGAGCTCGAAGGGGAAGATGTCCCACCCGGGCATCGCCTCGATGGCCACCGGCAGTCGTCCCTCGGCGTCGGTGGCCGCGGCGACGCGGGCGTGGAACTCTTCGGCGGTCTCGAGGCTCATGGCGTCGAGTCAACCAGCACGCGGCCGCAGACGCGCGGACCGAACCCGCCGGCACCTGCCACGTCGAGCGTGACGACCGACGGTTGACGAGACTTCTGTCCGCGCGTCCACGCGTGGCGGAGGTCAGGTCACCAGGGGGACGGCTGGTAGTCCTTCACGAAGCAGCCGAAGAGGTCGGTGCCGCCCTCCCCGAGCACGATCGGGTCGTAGACGCGGGCGGCGCCGTCCACGAGGTCGAGCGGCGCGTGCCAGCCCTCCGCCGCGATCCGCAGCTTCTCGTGGTGCGGGCGCTCGTCGGTGATCCAGCCGGTGTCGACGGCCGTCATCAGGATCTGGTCGGTCTCGAACATCTCGCCCGACGACGTGCGGGTCATCATGTTGAGCGCGGCCTTGGCCATGTTGGTGTGCGGGTGCCCGGCGCCCTTGTAGCGGCGCGAGAACTGGCCCTCCATGGCGGAGACGTTGACGACGTACGCCCGCCGCGAGGTCGCTGCCGACGCGGCCGCCGCGAGGGCCGGGCGCAGCCGGGAGACCAGCAGGAACGGCGCGATGGAGTTGCACAGCTGCACCTCGAGCAGCTCCAGCGGGTCGACCTCGCCGACGGTCTGGGTCCACGAGTTGTTGGTCTGCACGTCGGGCAGCAGGCCGCCGGCGTCGACGGCGGTGCCGGCCAGGTGCGCGTCGAGCGAGGCGTGCCCGGCCTTGAGCGCCAGGGCGGTGAGGGTCGCGGCGTTGTGCACAGCCATCGCGTGCTCCTCCGACTCGCCCTCGTGGTGGGCGACGGGGGTCGGCGCAAGCGCCCCGGCGATCGCGGCCGGGTGGGCCTCGGAGATGTGGTCGAACGTCACCAGCTCCGGGACCGAGTCGTCCGGCAGCGGCAGCGCCTCGGCCTCGACCAGCGGGGCGTAGGCGCCCGGCGTGCGGCGTACGGTCTGGCAGGCGTTGTTGATCAGGATGTCGAGCTGGCCGGCCGCCGCGACGTCGTCGGCGAGCGAGATGACCTGCGTGGGGTCGCGCAGGTCGATGCCGACCACCTTGAGCCGGTGGATCCAGTCCTCGCTGTCGGGCAGCGAGGAGAAGCGGCGCACCGCGTCCTTGGGGAAGCGGGTGGTGATGGTGGTGTGGGCGCCGTCGCGGAGCAGGCGGAGCGCGATGTACATGCCGATCTTCGCGCGCCCGCCGGTGAGCAGCGCCCGCTTGCCGGTGAGGTCGGTGCGCTGGTCGCGCTTGCTGTGGCTCATCGCCGCGCACGAGGGGCAGAGCCAGTGGTAGAACGCGTCGACCAGGGTGAAGTCCTGCTTGCAGATGTAGCAGCCGCGGGGGACGAGCAGCTCGCCGGCGAACGCCCCGGCCGCGCTCGAGACCAGCGGGATGCCAGCGGTCTCGTCGTCGATGCGCATCGGCGACCCGGTCGCGGTCCGCTCGATGATGTCGCGGTCGTGGGCCAGCTCGGCGGCTCGCTTGGCGAGCTTGCGCTCGGCCTTGATCGACTTGTACATGTGCGACGCAGCGCGCTTGACCGTCACGTGGTCGGGGTGGTCCCCGGGCAGGTGGTGGAGCGAGGCGAGCACCCGGAGCGTCGTCGCGAGGTCGTCGGGGTCGATACCGGGTTGCTGCTGTGTCACGTGGAGGAGGTTACGGCGCGTCCAGCGATCCCCGGTCATCCGGGAATCCCGTACGTTGTCGGCCCGTGCACGGCCTGACAACCTCAGCGATCCCCGGTCGACCGGGGATCGCGCGGGGCGTGGGACGTCGGGTCAGCCCTCGCGGGCCGGCGAGCCGTTGATCCGCACGCGGTCGGCGCGCATCCCGTGCTCGACGCCCCAGAGCACCGCCCGCGAGCGCGAGTCGACGTCGATCTTGCGGTAGGCCGAGCGGATGTAGGACTTGATCGAGTTGAGCGACAGCAGGGTGCGCTCGGCGATCTCCTGGTTGCTCAGGCCCATCGTGATCAGGGACAGCACCTCGGCCTCGCGCGCGGTGAGGCCCTCCTCGCGCCCGGGCCAGTCGCCGCCGACGAGCGGCGAGCGCCCCCGCGACGGCGAGACCACGAGCTGCCCCGACGAGATGGCGGCGAGGGCGTCGACGAGGCGGGCCGCCGGCAGGCTCTTGGAGAGGTAGCCGCGCACGCCCTGGCTGAGGGTGTCGCGGGTGAGCCAGGGCTGGAAGTTCCACGTGTAGACCGCGACCGCGCGCACCTGCGTGCTGTCGACGAGGTGGCGTACGGCGGGGCCGTTGCCCTGGCCCATCCCGAACGTGTCGTAGAGGGCCACGTCGACCGGCTGGGCCACGGGCTTGCCCGCCACCAGCTCGACCACCTCGACGCGGTGGCCGTAGCTGCGCATCATCGCGTCGAGGCCACGGACGACGACCTCGTCGTCGTTGACCAGCGCGACTCGAATCACCATGGGGTCAAGGTACTGCTGTTTGCCGCCGTTGAACCCCCGGACGGGCGAGTCGGGGGGGGAACCCACGGTCACGGCCCGCGACGATCCCACCCCTACGGCCGGGTCGCACGCGCCTGGGGGGTCAGGGGCAGCAGGGGTCGAACCGGAAGCCGACCCCGCGGATCGTGCGGATCCACTGGTTGCCGGAGGCGGCACCGCGCAGCTTGCGGCGCAGGTTGGCGAGGTGGACGTCGACGACGTGGGTGCTGTCGGGGACGAAGTCGCCGGCCCACACCGCGCGCATCAGCTGCTCGCGGGGGACCACGACGCCGGGGTTGCCGACGAGGTGGGCCAGCAGGTCGAACTCGGTGCGGGTCAGGTCGATCTCGCGGCCCGACACCCGCACCTCCCGCGCTCCGCGGTTGAGGGTGAGGTCGCTGCAGCCCTCGAAGCTGGTGGGGTCGGCTTCGGGCACCGGGTCGACCGCGACCTGTGCTGCGGCCACGTCCGGGACCGGATCGCTGCTGCGCGGACGGCGGAAGAGGGCGGCGACGCGCGCCTGCAGCTCGCGCATCGAGAACGGCTTGACCAGGTAGTCGTCGGCGCCGACCTCGAGCCCGACGAGCCGGTCGACCTCGGACGCGCGGCCGCTGACGACGATCACGTAGCAGTCGCTGACCGTGCGGATCTGGCGACAGACCTCGACGCCGTCGATGTCGGGCAGGGTGAGGTCGAGCGTGACCAGGTCGGGACGGCCCTCGCCCACCAGCGTGAGCGCCTCGGTGCCGGTTCGCGCCACGACGACGTCGAAGCCGGCCTGGTCGAGGAGCTTGGAGATGGCGTCGCCGACATCGTGGTCGTCCTCGACGACCACGGCTGTCCGTGCGTTCATCATCCGTCCCTGCTCCCCAAGTTGACCGTTCACCTACCCTGCCGCACCCCACCTGAAACCAGGCGGGCGCGACCGGTGCTCCCCGCCCTGTCGATGCTAGGCGGCGGCGGGCGGGAAGCGTGGTCGATCGGGGCGCAGCACGCCCCTAGGAGGGGTCGCCAGCGCCCGTCGGGGTGGCCCCGACAGGTCAACCGTCAGAAGTCCAGGCCGCGGGCCCAGTCCTCCGAGTCGATCCGGGCGACGAGGTAGGGGCCACCGCCGGCGCGGCGCTCCTGCTGCTCGTCCCCCTCGCGGTCCATCCGGTAGCCGATGCCGCGGATGGTGTGGATCCAGGTGGCGTCGGTGTGGCGCCGCAGCTTGCCGCGCAGGTTGGCGACGTGCACGTCCACCAGGTGGTGGTCGTGGGTCAGCGCGCTGCTCCAGATCGCCAGCACCATCTCCTCGCGGGTGCACACCCGCGACAGGTGCGTCGCGAGGTACTCGAGGACGTCGTACTCGATGCGGGTCAGCTCCACGATCGAGCCGTCGATCTGCACCTCGCGGCGCGCGGAGTTGATCACCAGGCCCGCTCCGGCGTTGATCGTGGACGGCTCGTCCACCGGCTGCGCCGGGCTCGGCACCTGCGGGCTGCGGCCGTTCGCCGGCTCCTCGGTGACCGTCCCGGTCCGCGGACGTCGGAACAGCGCCGCGACCCGCGCGCGGAGCTCGCGCGGCGAGAACGGCTTGAGGACGAAGTCGTCGGCCCCGACCTCGAGGCCGATCAGCTTGTCCACCTCGTCGGAGCGCGCCGACACGATCACGATGTAGCAGTCGCTGGTCTCACGGATGCGGCGACAGACCTCGATGCCGTCCATGTGCGGCAGCGTCAGGTCGAGCGTCACCAGGTCGGGCGGGTCGGCTGCCGCCGCGCTCACCGCCTGGCGACCGTCGAGCGCCGAGGTGACGCGGAAACCCGCCCCCTCGAGAGTCTCCACCAGCGCTGACGAGATGTCTGGATCGTCCTCGACGACCAATGCATGTAGCTCTTGCACGTCAAACCCCCACATTTGCGTAGGCAAGGGCCCCACGCCCTCGCCGTGACACCGCCCGGACGATGTCGCTCGATGCTAATGCCATCGACGGCGGAGAACTAGGAGAGGTCTGAGGGATGAACGGGCTGTCTAGACCGGCTCATCTTGACGGAATCTGAAGTGATTGGCCCCCGTGGGGTGCGCTTTCCGTGGCTCAGGCGAGGTCGATCCCGCGATTGACCCACACGTGGTCCACCATCATCCCGACACGCTCGTACATCGGGAGTGCTCCGGTGCGTGAGTCCGTGCTCAGCTCGGAGGTGCGGGTGCCGTGCTCACGCCCTCGGGTGAAGGAGTCGACGAGCAGCGCCTGGGCGATCCCACGATTGCGCTGGTCACGTCGTACGGCGAGCCGGTCGACGTACGCCGTCGCCCCGTCGTCCGACACGAGGACGAGCGAGACGCCGACGACGGCGCCGTCCTCGTCGAGCGCCACCCGCAGGTTCCACGGCTCGAACCCCGGCCGGCCGCTCGTCGCGGCGGCGAAGTCCTCGAACGTCTCCCGGTCGCGCACCGACCACTCGAGGAAGGCGTCCTCCAGGACGGCGTGGGCCGCGCGCAGCTCGTCGGGCCCAGCCGTGCGGACGACGTAGCCCTCCGGCAGCGCCCGCTCGGGGATGGTGGCGCCCTCGGGCAGCTTGAGCACCCAGCTGGTCCACCGGACCCGGAAGCCGAGCTCTTCGAGCAACCGGTCGCCCGGCGAGCCCTGCGGGACGGGCATCCCGACGACCGACGAGCCGACGCTGCGGCCGAGGTCGACGAGCCAGTGGGCCAGCCAGGTGCCGATGCCGCGGCCGCGGTGGCTCGGCAGGACGGAGGTGTCGGCGCGGTCGGCGCCCATCAGCTCGGCGTACGCCACCAGGGTGTCGCCGTCCCACACGCCGATCGAGCGGGCACCGAGGTCGTGGCTGGGCTTGGCCCAGTCGCTGACGATGTCGGCCTCCTCGATCGCGACGTGCCCGATGTCCTCCTGCTCCTGGGCGGCCATCAGCACGAAGACGTCGTGGGCGTCGGACCTCTCCAGCGGCCGCGTGGTGAGCCCCTCGGGCAGGTCGGGCATCGCATCTCGCATGAGGGGAGTGTGCTTGCTCACGTGCGGGCTTGTCGCGCCCTTATCCGGCCTCGGGGAATGTCCTGTTCACGCCTGAGGCCCTACCGTTGGAGGGTGAGTGACGACCAGCCCGCAGCACCCGAGCAGACCTTCTCCGACCTCGGCCTCGCGCCGGAGGTCCTCAAGGCGTTGGCGGACGTCGGCTACGAGTCCCCCTCGCAGATCCAGGCCCTGACGATCCCCCCGCTCCTCGAGGGGCGCCACGTCGTCGGTCTGGCCCAGACCGGCACCGGCAAGACGGCCGCGTTCGCGCTGCCGATCCTGTCGCAGCTCGACTTCTCGCAGAAGACGCCGCAGGCACTCGTCCTGGCCCCGACCCGTGAGCTCGCGCTCCAGGTCTCGGAGGCCTTCGAGAAGTACGCCGCGCACATGAAGGGCGTCAAGGTGCTGCCGATCTACGGCGGCCAGGGCTACGGCGTGCAGCTGTCCGCGCTGCGTCGCGGCGTGCACGTCGTCGTCGGCACGCCGGGCCGCATCATGGACCACCTCGAGAAGGGCACGCTCGACCTGAGCGAGCTGCGCTTCCTCGTCCTCGACGAGGCCGACGAGATGCTGAAGATGGGCTTCGCCGAGGACGTCGAGACGATCCTCGCCGACACCCCCGACAGCAAGCACGTGGCGCTGTTCTCCGCGACGATGCCGGCGCAGATCCGCCGGATCTCGAAGAAGTACCTCGCTGACCCGGTCGAGATCACCGTCAAGAGCAAGACGTCGACGGTCTCCTCGATCACCCAGCGATACCTCATCGTGTCGTACCCCCAGAAGGTCGACGCCCTCACGCGCATCCTCGAGGTGGAGAACTTCGAGGGGATGATCGTCTTCGTCCGCACGAAGAACGAGACCGAGACGCTCGCCGAGAAGCTGCGCGCCCGCGGCTACTCCGCCATGGCCATCAACGGCGACGTCGCGCAGGTGCAGCGCGAGCGCACCATCAACCAGCTCAAGGCCGGCAAGCTCGACATCCTCGTCGCCACCGACGTCGCGGCCCGCGGCCTCGACGTCGAGCGGATCAGCCACGTCGTCAACTACGACATCCCGACCGACACCGAGTCCTACGTGCACCGCATCGGCCGCACCGGCCGCGCGGGCCGATCGGGCGACTCGATCGCCTTCGTCACCCCGCGCGAGCGCCACCTGCTCCGCGCCATCGAGAAGGCCACGCGCCAGCCGCTGACCCAGATGCAGCTGCCGACCGTCGACGACGTCAACGCCACCCGCCTGACGCGCTTCGACGACCAGATCACCGAGGCGCTGACCCAGCCGGAGCGGATCGACTTCTTCCGCGACGTCGTCTCCCACTACGTCAGCGAGCACGACGTCTCCGAGGTCGACGTGGCCGCCGCCCTCGCCGCGGTGATGCACGGCGAGCAGCCGCTGCTCCTCGAGCCGGAGCCCGAGCGCGCCAACCGCAGCTTCGACGAGCGCCCGACGCATGGCGGCAAGGCCGACCGCGGTCCCCGCGAGTCGCGCAGCGGACAGCCGATGGCGGCGTACCGCATCGAGGTCGGCAAGCGCCACAAGGTCGAGCCGCGGCAGATCGTCGGCGCCCTGGCCAACGAGGGCGGCCTGTCGCGCGGCGACTTCGGCTACATCTCGATCAAGCCTGACTTCTCCGTCGTCGAGCTCCCCGCCGACCTCCCGGCTGGCACGCTCGACCGGCTCTCCGGCACGCGCATCTCCGGCAAGCTCATCGAGATCAAGCCCGACAACGGCCCGTTCCGCGGTCGTCCCGGCGGCGGCCACGGCGGCAAGGGTGGCGGCTACAAGGGCAAGAACCCCCGCTGAGCGGGCACTTCCTCGCGCTTCAAGCGGTCGACCGGGCACTTCCTCGCGCTGACATGCAGCGACCGGGCGCATCCTCAGTGAGGATGCGCCCGGTCGTCTGTGTCTAGCGCGAGCAGCTGCCCGGTCGGCTGTGTGGAGCGCGACGGAACTGCCCGGTGGGATCAGGCGTTGCGGATCGCCGAGACGTCGAACTCGAGCTTGATCTTCTCGGAGACGAGGACGCCGCCGGTCTCGAGCGCGGCGTTCCAGGTGAGGCCCCAGTCCTTGCGGTTGATGGTGGTCTCGCCCTCGAAGCCGACGCGGGTGTTGCCGAACGGGTCCACGGCGGAGCCGGTCTGCTCGAACTCGATCGTGACGGGCTTGGTGACGTCCTTGATGGTCAGGTCGCCGGTGACGGCCCAGTCGGCGCCGTCGCGCTTCACCTCGGTGGAGGTGAAGGTGATCGTGGGGTAGGTCTCGACGTCGAAGAAGTCGCCGGACTTGAGGTGGCCGTCGCGGTCGGCGCTGCCGGTGTCGACGGACGCGACCTGGATGGTGAGGTCGACCTTGGACGCCGACGGGTTCGCCTCGTCGATGCGGGCGGTGCCCTCGAAGGCGCCGAACTGGCCGCGGACCTTGGTCACCATGGCGTGGCGGGCGACGAAGCCGAGGCGGCTGTGGCTGGTGTCGATCGTGTAGTCGCCGGTGATGTCGTCGATGGCGGTGGTGGGGGCGTCGAAACCGGTGGTCATGGGAGCTCCTCGCGGAAGGCGGTGGTTGGTAGAACTTTCAACCACCATAACGGCCGACTGTCCAGGTTCATTCCCGGGTGACGCAAGGATTTTCCGTGGGGCGTGGAAATGACGACGAGCCACGCCCTGGTGGGCGTGGCTCGTGCGTGCGAGCTGGGTCGGGCGCCGGTCAGGCGGCGTGGGTGGCGACCGTCTCGACGGTCGACCAGCGTGCCTCCATGTGGGTGCGGCCCGACGCGTCCGTGACGGCGACCCAGGCGCAGACCGGCCTGTCGGTCATCAACTGCTTGCTCATGTGACACCTCCCGTTCACCTTGTGTTCACCTAGGGTAGCACGTCCCCACCTGTGCACCATTGTTTCGCTCACAGGGGGCGGATGTCCCCCACCTGCGCCTCCTTCAAAGGGGCGGCAAGCGGGTCAGTGCCCCACTTGTGACGGGTGGGTCGCGGCTCCGCAATGCTTTTGCGGGACAAGTCGAGCACTTCTTGCCCGATTTCGGGCAGGAAGTTGTCAGTCTCGCCGCTGAGGCGGATGATCAACCGGTGCCGGACCCCGCCCTCGTCGCCCATGTGGTCGCCACCACGTCGTTGACGCCCGGTGAGGCCGCCCGGGTCGTCGAGGACGTCATCGCCTTCCACGCCCAGCCGGTGGAGGACTACGTCCGGGCTCGCCACGCGAGCCTCAAGACGTACGGCGCCAGGAATCCCGAGATCTTCGCGCGCATCGCCGAGGAGCTCGGCCAGCGAGTCGTGGCCGCCCCCGAGCTCTCCGAGCGCCAGCTGCGACGCATCATCTACGGATAGGACGCAACGTCATGTGTGGAATCGTCGGCTACATCGGCCGTCAGGAGGCGGCCCCGGTCGTCCTCGAGGGCCTGACCCGGCTCGAGCACCGCGGCTACGACTCGGCGGGCGTCGCGGTCCTCGGCAACCGCGGGATCCGGGTGGCCAAGCAGGCCGGGAGGGTGCGCGACCTGGGGGACGCCCTGCCCAAGCGCTTCGCCGGCGCCACGGGGATCGGGCACACCCGCTGGGCGACGCACGGGCCGGCGACCGACGCCAACGCCCACCCGCACACCGACGAGGCCGGCCGGGTGGCGGTCGTGCACAACGGCATCATCGACAACTCCGCCGCGCTGCGCGCCGAGCTGGCCGACGCGGGCACCACCCTCGCCAGCGACACCGACACCGAGGTGCTCGCCCACCTCGTCGCACGCAGCAACGCCGACACGCTCGAGGGCAAGGTCCGCGACGCGCTGGGTGCGGTGGTGGGGACCTACGGCCTCGCCGTGCTGCACGCCGACTTCCCGGACCGCATCGTGGTGGCCCGCAACGGCAGTCCCCTGGTCGTGGGCGTGGGCGACAAGGAGATGTACGTCGCCTCCGACCTGGCCGCGATCGTGCGGCACACGACCACCGTGGCGGTCCTCGACGACGGCGAGATGGCCACCGTCACCGCCGCCGGGTTCAGCACGATGCGCCACAGCGACCTCGTCGCCACCGGCAAGACCGCGGCCGAGGTCGACGTCGACGCGTCGGCGTACGAGGCCGGAGAGCACGAGTCGTTCATGCGCAAGGAGATCCTCGAGCAGCCGACCACGGCGCAGGCCGTGCTCCGCGGTCGCCTCGACGAGCGCTTCGGCACCGCCCACCTCGGCGGCCTCGACATGGACGCACGCGAGCTGCGGGCGGTGCGCCGCGTGAAGATCCTCGGCTGCGGCTCGGCCTACTACGTCGGCCAGATGGGAGCAGCGCTCATCGAGGAGCTGGCCCGCATCCCCGCGGACGCGGAGGCGGCGAGCGAGTTCCGCTACCGCAACCCGGTGATCGAGCCCGACACCCTCTACGTCGCCGTGAGCCAGTCAGGCGAGACGATCGACACCCTGCTGGCGGTGCAGGAGGTACGCCGCAAGGGCGGGCGCTGCGTCGGCCTGGTCAACGTCGTCGGGTCGGCCATCGCTCGCGAGTGCGACGGCGGGATCTACCTGCACGCCGGGCCCGAGGTCGCCGTCGCGAGCACCAAGGCGCTGACCAACATGTTCCTCGCCTTCGCGCTGCTCGCCCTCCAGCTGGGCCGCGTGCGCGACCTGTCGATCGCCGACGGCAAGCGCCTGGTCGCCGGCCTGGAGCGGTTGCCCGGCCAGATCGAGGAGGTCCTGGCCGGTGAGGCCGAGCTGGTCGAGGTCGCGAAGGACCTCGCCGAGGCGCGCAGCCTGTTCTTCATCGGTCGCGTGCGTGGGTTCCCGGTGGCCCGCGAGGGCGCGCAGAAGTTCAAGGAGATCAGCTACCGCCACGCCGAGGCCTACCAGACCTCCGAGCTCAAGCACGGCCCGCTCGCCCTCATCGACCCCGAGGTGCCGACCGTTGCGCTGGTGCCGCACGACGAGCTGGCCGAGCGCAACGTCGGTGCGTTGCACGAGATCGAGGCGCGCAAGGGCCCGCTCGTCGTGATCACCCACGAGGACGTCGACCTCGGCGAGGTCAGCGCCCGCCGGATCGTCGTACCCCGCAACGAGCCCGAGCTCGACCCGATCCTGCTCAACGTCCCGCTCCAGCTGCTGGCGTACCACGCGGCCCAGCACCTCGGTCACGACATCGACAAGCCGCGAAACCTGGCGAAGTCGGTCACGGTCGAGTGAGCGGAAAGCCCGCAACCCAGGCCTGAAATGGACTGGGCGCCCCTTGCCGCATGGGGTCGGCAAGGGGCGCGCCGTGGAGAACGATCCCATCGGCTCCGCGTCCTGTCCGGACTTCGTGGGAACTACCGGCGGGATTTTGCTGTCGTCTGGATCACGTGGCGCCGGCGGCCCTTCCGGCGAGCTCCAGGGCGCGCCGGGCGAGCGGCTCGGCGGACGCGCGATCGGTGGTGACGAGGCCCACGCGGGTACGCCGGTCGAGCAGGTCGGCGACGTCGTGCGCGCCCTCGTGGGTGACGCCGAAGACCAGCTCGGCGAGCGTCACCGGGACGATCTCCGACACCGGGACGAGCAGCTCGTCGTCGGCCAGGCCGGTGACCTCGCGGGCGGTGGCGAGCACGAGCCCGGCGTCGGTGCCGAAGCGTCGTACGAGCCGGGCGGGCGCCGACGTGCGGCGCAGGTCGTCCGGTGCGGCGGCGCCGAGCAGGGGGAGCGACGCGGTGCGGCACGGGCCCGCGTGCAGGCGTCCTGCGGCGACGAGCGCGTCGAGGGTGTCCTGCGCCATCCGCCGGTAGGTCGTCAGCTTGCCGCCCACCACGGTCGTCACGCCGGTGGCGGACGTGAGGATGGCGTGGCGCCGGGACAGGTCGGACGTCGCGTCGGTGCCGGAGACCTCGAGCAGCGGCCGCAGACCGGCGAAGGCTCCGACGACGTCGTCCCTCGTCGGCGGCGTGGTGAACGCCGAGGCCACGACACCGAGCAGGAAGTCGATCTCGGCCTCGCTGGGCTGGGGCACGTCGGGCACGGGTCCGGTCACGGGCTCGTCCGTCAGGCCGACGTAGATCGTGCCGTCGGGCTGCGGCAGCACCATCGCGAACCGCGACGTCGTGTCCGGGATCGGCACCATCACCGCGACCCGCGTGTGCGGCAGCGCCGACCCGCGCAGGACGAGGTGGGTGCCGCGGCTGGGGCGCAGCCGGACCTGCTCGTCGAGGCCGCCGGCCCAGACGCCGGTCGCGTTGACGACCGCCCTCGCGCGGACGTCGTACGTCGCCCCGGTGAGCTCGTCGCGGACCGTCACGCCGGCGCCGGTCGCGGCGGTGACGCGGGCGCGGGTGCGCACGTGGGCGCCGTACGACGCTGCGGTGCGGGCCACGGTGACGACGAGGCGGGCGTCGTCCTCGAGCTGCCCGTCCCACGCGAGCAGCCCACCGCGGAGCGTGTTGGCGCGCAGGGCGGGAGCGAGGCCGAGGGTCTCGGTGGTGTTGAGCCGGCGCGGACGCGGGAGCGTCCGGGTGGTGGTGTGGGCGCTGCGCCGCAGCACGTCACCAGCCTGGAGCCCGCCCCACGTGAAGGCCGTCCGGCTGCGCGGCATCGCGTCGTTGACCGGGGTCAGCATCGGAAGCGGGTGGACGAGGTGGGGCGCCGTGACCTCCATGAGGATGCCGCGCTCGACGGCGCTCTCGCGGGCGATGGCGAGCTGTCCCTGCGCGAGGTAGCGCAGGCCGCCGTGCACGAGCTTGGACGACCAGCGCGACGTGCCGAACGCCAGGTCGTGTGCGTCGACCGCGAGCACCGTGAGGCCGCGGGTGACGGCGTCGAGGGCGACACCGGCGCCGGTGATGCCGAGGCCGACGACCACGACGTCCACCTCGTCGGGGACGTCGGCGAGGCCGGGGGCGATGCGGCGGGCCGGCTGCATCAGGGCTCCAGGGCGCGGGCGACGCCGCGGACGTACTCCGCGTCCAGGTCGCCCAGCCCGATCCGGTCGTCGGTCATCGTCATCGCCGAGAAGACGAAGCCGTGGGCCGCGAGGGTCAGCGACCGCGCCATGAGCACCGGGTCGCCGGACCGGATGGCGCCGTCGACCTGGCCGCTGGCGATCTCGGCCGCGAGGATCTCGACGAGCGCCTCCTGCGAGCGCCCGCGCCGGTGGAGCAGGTAGGGCAGCATCAGGTCGGGGTCGAGCTCGACGATCCGGACGAAGAGCTCGTTGTCGCGCAGCGCGCGGACCGTCGCGAGCGCGGCCTCGGCGATGCCCTCGGGGGTCGTCGTGTCGGCGGCGGCGACCTGCGTCGCGGCGGCGATGCCGACCCACTCGCGGGTCATCAGGTCGCCGAGCAGCGAGCCCATGTCGGGCCATGCGCGGTAGATCGTCATCCGGGAGACGCCGGCCCGCTTCGCGACCTCCGTGAGCGTCGTACGCCGCCAGCCGACGTCGAGGATGCAGGCGCGGGCAGCGTCGAGGTAGCCGTCGAGTCGTGGGTCGGCGGCCGCACCTGTGTGACGAAGTGACGTCATGTGTCACACTGTAACGCATGTCGACCGAGCCGACCCCCACCGAGATGCACCCGCAGCGCTGGGGCGACCCTGCGGCCGCCACCGTCCTGCCCGGCTCCGCGCTCGGGCTCGTCGAGCTCGCCTTCGGGCTGCAGGACCGTCCGCCGGTCAGCGGGGCCGTGCCGCCGCCGTCCGCGCTGGACGATGCGCTGCTCGACGACCTCCGAGCGACCGTCGGGGCCGAGCACGTGCTCACCGACGACGCGACGCGGACGCTCCGCACGCGTGGGAAGTCCACCCCCGACCTGCTGCGCGCCCGCGCCGGCGACCTCGACGACGCACCCGACGCCGTCGTCCGACCCGACGGGCACGACGACGTGGCGGCCGTCCTCGCCTGGGCCGTGGAGCACCGGGTGGCGGTGGTCCCCTTCGGTGGCGGCACCTCGGTCACCGGCGGCCTGGCCGCGCGCCGCGACGGGTTCGCGGGGCTGGTCAGCCTGGACCTGGTGCGGATGAAGCGGCTGCTCGCCGTCGACGAGGTCTCGATGACCGCGACCCTCGAGCCGGGGCTGCGCGGCCCCGAGGCCGAGGCCCTCCTCGCCGAGCACGGACTGACGCTCGGCCACTACCCGCAGTCCTTCCAGCACGCCTCGATCGGCGGCTTCGCAGCCACGCGCTCGAGCGGGCAGTCCAGCGCCGGCTACGGACGCTTCGACGCGATGGTCGTGGGTCTCACCGCCGCCACGCCGACCGGGACGCTGCGCCTCGGCTCCGCGCCGGCCAACGCCGCCGGGCCCGACCTGCGTCAGCTGCTGCTGGGCTCGGAGGGCGCCTTCGGTGTCATCACCTCCGTCACGGTGCGCGTACGGCGCGCGCCCGCCGTGACGTCGTACGAGGGCTGGCGGTGGCCGTCCTTCGACGCCGGCTCCGAAGCGATGCGCACCCTGGCGCAGGCCGGGCTGATGCCGACCGTGCTGCGGCTGTCGGACGAGTCCGAGACGGCGATCAACCTCGCCGACCCCTCGTCCATCGGTGGCGCCGAGGACCCCGGCTGCCTGATGGTCACCGGCTACGAGGGCACCGACGAGCAGGTCGCGGCCCGGCGCGCGGCGGTGACGGCCGCCCTCGCCGGTCTCGGTGGGACCGCGCTCGGCACCGAGCCGGGGGAGAAGTGGGCCCACGGGCGCTTCGACGGTCCCTACCTCCGCGACGCGCTCCTCGACCACGGCGTGCTCGTCGAGACGCTCGAGACCGCGACCTTCTGGTCGAACCGCCAGCGGTTGTACGCCGACGTCAAGGACGCGCTCACCGCGTCGCTCGGCGAGGGATCGCTGGTGCTGTGCCACGTCTCGCACGTGTACGAGACCGGCTGCTCGCTCTACTTCACCGTCGCGGCACGCCAGGGCGACGACCCGATCGCCCAGTGGCAGGCGGCCAAGGCCGTGGCCAGCGACGCCATCATCGCGGCGGGCGCGACGATCACGCACCACCACGCGATCGGCACCGACCACAAGCCGTGGTTCGCCCGCGAGATCGGGGACGTCGGGGTGCGGGTGCTCCGCGCGGTCAAGGCCGAGCTCGACCCGTCGGGGATCCTCAACCCGGGGGTGCTCATCCCCTAGCCCCTCGGCCGCGTCATACGAATCGGGACGTATGGGTGCGGCTTCGTATGACGTAGCCGTGCAGTCCGGAGGCGAGGCCATACCCCCAGGGCCGCGAAAGTCCCTGCCGGGGAGGCGTCATGCGGAACGGCAGCCATGGATGCGGATCGGTATGACGTAGCGCCCGAGCGGCGGCCTGCGGGTGAAACGTTACACGCGCGAAATGAGCGTCGCCCTCGACCGACATGCGCGGCTCATACAAATGCAGGGCGTTCACCCACCCTCCGCCCGAAAGGCCCTCGATCCTCCATGCCTCCTGCCACGCCCGGGCGCCGCGCCGCCCGTCTGGTCGCCCTACCGGCGGCCGCGTCGGTCGCCCTCGGCGCCCTTGCCGTCACGCCCGCCACGCAGGCGCTGACCAGCGTCACCACCGCCGACGGCGCGACCATCAACATCAATGACGCCCGTCGGCCCGGCCTCGACACCGGTTCGATCCGCAACGTCAGCGGGTCCCGGCTGGAGGGCTTCGGCAACCTCTTCGTCCACGTCGAGGCGCCAGCCGGTGAGGAGCCGCGGATGAACGGCCAGATGATGCGCGGCTTCGGCCTGACAGCGGTCGGCCCTGGCTCGTACGCATCGACGAAGTCCGTCCGCCTCGGCGACGTGCTCATGACACGCAAGGTCCGGGTCGCCACCGCGAGCAGCACCACGAGCTTCTTCGACACCTTCACCAACGCCTCGACCAAGCCGATCACCCTCGACGTGTCCTTCGGCGGCTCGCTGGGCTCCGGCCTGACGGCAACGACGAGCCCCAACAAGGCCACGATCAGCGCCTCGGGCAGCGGCGACGCGGCTGTCGACCCGGGCGACACGTGGATCGCCGCAGCCACCCCGGGCAACACCCGCCCGACCGGCGTCGTGGTCGGCCCCGGCGTCGACTCGCTGGGCGACCAGCAGTCCAACCCGTTCGAGACCGCCTACGTGCCGACCGGCAGCCGCGCGAACGACCTGGGCTTCATCCGCACCCTCACCGTCGAGCCCGGTGCCACCGAGTCGCTGCTGCAGCACGTCGTCGTGGGAGCCCTCGGCGACACGTCCCAGATCGTGACCGACACCCAGGCGCTGGCGACGACGCCTGACCTGTCGGCGCTCACGATCGACGAGATCTGCACCCTGCAGAACGTCGACCTCACGTCGTACGCCGCTGCCTGCACCGGCGCCGAACCGCTGAAGCTGCCGTCCGCCGCCACCGCGGTCGAGCACACCACCGACGTCGCCTATGACGTCACGGGCAAGACCATCGCCGAGCTCCAGGCCGACATGGTCGCGGGCAGGGTCACCTCGGTGCAGATCACCAAGGCCTACCTCGACCGGATCGAGGCCTACGACGACGGTGCCCTCGGCTTCCACTCCTTCATCACCGTCGCGAAGGACGCCGTCGCCCAGGCGCTGGCCGCCGACGCGGCCCGCACGGCCGGTCGCACCGGTGACCTGCTGGGCATCCCGATCGCGCTGAAGGACATCTACGACACCCGGGACATGCCCACCTCCGGCGGCACGCTCGCGCTGAAGGACTGGGAGCCGAAGAAGGACGCCTGGCAGGTGGCCAGGCTCCGTGAGGCTGGCGCGGTCATCATCGGCAAGACCGTGCTGTCTGAGTTCGCCAACTCCGGCTCCTTCAGCGAGAGCGGCTTCAAGCAGGTCTGGAACGCGCTCTACCCTTCCAAGACCTCGTTCGGCTCCAGCGGCGGCTCGGCGACCGCGGTCGCCGCAGACCTCGCGGCCGCGGCCATGGGCACCCAGACCGGCGTGTCCCTCTACGCCCCCTCGACCGGCGCCAGCCTGACGACCTTCCGTGGCACCGACGGCCTCGCCAGCACCAACGGCGTCATGCCGCTGACCTGGGCGACGGACTACGCCGGCCCGATGGCCCGGTCGGTCACCGACGTTGCGTCCCTCCTGGACGCCACATCGAGCCGCACGACCGGCAACAACCCCGACGACCTGCTCACCAGCCGTGTCGACAACAGCCTGCGCCCGGAGGAGTGGAAGTCCTCGCTCGAGGCGGACGCGCTCGAGGGCAAGGTCATCGGCTACGTGCCGACCGCCTTCGCCTCCACCGCGATCATCGACGACAACGCCGGTCAGGTCGCCCTTGCCGACGCCAGGGCTGCGATCGAGGCGGCGGGCGGCACGCTCGTGGCGCTGCCCCAGGGGGCCGCGACCGCACCCACCAACCCGCCTGCCGCGAACTACCCGACCTCGGGCAGCGCCGGCTCCGAGGGCTGGGAGCGCTACATCGCGGAGCAGCGTCCCGCGACCTTCCCCATGACCGCCGAGCAGCTGCTGGAGAACCCTGCCAACCTGCCCTACAACGTCTCCGGCAACTACAACTACAACCCGATGGACGACACGAGCGTCGCCAACCTGCTGGCCCGGCGGGATGCCTACAAGGTCAACGCCGCGTCGTGGATGGACACAGCGTTCGGTCCGTCGGTCGACGCGGTGATCTACCCCGGCTTCCTCACCAGCATCGGCAACAACGACGCGGCGTCGGCGATCATGAGCTCCGACCGCGCCTCGGGGGTCATCACCCAGGGCCCCGGCCTACCGACGGCCATCCTGCCCATCGGGGCCAACGACGAGGGCCAGTCCAACAACGTGCAGATCGTCGGCCGGGCCTGGGACGACGCCGCTGTGCTCGGCTACGCATTCGCCGTCGAGCAGCAGGCCAAGGCCGCGATGCAGACCGAGTTCGCCCCCGCACTGGCCTGGAGCGGACCTGCCGCGTCGACGACCTCGGTGAGCCTCGGCGCCACCGCGACGACGTACGGCGTACCGACGACGGCGACCGTGACCGTCGCGGCGGATGCCGCGGTCACCGGGACCGTCTCGGTCGAGGTCGCGGGAGCGAGCGTCTCCGGGCCGCTCGCGGGTGGCGCCGCCACCGTCACCCTCCCGGCCACCACTCCGGTCGGCACCCATCTGGTGACGGCGACCTACGCCGGCTCCCCGACGGTCGCCGCGAGCGTCGCCACCGCGACGGTCAAGGTGACGCGGGACGCGCCGAGTGTCACCGCCACGCTCGTGAAGGCGAAGGTCAAGGAAGGCGTCAAGGCCAGGGTCCGGGTCGCGATCGGCTCCACCGCTACCTCGACGGTGCTGGTGTACGACGGCCGGAAGGTGATCCGCACCCGCTCGGTGACCGGGAGGAAGACGATCACCCTGCCGAAGCTGAAGGTCGGCAAGCACCGGATCCGGGTCCACGTGGTCGCGAGTGAGGAGTACGCCGCGGCCAGCAGCCGGACCCTGACCTTGAAGGTCGTCAAGAAGGGCAGGAAGAAGAGGAAGTAGGTCCGCCCACCCTCCTCGGTCGGCGATGGCCGGACATCGTCGGCCGAGGGGCGCCTCAGGCGAAGGTCCAGACCAGGAGCTCGGTGGGCTCGGCGGCCGTGACGACGTGGCCGGGCTCCTCGGTGAGGCGTACGGCGTCGCCGGGCCGGAGGTCGAGACCGTCGAGCGAGACGGCCCCGGTCGCGGCGAAGACGTGCTGGCGCGGGTCGTCGGGGAGCGCTACGGACTCGTCGGCGCCCAGGCGCGCGACGAGGAGTCGGGCGCCGGTCGTCCCGATCGGCAGGCCGTCGCCGCCCGCCACGGCCACCAGCCCCGACGAGCGCGGCGGCGCCTCGCCCAGGACGTACGACGGCTCGGTGCCCGGCGCGGACGGGGTGAGCCAGGCCTGGACGAACCGGCAGCGCCCCGACCGCACGTCGGCGACCTCGCTGTGGCGGACGCCGGTGCCGGCGGAGAGCACCTGGGCGCGGCCGGCCTCGACGACGTGCCGGTGGCCCGACGAGTCGGTGTGCACGAGCGCTCCCTCGAGCACCCAGGTCACGATCTCGAGCTCGGTGTGCGGGTGCTCGGGGTAGCCCGCGACCGTCGACGCCGACGGATCGAGCAGGTCGTCGTTGTGGCAGACGAGCGGTCCGAAGCCGAGGTTCGTCGGGTCGTAGTGGGGCCCGAACGAGAAGGAATGGCTGGTCAAGCGCCCCTTGACAGTGTCCGACGACCTGTCCGAACCGGCGTACAGGGCCATGCTCATGCCGATATCTTCGCGGATGTGCCACCCCCGGATGCAGCCGCCCCGCACGACTTCCCCCTGCTCCCTCCCGGCTTCCGCTTCGGCACGAGCACGGCGAGCTACCAGATCGAGGGCGCGGTGGCCGAGGACGGCCGCGGCCCGAGCATCTGGGACACCTTCGCCGCCGAGCCGGGCCGCGTCGCCGGCGGCGCGACCGGCGAGGTCGCGTGCGACCACTACCACCGGGTGGACGAGGACGTCGCGCTGATGAAGGAGCTGGGCACGGGCGGCTACCGCTTCTCGATCGCCTGGCCCCGCATCCAGCCGACCGGTCGCGGGCCGGCCAACGAGAAGGGCCTGGCGTTCTACGACCGGCTCATCGACACGCTGCTCGCCAACGGCCAGGAGCCGATGGTCACGCTCTACCACTGGGACCTCCCGCAGGCGTTGGAGGACGACGGCGGCTGGCTCAACCGCGACACGGTGGACCGCTTCGCCGAGTACGCCGCGATCGTCGGCGAGCGGTTCGCCGACCGCGTCGCGCACTGGATCCCGGTCAACGAGCCCAACGTCGCCTCGATCCTCGGCTACGGGCTCGGCACCCACGCGCCCGGCAAGGCGATGCTGTTCGACTGCCTGCCCGCCGCCCACCACCTGCTCCTGGCCCACGGCCGCGCGGCCATCGAGCTGCGCAAGGCCGGGGCGACGTCGGTCGGGTGCGCCAACAACCACGCCCCGATCTGGCCTGCCAGCGACGACGACGCCGACGTCGGGATGAGCAAGATCTTCGACGCCCTGTGGAACGGCACGTTCCTCGAGCCGATGCTGCTCGGCCGCTACCCGGTCGACCTGATGCCGCTCTTCGAGGACGTCATGGCCGACGGCGACCTCGCCACGATCCGCCAGCCGCTCGACTTCTACGGCGTGAACTACTACCAGCCGATGAAGGTCGCCGCGGCCGACGAGGACGCCGAGATCCCCTTCGACCTGCGCGAGGTCGTCGGCTACCCGACCACCGACTTCGGCTGGCCGATCGTGCCCGACGCGCTGCGCGAGTGGCTGGTCATGTTCCGCGCCCGCTTCCGCGCCGCGCTCCCGCCGATCGTGATCACCGAGTCCGGCTGCAGCTACAACGTCGGCCCCGACGCGGACGGCGTCGTGGACGACCAGGCGCGCATCGACTACCTCCGTGCCCACGTGAACGCCGTCTCCGAGGCCATCCAGCGCGGCGTCGACGTCCGCGGCTACTACTGCTGGTCGCTGATGGACAACTTCGAGTGGGCCGAGGGCTACACCCAGCGCTTCGGCCTCGTGCACGTCGACTACGACACCCTCCAGCGGACGCGCAAGAAGTCGTTCCACTGGTACGCCGACCTGATCAGGGCCCAGCCCCAGCACCTCTGAGTCGAGCAGCGTCGACCGAGGCACGAGGTCGGCGCGTGGGCTCGGCCAGATCGAGTGGGCCCGCGTCCGAGGCACGAAGACGCGACGAGGCCGTATCGAGATCAGCGGTTTGGCACACTTCCGGCATGGCCGACGACCGACCCGTTCCCGACCGACCCGCCCCCGACCGACCCGTCCCCGACCGACCGGGCGCCCCCGGCGCCGACGGCGGCTTCTCGGGTGGCCGGTCGGGCAACCACGGCATGACCTGGGTGGCGCTGGCCCTGCTGCTGCTGATGGTCGTCGTGGTCGGGTGGCGGCTCTTCGACTTCTGGGACAGCCGGCAGCCGCCGGCCGGCGTCGACACCCAGCAGGCGACGGTCGTCGGGTTCGAGGAGCTCGGGCCCAGCCGGGCCGGCCAGAAGTCGACCGAGTACTCCTCGGTCGTCTTCGAGCTGCCCGACGGTCAGCAGGCCTCCGCCCTCTACGAGCTGCGCCGCCTCGGCGACGTCGAGAAGGGCGACGAGATCACCGTCTACGAGCAGGGCGGCGAGTGGCGTACGACGGTCGAGCGGGCGTGGGGTTCGACGCTCCTGTGGGCCCTCGGGATGGTCGCCCTGCTCGCGATGGTCGCCGGCTGGTTCCGGGTGAGGTCGAGGGCGAAGAAGGACGAATCGCCCGTCTGACGCGGGTTTCCGGGTTTGGCGGCGACGTCGCCGGGTAGGACTGGGGTCGACCCGACCGCCCCAGACGAGATCGACGAAGGACCCGCCCGTGAGCTTCCAGGTTGACCCCGATGCGCTGACCGCGGCGTCGCGACTCGCGACCAGGCAGCACGACCACATCGGCACGATCGACGACTACATCAGCTCGTCCTGCAGCAACTTCGGTGCCTTCTCCGGGGTGCTCAACCTGTTCCAGGGCAGCTACGAGTCGGCGGTCTCGACGGCCCACGACGGGCTGCGCGACTCGCGGTCCGTGGCCGACAAGGTGCGCGACGCGTTCATCGACTCGCGTGACGACTACCTCGACACCGACGAGGCGACCTACGACCGCTTCCGCGCCCTCGCGCCGGACCCGTCCGGCTTCCCGCCCTACGCCCCGGCCGGCAGCGGCAACGACACCCCGGGCGCCCCGCTGTCCGACGCCCCGCAGGACGGCACGAAGATCCCCGACCTCGAGGACAAGCACCCCGGCATCTCCGACGGCGCCTCCGCGGTCGGCGACAAGGTCAAGCCCGGCAACGACGTCGACAAGCCGCCGCCGTGGACGGACCCGAAGAAGGCCGCCTCCGACGCCGTGACCGACGCGTTCGAGCGCCGCACCGACGAGTACCAGTACTACCGCTCGCTGGGCTACTCCGACGAGGAGGCGTTGCAGTACGCCAAGACCGACGGGATCGACGCGCACGCCGACACGATCAACCACGACCGGATCAACCGCACCGCCGAAGGTGCCTACAACGCCGAGTACGACCGGGCGATCGCCGACGGGGCCAGCCCGGAGGACGCCCGCGAGCGGGCCAACGACGCCTACGCCGACTCGCGCTCGCGCGACTCCGCCGACCACGACCGGCGTCGTGACATCGGCGAGACGGCGTCGACCTACACCGACCTCTACGACGAGGGGAAGCAGGTCGTCGACAACGTCAACGACCTGGTCGACAACGTCGACGAGATCGGCGACAACGCCGACGACCTCGGCGAGTACGACGACTACCAGTCCCAGGACGAGGACACGAGCGCACAGGAGTGGGCCGGACGATGACGACCATCACCGAGCACGTCAACCCGGTGTCGGCGGTGGCCGGCGGCACGCCCCCGGGCACCCAGGGCCAGTACATCGAGGACAAGAAGGGCGAGTGCGGGCTGATCATCCCGGCGATCGACGGCATCGTCGACAAGATCACCGGATGGAGCCTCCTCGAGGCGCTCTTCAAGCCGGTGGCCGGCGACTTCAACGCCGTGTCGTCCATGCAGCTCGCGTGGGGCAACGTCGGCAATGCCTGCGCCGGCGTGGGCCAGAACTACACCTCGCTCGGCCAGCAGCTGCCCGCCGTCTGGCAGGGCCCGGCCGGCAGCGCCGCGGCCTCGCGGATGGCCGACGTCGGCCAGATGCACGCCGACCAGCAGGAGGCCTCGGGCTACATCGCCGAGCAGCTCGGGCACGTCATCGAGGTCGGCAAGGCCACCCTCGACGTGCTGGTCATCGCCATCGACTTCATCGACGGCGTCATCCAGGAGCTCATCATCTCGGGGCTCGCCGGTCCCATCGGCTGGCTGAAGGCGGGCGTCAGCGCGCCCGGCAAGGCCCGGCGCATCATCGAGCTGATCCACGACGGCCTGCGCGCGATCGAGAAGCTCACCCAGGCCGCGCAGGCCCTGCTCAAGGTGCTGCGCTACGTCAACGCCGGGCTCGGCGGCGCCAACGCGGTCCTGACCTCGATCAGCACCGCCCAGCACGCCAGCGCGGGCAACCGCACCGACGACTCCGCCCAGCAAGGATTCTGATGGCCCTCTCCGACGACCCCGGCCTCCAGGCCGCCCTCCAGGACTCGCGCCGCCAGGCGAACGAGGCCACCGCGTCGCTGCGCCAGCTCGCCGCCCACCTCGGAGCCGAGCGCGACAAGTTCCGCGCCGAGTCGGCCCGCCGCATCCAGGACCTGCAGGCGCAGGCCCGCCGCGGCGAGCTCGGCCCCGACCAGGAGCGCCTCCAGCGCCGGGTCGACGCCGGCGAGACCTCGTGGCGCGACATCGCCTCCGGCGCCGACGACGACCCGACGGCGGAGGCCGCCCGCACCCACCTCGGCACCAGCCTGACCGCACTGCGCGAGGAGCTCGAGCACGACGACGCGTTCCAGGAGGCCGACGCCGCCGCGCGGGCCCAGCAGGAGCGGGCCACCCCCGAGCACTGATCGGTGCCCGGCGCCCCCGATAGGCTCCGATCATGACCGAGCCCACCAGCCGCCGCGTCGTGTTCGTCGTCGGCTCGGGCCGCAGCGGCACGAGCACGATGGCCGGCACCCTGCGCACGCTCGGCCTGCACGTGCCCCAGCCGGAGGTGGTCGCCGACGCGACCAACCCGAAGGGGTTCGGCGAGCCGCGCTGGGTCGTCGACCTGCATGCCGAGCTCCTCGCGCGCAGCAACGTCCAGGTCTCCGACGCTCGGCCGCGGGCGTGGCTCGACACCGGCACGACCAGCGGCGACCACGCCACCCGGGAGCGCGTCACCGCGTGGCTGGAGCAGCAGTTCGACCTCGGCGACGAGCTCGTCATCAAGGACCCCCGCGCCGCCTGGTTCCTCGGCCTGTGGCGGGCGGCCGCCGACCGCTGCGGTGCCACGTCGTCGTACGTCACGATGCTGCGGCCGGTCACCGAGGTCGTCGGCTCCAAGCAGACCTACTACGGGCCCGCTGGAGGGCGGAGAGGCGCCGGCTCCGACCAGGGCGCCGTCACCCGCACCGCCGCATGGGTCAACATGATGCTCCACACCGAGCGGGCCACCCGCGGCCAGCAGCGGGCGTTCGTCCACTACGGCGACCTGCTCGAGGACTGGACGCAGCCGGTGTTCGCGCTCGGGGAGGCCTTCGACCTCGCCGCGGTGAAGACCGCGATGGCCGTCGACATCGCCGAGGTGCACCGCTTCATCGACCCGTCGCTGCGGCGGGTGACGATGACGTGGGACGACATCGGCGTCCCCACGCGGCTCCGGGAGCTGGCCGACGAGACCTGGGAGGCGCTCGACGCGATCGCCCGGGACGACTCGACCGCGTCCCGGGAACGGTGCGACCAGCTGCGGGCCGCCTATTCGGAGCAGTACGCCGAGGCCGAGGCGTTCGCACACTCGACGGTCGTCGCCCAGCGGCGCGCGGCCGCCGCGGAGGCCCGCCGCGAGGCCGGCGCGACGGGCGAGACCCGCAGCGGCGCCGACCGCGTGCCCCACGCCGTCCGCGCGATGGTGCCGCCCGCGGCCCGGCAGAAGCTGCGCAAGGCGATCGGCCGGGAGCGCTCGTCCCAGCAGGATCGGGCCTGATGCCCGACATCGCCTCCCTCGAGGGGGACCCGGCGTACGACGTCACGTGGCCCTGGACGTCCGGCGAGCCGCTGGTCCCCGGGCTGACGTGCGTCTTCCGGGTCCGCAACGAGGCGCGCAACCTGCCGTGGGTGCTGCCGCCGATCTTCGCGGCCGTCCAGCACGTGCTGGTCGTCGACAACGGCTCGGACGACGGCACCGCCGACGTCGCGCGCGCGGTGGCCGAGGAGTGCGGCGCCGCCGACCGGCTGACCGTCCTCGACTACCCCCACCGCGTCTCGCGCGCCGGCGGCGAGCACCTCGCGACGCCAGCGACGAGCGTCCACTCGCTGACCCACTTCTACAACTGGTGCTTCTCCCACGTCCGCACGACGTACTCGATGAAGTGGGACGGCGACATGGTGCTGACCCCGGAGGGCACGGGCATCCTGCGCGACCTGTCGTGGCAGCTCCAGTCCACCCGCGCGATCGTCGCGATGCCGCGACACCCGCTGACCGTCGTCGACGAGACGACCGGCTGGCTCGACCTGTCGCTGCGGTTCCTCGAGCCGTGGATCTACCCCATGGGGCCGGAGTTCACCTTCGTGAAGGCCTTCGACTGGGAGATCCGCGAGTTCCCGCCGGGTGTCGAGCGCATCGTGCTCCAGCAGGGCCTGGTGCTCGAGGTGAAGTGGCTCGACGCCGACGAGTACGCCCACTGGCGGCGCGACGGCGTCGACTTCACCAACACCCGGCTCTACCGCAAGCTGCGGGAGTTCGAGGTCGACGAGGCCATCCGCAACGGCGACCCCGAGGCGCTCGGCGGGCTGGTCAGGGTCACCGCTCCCGAGGGCGTCCACATCATCGACCACGTCAGCCGCGACTGGCTCTGGCGCCAGCCCCGCCCGCTCGTGCAGCACTCGCTGCCTGCCTCCCTCAAGCACCGAGACCTCAGCCCAGACCTCAAGGAGCGCGCACGACCGTGACGCATCCCCTCCACGACCTCCGGCTGCCCGGCCCCACGCTGGTCCTGGTCGACGACTCCGACAGCCTCGCGCTCGGCGCGCTGCAGGGCATCGAGGACCTGCCCGGCATCGAGCCGAC
The DNA here is from genome assembly GCF_056401175.1 of Nocardioides sp. P4_G10. Classification (NCBI taxonomy): domain Bacteria; kingdom Bacillati; phylum Actinomycetota; class Actinomycetes; order Propionibacteriales; family Nocardioidaceae; genus Nocardioides; species Nocardioides sp. P4_G10. Next base: position 135,928 of record NZ_JBFUJV010000002.1, on the reverse strand, counting down.
CGTCGTGCCGCTGTCCACGCTCGACGGTCCCCGCAAGGGCTGGGGCTCGGTGCTCGTCGTCGCCGCCGACCGCGCCCGCCTGCGGCGGATGGCCAGCGCCGTACCCCTCCTCGGCCAGTGCAAGGCCGTCGCCTGCTGGCTCACCGACGCGCCCACCCCGTGGGTGCTCGTGCCGCGCCCGGAGTGGCCGCGACTCGTCCACCTCGCCGCCCGTGAGGCCGACGACCGCGGGGTGCTCACCGTCGCCCGCTTCGCCTCCGGCGCCCGCGCGCAGCTCGTCGTGATGGAGATGGCCCGCCAGGCCGCCGGCCCCGGCGACACCACCCACGGCGGCCTCGTCGTGTCGTACGCCGGTCGTCCCGCCGCCCCCGGTCTCGACGCCCGGGCCGTGTTGTTGCCCGACGTCTCGGGTGCCGGCGACGCCGAGCGCGACGTGCCGCCCGACGTGGTCGTCGCCCGTCGCGGAGGGGACGTCGCGGAGCACCACGTCATCGACCGCGCGCCGACCGTCGTCACCGACCCCGGTCCCGAGCCCGTCGACGAGCTGGTCTTCAACCCGATCGGCTTCCGCAAGGACTGGGACCACCCCGTCGTCGACCTCGCCCGGCTGGTCGCCGGTTCGGGCCGCGGCCCGGTCACCGAGGACGTCGTTGCGGCGGCCCGCGCCTTCCAGGCCGTGCGCCTGCCGGCCGACACGAGCACCGCCGACCTGCTCGCGCTGGCGATCTCCGGGGTGCCGGTGGTCACGGAGGGCGTGCTCGACGTGGCGCCGCCGCTCGCCGCCGCGCTCGACGCGACGGTCGACCTCGACGACCCGCTCCGCCGCGAGGAGCACAGCCTCGTCGTGCGTCGCGCCGCCTTCGACCACCACTCCACCCTGGCCTGGCGCTCGGCGCTCGCCGCGCGCGCCGGCGTGCGCCACGTCGGGCTTCCGGCGGTCAGCGCCCTGCTGTCGACCAAGCGGCCCGAGATGCTCGACTTCGCGCTGCGGCAGGTCGCGCGGCAGCGGGGCGCGGAGGTCGAGCTCGTCCTGGCCGCGCACGGCTTCGAGCCCGACCGCGACGCCGTACGCCGCGCGCTCGGCGACCGCCCGCACCAGGTGCTGAGCTTCGACGAGTCGACGTTCTTCGGCGACGTCCTCACCGCCGCGGCGCGGGCCGCGTCGAGCGAGGTGCTGCTCAAGGTCGACGACGACGACTGGTACTCACCCGACGCCGTGCACGACCTGCTGATGGCCCGCCGGTTCTCCGGCGCCGACGTGGTCGGGATGCCGTCGGAGTTCGTCTACCTCCACGCCAACGACGACCGCGACGACCTCACCGTCCGGCGCAACCACCCCTCGGAGCTCTTCGCCCGCTTCGTCGCCGGTGGCACGCTCCTGCTCGACCGCGGGCTGCTCCGCTCGCTCGGAGACTTCCGCCGCGTGCGGAAGTTCGTCGACGCCCAGCTGCTCGCCGGGGTCGAGGCGTCCGGCGGCCGGATCTACCGCACCCACGGCCTCGGCTACGTCCTGCGGCGCACCGGAGCGGGACACACCTGGCAGCGTGACGACGAGGAGTTCCGCCGACCTGACATCGTGGCCTCCGAGTGGGAGGGCTTCCAGCCGAGCCTGGCGCTGGAGGTCGACCCGCTCGACCGGCCTGACGGGGGGAGGTAGGACATGGCACGGCAGCCGGTGGTGCGCCACAACGACTGGGGGTCGCTCACCCCGCCGACCCTCGGTGGGTGGGAGCCGACGCTGTCGGTGACGGTCGTCGTGCCGACGTTCAACTACCAGCGCACGCTGCCCTACGTCCTCGCCGCGCTCGCCGGACAGTCCTACCCCTCGCACCTGCTCGAGGTGCTCGTCGTCGACGACCAGAGCTCGCCGGCGCAGGAGCTGCCCGAGGTGCGCCCCGACAACACGCGGCTGATCCGGGTCGAGGAGGGCTGGGGACGCGCCAACGCGTGCCACCTCGGCGCGCTCGCGGCCGACGGCGACGTCCTGCACTGGTACGACGCCGACATGCTCGCCCACCGCGAGGAGGTCGAGGCCCACGCGCGCTGGCACCACCTCGTGGACTACGCCGTCCCGGGCGGACACAAGCTCTTCGTCGACCCGGCCCCCCTGCTGGAGGTCGACCCCGCCGTCGTGCGCGACCGGGTGGCCGCCGGCGAGGCGGGCGAGCTGTTCCCGGGCCAGGAGCACGAGCCCCACCAGTGGGTCGAGGACTACTGGGCCAAGACCCACGACCTCCGCGAGGCCGGCCCGCGCGCCCAGCGCTTCCACATCGGCATGACCGGCTCGGTCACCAAGGCGCTCTACCTCGACTCCGACGGCTTCGACCGCACCCTGCGCCTCGGCGAGGACATGCACCTCGGCCACTCGCTCGCCCAGGCCGGCGGTGTCTTCGTGGTCGACCGCGAGGCGCGCAGCTGGCACCTCGGCCGCTCGCAGGTCCTGCGCCGCGCCGAACAGGTCAACCGGTTCAACGACCCCTACCTCGCCGACCTCGTGCCGACGATGCGCCCCAAGCGCAACCGCCACGGGCGCGCCTACCAGGTGCCCTACCTCGAGGTCGTCCTCGAGGCCGGTCCCGCCGACGAGACGATCCACCTCGTCGACTCGCTGCTCGACGGAGACGTCCCCGACCTCCGGGTGAGCGTCGTCGGCCCGTGGTCGAGCGTCCACGACGACCGCGTCCAGCCGGTCGAGGACCCGGTGCTGGAGACCCGCCTGGTGCACCGGTCCTTCCTCCACGAGCCGCGGGTGCGCCTCGTCGAGGAGGCGCCGTCACGCTCCGACGCGGAGTTCGTGCTGACGCTCCCTGACGTCTCGCTCGCCCCGCAGCCCGCTGCCGTGGCGGCGCTCCTCGACGACCTCGAGCGCACCCACCACGGCGCCCGCGTGCTGTCGTACGACTCGGGCGCGGCCGCGCGGCTCGAGCGCACCTCGGCACTGGCCCGCGTCGACCGCCTCGCCGGTCCTGACGACGACCGCGAGGCGCTGCTCGACGAGTCGTTCGGCGTGAAGACCTATCCCGCGACGTCGGTCGGCTGGGTGCCGGTCGCCGATCGCGTGGTCGAGCGCTTCGTCCTCGGCGCCCGCCCACCCATGGACCCCGACAAGTCGGAGAAGCGCCTGCGCAAGTCCCTCGACAAGGCCGCCGAGCGCCCGGTCGACGCGCCCGGTCCGACGGTCGCCCCGGTCGAGGAGGAGCACCGGCGCGGGCTCTTCGGCCGCCGCCGCTGATCCGCCGACCGGGCACCTCCTCGCGCTACGACGCGCCGACCGGGCACTTCCTCGCGCTACGACGCGCCGACCGGGCACTTCCTCGCGCTACGGCACCCGTCTTCCGCGAGCAAGTGCCCGGTCAGTGGTCTGGTGTGCGAGGAAGTGCCCGGTCAGTGGTCTGGTGCGCGAGGAAGTGCCCGGTCAGTCAGCGCCGAAGAGGTCGCGCGTGTAGACCTTGTCGGCCACGTCTCGGAGCTCGTCGACCATCCGGTTGGCGACGATGACGTCCGCGCGCTCCTTGAAGGCGGCGAGGTCGGCGGTGACCTCGGAGCCGAACCACGAGTCGACGGCGAGCTCGGGCTCGTAGACGACGACCTCGACGCCCTTGCCCTTGAGCCGCTTCATGATCCCCTGCACCGACGACTCGCGGAAGTTGTCCGACCCGGCCTTCATGATCAGCCGGTGGATGCCCACGACCTCCGGGGCGCGGTCGAGGATGTCGAAGGCGATGAAGTCCTTGCGCGTCGTGTTGGCGTCGACGATCGCGGAGATCAACGTCTGCGGGACGTCGGAGTAGTTGGCCAGCAGCTGCTTGGTGTCCTTGGGCAGGCAGTAGCCGCCGTAGCCGAAGGACGGGTTGTTGTAGTGGGTGCCGATCCGCGGGTCGAGGCCGACGCCGTCGATGATCTGCCGGCTGTCGAGGCCGCGGGAGAGGGCGAAGGAGTCGAGCTCGTTGAAGAAGGCGACCCGCATCGCGAGGTAGGTGTTGGCGAAGAGCTTGATCGCCTCGGCCTCGGTGGGCTCGGTGAAGAGCACGGGGACGTCGTCGGCGTCGGCGCCCTTGACGAGCAGCTCGGCGAACGCGCGCGCCCGCTCGGAGTCCTCGCCGACCACGATCCGCGCGGGGTGGAGGTTGTCGTGCAGCGCTCGCCCCTCGCGCAGGAACTCGGGGGAGAAGATCACGTCCGCGATCCCCAGCCGCTCGCGCACGTCCTCGATGTAGCCCACCGGCACGGTCGACTTCACGACCATGGTGGCGCCGGGCTCGATGCGGTGCACGTCGCGCATGACGGCCTCGATCGAGCTGGTGTCGAAGTAGTTGGTGACCGGGTCGTAGTTGGTCGGCGTCGCGATGATCACGAAGTCGGCGCCGGTGTGGGCCTCCTCCGCATCGGTCGTGAAGGTGACGTCCAGCTCCTCCTCGGCCAGGAAGCGCGAGATGTCGTCGTCGTGGATCGGGCTCTCGCCCTGACGCAGCTTGTCGATCCGCGGGGCGTCGAGGTCGAGGCCGACGACGGTGTTGTGCCGGGCGAGCAGCACGGCCATGGACAGGCCGACGTAGCCGAGGCCCGCGACGGAGATCTTCGTGGTCACGCGGTCAGTCTGCCCCACGTCAGGCCGGCAGGACCGCGAACCACGGCTCCGACCAGCCCGCGACGCGCAGGGCGCCGCGGTCGAAGGCGTCGCGCGTGATCGTCACCGGACCTCCGCTCGCGGGGTCGTACGCCGTCAACGTCGCGTCGTCCCCGCCGACGACCAGGACGACGTGGCGCGGCAGCGTCCGGTTGCCGACGTAGAGCGGCACGGCGTGGCCCAGCGCGACGGCGCGCACCACGTCGTCGTACGCCTCACCGCGGCGTCGCGGCGAGACGGCGAGCACCCGCTGGCGGGTGCCCGGGGCGGACGTCCCGCCGGTGACGGTGAGCTCGTGGGCGAGCGCCCAGGGGGCCGTGCCGAGGGACCGCGGCCACGCGACCTGCAGCGCACCGGAGGCGCCGTACCAGCGGTTGGTGCGCACGTGCGTGGCGAGCACCTCGTCGGCGAAGCGGCGCCGGCGCGGCCGCGGGTCACGCGTGCGGCCGGCGGCCTCGCCGGTGTCCAACCACCGGGCGTAGTCGCGGTCGCCCAGCATCTGCGCCACGACCAGGCACGCCGAGCCGCACGTGGTGCGGTCCGGCTGGACGAGTCCGGTGGGGAGGTCACGTGGGGCAGCTGCGAGCGGTGCGGGCACGAAGACCTGGTGGGGCCGCTGGGAGGCTGCGGCCCGCACCAGGTCGGCTGCGAGGACCAGAAGGTGCTCGAGCAGGCGCATGAGGCATGTCTACCGCGCCGGCCCGGGTGGGCGGGTCAGCCGCGTTCGGAGGAGTCCCCGGTCACGACGACGTAGAACCGCTTGCGGGTGCCGTCGGCGGTGACGGTGCCGTCGCTGTTGCGCGGGCTGACCACGAGGTGGTTCGTGTTGCCGGTGCCGGGGGGCGCGCAGTTGACCACGCCGGGCTGGCACATCGCCGCCGAGATCTCGCCGGCGAACTCCGGGTTGGCGTCCGCACCCGTCGCGCGGCCGTTGGTGACGCCGTCGCCGTTCTGGTCCACGGTGTTCTGCAGGGCGACGACGGCCAGGACGCCGTTGTTGGTGAGGTTCTCACCGGCGTCGATGTAGACGTTGCCGTTGGCACGGAGCCCGGCGGTGTCGGGGCCTGCCGCCGCGAGGGTCGGGTAGGCGGCGGTCACGGAGAAGCCGCCGGACTGCGCGACGATGGCGCCGGTCGCGTCGACGAGCGCCCAACGACCGACCCCGGCGGGGCCCTGGGCGCCCTTCGGGCCGGCGGGCAGCTGGCCCTCCTTGAAGTCGCGGGAGCGGAGCGATCCGTCCTTGACCTGACGGGCCCCGATCGTGTCGTTCTTGATGTCCTTGCCCTGGATCGTCTTGTTCTTGATGTCCTTGGACTGGATCGAGTTGTTGCGGATGTCGTCGGAGCCGATCAGCCCCGTCGCGTACGACGTCCCGGTGGACGCCACGACGAGCGCCATCACGGAGACGGCCATGGAGGGGGAGGGGCGGCGGAGAGAGGGGAAGCGCATCGGTCTGGGACCCTTCGTCGACATGTCCGCCGGGACCGGCGGCTCCCTCTGTGTTCGGAGTGATCCGGCTCACGGATTGCCACGGATCACCTTGCCGCTGCTGGGTACGGTCCGGACATGGGTATGGCAAAGAAGATCGCGGCCTTCGGCATCGCCAAGAAGGTCTACGACGAGGCGCGCAAGCCTCACAACCAGGCCAAGATCAAGCAGGCCGTGCAGAAGGTGCAGGAGCGCCGCGGCGGCAAGCGCTACTGAGCGGCCGAGCCTCGCGGGCGCCGGCGCAGGCCGGCGTCCCAGGCGTACGCCGCCAGGCCGAGGAGTACCGGCCACAGCGCGGCCCGCTCGATCGCTCCGGCCGCCCGCCCGTCGCCGGAGACCACGAACCCCACCGCTGCCGTAGCCGTGAGCACCCCGGTGGCCAGCAGCGCGTTGCCCAGCCGCGGCCGCTCCCGGCGCACCTGACGCCCGAGCAGCAGCAGCGCCAGCGGCTGGGCGACGAACAGCGGCGTCGCGGCGAGGGCGTGCAGCGCGGCGTCCTGGTCGAGTGGCGCCAGCCCCGTGGCGTACGAGCTCAGTCCCGACACCACGAGCAGCCCGGTCACCCAGGGCCCGAGCTGCCTCGCGAGCAGCAGCGCGCCGACGGCCAGCGCGACGCCGTAGACCATGAAGGCGCCGTTCATCACCTCGTGCCGCGGTGAGCAGTACGACGCCGTGCACCCGACCTCGCCGAGCCGGCTGACCGAGTCGGCGACGAAGCTGTAGCCGCCCGTCGTGGCGGCGGCCGTGACGACCTCGGCAGCGATGTAGGTGGGCCGCAGCAGGAGGACCAGCGCGCCGAGCAGGGCGGCGCGCGACGGGGTGGCGGGCACGCGGCCAACGTACGGGCGCACTCCCATCACTCAGGGTGGGAAGGCGTTGCCACGTCCGGGTGGTCGGCGTAGGACTGGAGGATGACCACCACACCAGTCGAACCCGATTCCGACCCCGAGATCGTGCCCTCCGGCGACCCGGGCCTCGACCCGATCGACCCGGGCGAGGTGCCCGACTCGCCCGTCCCGGAGACCCAGCCCACCAGCGACCTGTGACGCTCGTCGCAGGCCTGCTTATGCTCGCCCCATGACCATCCAGCAGTCGACCGACCTCACCCACGCCGCGATGCTGGGGCTCGGTGTCCACCGTCCCGCGCGGGTCGTGACCAACGACGAGGTCTGCGAGGTCCTGGACTCCTCCGACGAGTGGATCCAGACCCGGTCGGGCATCAAGACCCGGCGCTTCGCCGCCGAGGACGAGACCCTCATCGGCATGTCGATCTCGGCGGCCGAGAAGGCGCTGCAGGCCGCCGGTGTGGGTGCCGAGCAGATCGGCTGCGTCATCGTCGCGACGTCGACCCACCCGGAGCACACCCCCGCCTCGGCCCCGCAGGTCGCCTCCGCGCTCGGTATCACGGCGGCAGCGTTCGACATCTCCGCCGGGTGTGCAGGCTTCTGCCACGCGCTCAACCTGGCCGCGTCGATGGTGCGCGCGGGCGCCGAGAGCCACGTGCTGGTCATCGGGGTCGAGCAGCTGAGCCGCTTCATGGACCCGACCGACCGGGGCACCGCGTTCATCTTCGCCGACGGCGCGGGTGCGGTCGTGGTGGGTCCGTCCGAGGCAGCCGGGATCGGTCCCACGGCCTGGGGCTCCGACGGCTCGCAGGCCCACGTCATCACCCAGACGCCGAGCTGCATCGGCGGCCACTCCGGGCGCGAGGGGGCCGACCACCCGGTGGTCCAGATGGAGGGCACCGCCGTCTTCCGCTGGGCGCCGTTCGCGATGGCGAAGGTCGCGCACGAGGCGCTCGACCTGGCCGGCGTCTCCGTCGACGAGCTCGACGCCTTCATCCCGCACCAAGCCAACCTGCGGATCACCCAGACCCTCGCCAAGAACATCCAGCTCCCCGACTCCGTCGCCATCGCCACCGACGTGGTCGACTCGGGCAACACCTCGGCCGCGTCGGTGCCGCTCGCCATGGAGGCGATGCTGCGCAAGGGCGAGGCGGCGGCCGGCGACACCGCGCTCCTGATCGCGTTCGGTGCCGGGCTGAGCTACGCCGGCCAGGTCGTCACCGTCCCGCCGCTCGCTCAGGAGTAGGTCCGAGCCGGTCCGGTTCCCGGGCGGTCACGGGGTCCCGGCTAGGTTCGGGCGATGGCACATCGGTGGATCGCGACCCGTCCTGGCGGCCTCGACGTCTTCGTGCTCGAGGAGCACGACGTCCCCGCCCCGCAGGCGGGCGAGGTCACGATCTCCGTCCGCGCCGCCGGGATGAACCCCGCGGACGCCAAGCACGTGGCGACCGGCGCCGGCGACTTCCCGAGGGCGATCGGCTACGAGGTCGCCGGGGTCGTCACCGCGGTCGGACCGGGGGCCGAGATCGGCTCGGGACCGGTGGCGGTGGGTGACGAGGTCCTCGCCTTCCGCATCAGTGGCGGCTGGGCGACCGAGGTGACCGTGCCGGCGCAGGACGTCTTCGCCAAGCCGCCGTCGCTGTCGTTCGGCGAGGCCGCCAACCTGCTGCTCGCCGGCACGACCGCCGCCGAGATGCTGCACGTGGTCGGCGTCGCCCGCGGCGACACGATCGTGGTGCACGGTGCGTCCGGTGCCGTCGGCGTCAGCGTGCTGCAGCAGGCCGCGTGGATCGGCGCACGGGTGATCGGCACGGCCGGCCCGGCCAACCACGACGTCGTACGCCGCTTCGGTGGCGAGCCGGTCGCCTACGGGGACGGACTCGAGGAGCGCGTCCGCGCCGCCGCACCGGAGGGCGTCGCCGCGGCGCTCGACTGCGTGGGCACCGAGGAGGCAGTCGCGGTGTCGCTGTCCCTGGTCGCCGACCGCGGTCGCATCGTCACGATCGCGGCCGCGGACCGGGCGCGGGACGAGGGCTTCCTGGCCATCGCGGGTGCGCGGCCCGCCAGCCGTGAGTTCCGCGCATCCGTACGGGCCGAGCTGGTCCGTCGTGCGGGAGCGGGCGAGCTCGTCGTGCCCGTGGCCCGCTCGTTCCCGCTGGCCGACGCCCTCGCCGCGACCGAGCTGCTGATGGGCCAGCACCCCGGTGGAAAGCTCGTGCTCGTGCCCTGACTGCTCGTGCCCTGACGCGAGTCAGGTCGGGCGGGCGAGGCGGTCGGCCACGACCGTCCACACGTCCGGGTCGAACCCCATCCCGAGGTGCGTCGACGACACCTCGACGTGCTCGGCCGACGGCGTCGCGCGGTCGATGCACGCCTGCCACGACACGACGCCGTCGCGGCGGGAGAACAGCACCGTGAGCGGCACCCGGATCGGGGAGGACGCGTCGAGCCGGCGGGCGACGCGGTCGGCGTGGGCGTCGGCCCCGGCGTTCGAGGAGCGGGCGACGCTCGTGTGGCGGGACCCGCCGGCCACTGGCGTGCCGTAGGTGATGACACGTCGTACGGCGTCCGGGTGGCGTCGCGCCACCTCCCGGGCGATGACGCCGCCGAGGCTCCACCCGACCAGCGAGGCGGGCTCGCCCTTCTCGTCGACCAGCTCGAGCACACGCCTCGACAGCCGCTCGACGTCGCGGCGCGGGTCGCCGGTGTTGGTGCCGAAGCCCCAGCCGCGGGCGTCGTACCCGAGCCGGTTGAGGTAGGCGCGCAGCGGCGCACCCGTGAGCTCGGGGGCCTTCCAGCCGGGGATGTCGACCACGAGGTGGCCGTCGCCGCGGGGCGCCGCCGCCAGCCGGGGGAGGGCCGCGACCAGGCGGGCCGCGTCGAGCGGCGCCGCGAGCTCGCCGAACATCGTCACAGGCGTCGGCGGGCCGTCGGGGCGGGAGAGGTCACGGGCGTCGTCGCGGGCCCTGGCACGGGACCGGAGGCCGGTGGCGGAGAGCACGGCCGCGCCGGTCGGCCAGGTGCGGGAGGGCATGCCGGGACTGTACGTCGGGCAAGCAGGTCCACCAGCCTCGCGCTCGCGGCCAGTCGCGCAATTGATGGTTGCGCGTGGGCGGCGGCCCGCGTACGGTGATGAGCAACCAAGAGTTGCGGGAGGCTGTCATGGAGCTGGGGACCATCGAGCGGGAGCTGTACGTCGAGGCGACCCCCGCTGTCGTCTTCGAGGTGGTGAGCGACCCGGCCCACGTGAAGCAGTGGTGGTCCGACGACGCGCGCTACGAGGCCGTCGTCGGGTCGGAGGGCGAGATCCTGTTCGCCGACGCCGACGGCGGGAAGGTCGAGGCGTTCACCGTCGTGGAGATGCAGCCTCCCACCCGCTTCTCCTTCCGCTGGACACACCCGGCCGGGGAGGAGGCGGTGGAGGGCAACTCGCTGCTCGTCACCTTCGAGCTCGTCCCTCGAGGCACGGGCACGCTCGTGCGCTTCCGGGAGACCGGCTTCCGTGAGCGCGGCTGGGCAGCCGCCGTGGAGCAGGCGACCTACGAGGACCACGTCCGCGGGTGGGACTACTTCCTGCCGCGCCTCGTCACGCACGCCGCGGCCCTGGACGTCCGGCCATGACGCAACTCGTCGATGACGCGCTGTGGTCCGCGATCGGCGACCCCACTCGGCGCCGGATGATCGACCTGCTGCTCGCGGCTGGGTCCGCCACCTCGACGTCGTTGAGCGAGCGGCTCCCGGTCAGCCGACAAGCGGTCGCGAAGCACCTGGCCGTGCTCGACAGGGCGGGGCTCGTGCACGGGCAGACGGCCGGGCGGGAGCGGCACTACCGGATCGACGAGGAGGAGCTCGCCCGCGCGCTGGCGCAGCTCGACGCCGTGAGCACGGCCTGGGACGGCCGGCTCCGACGGATCAAGCGCCTCGCCGAGGCCCTTCAGAACGAGCGCAAGGACTGAATCCTCCGGCGGACCCTCCGCCCCCACACGAAAGGATCGACATGAACGACCTGACCCACACCTTCACCGTCGACGCGACGCCGCAGGAGGCCTATGAGGCCATCATCGACGTCCGCTCCTGGTGGGGCGCGACCAACATCGTCGGCGACACCGACCGACTGGGAGCCGACTGGTTCTACCTGGTGCCGGACCTCCACTACTCCAAGCAGCGCACCGCCGAGCTCGTCCCCGGCGAGCGCGTCGTGTGGGAGTTCACCGACGGACACCTCGGATTCATCGCCGACAAGGGCGAGTGGATCGGGACGACGGCCCGCTTCGACATCACCGCCGACGACGGCCGGACGCGGGTGACGTTCACGCACGAGGGCATCGCGGCGGGCGACCAGTGCTTCGACGTCTGCCACGACGCCTGGCGGCACTACATCACCGACAGCCTTCGCCAGAGGATCCTGACCGGCCGCGGCACGATGCGTACCCGCGAGGAGGACCTGGCGGCCGTGGGCCAGCACGCCGTGTCTCGGGCGTAGGGGCACGGGGACGGGTCCGTGCCGCACAAGTCGGGTGCGCGCCGCCATGGTCGCGGGCTAGCCTCGAGCCCTCGCCCCACCCCTGGGGCGGACGAGCTCCGCAGGCTCGACCTGCGCGGCGACCGTGATCCGTGAACAGTGGTCCGACCACATCGGCAGGGGTTGCCCGACGGGCCGGGTCTGACGACCCGGCCCGTCGGTGCCAGGCGGTCGTGGCCCGTACGTGCTCGGTGAGCGTCCCGGCTCACCTCGTCGCGACGACGGCGCGGAGCGCGGCGAGGTCCGCCCGGTCCTTCTCGCCGCCCGCATCGTCGGGCCGCGGGACACCCTTGCCCTCGATCATCTTCTCCAGCGTCAGGACGCGGACCCGGAGGTGGCCGAGCGGGCGACGGGCGTGGTCGAGCGGTCCGGCGGACACCACGATCGGCTGTCCCGGCACCGGCACGACGACCCGGCCCTGGTCGTCGGTCTCGACGAACGTCAGCTGTAGGGCGTACCCGTCCCCGGCATACTCGGTGCCGACCAGGTCGTCGTCGCGAGGCGTGTGGACCCAGCCGGCGACGGTGAGCGCTGCGTCGACCGCGGCCTCGTCAACGCGCTGGACGAGGACGTCGATGTCGTCGTGCGCGCGGGTGAGGCGACCGACCCACAGGTCCACGGCCCACCCGCCGAAGAACCAGTGCTCGAGGCCCGCCGAGTCCAGGGCGTCGGCGGCGCCGGCGAGCGCGGCCGTCTGCGGCGTCAGCTCCAGCGACGGCTCGCCCATCCGTGTCCCGCTTCCTCGGTCCGTGTCTCCGGCCAGAGTCCTCCGCGCCACGAGGCGCTGGCAAGGGCACGGTCCGCCGGTCCGGACCGGGAGGGCGTCAGCCGCGCAGGCGCACGGACAGGCAGGTGACGCAGCCCTCGAGCTTCTCGTACTCGGTGACGTCGACGGCGACCACCCGCAGCCCGCGCTCCTCGTACAGGGCGCGCGTCCGGGGCGCCGCCGACGACATCAGCACGGTCGCCTCGTCGAGCAGCACGACGTGCGACCCAGGCTCCTCCGGGACGCCGAGGAAGGAGTCCCACACGGACGGGTCGTCGACGACCTCCTCCCACCCCACGACGGTGCCGTCGGGCAGCGCGGTGACCGCCGACTTCAGGTGCAGCGCCTTGGTCAGGGGTACGGCGACCACGGAGGCGCCGAGCGGTGCGAGGTACGCGGCGAGCTGGTCGATGCCGGCCTGGTTGGTGCGCCCGCCGAGACCGACCCAGACCGTGCCGTCGTGCTTGAGGACGTCACCGCCGTCGAGCGTGCCGGGCGACTCGATGCGGGCGATCCGGAAGCCCAGCTCGCGCAGCGTCTGCTCGGTGCCGGCGACCTCGGCCTTGCGCTCGTCGGCGCCGGGATGGGTGAGGACGGCCAGGTCGTCGTACATCACCACCGTGTCCTCGACGAAGACCGAGTCGGGGCAGTCCGGTGCCGGCGGGACCTCGATCGTCTCCCAGCCCTCGGCCTGCAGCGCGGCGACGTACGCCTCCCACTGGCGCTGAGCGAGGTCGACGTCGACCGGGACACGGTCGAGGTGGGTCAGCAGGCCTTCGGCGAGGCGGGGGCTGGGGCGGCGGACGAGGGCGCGACGGTTCACCCGCCGATCCTCCCAGCCACGTGTGGGCCGGGGAACGTCAGTCGCGCGGATCCTGCAGCAGGGCGACGACCTCGCGCCGCAGGACCTTGCCCATCGGGTTGGTCGGCAGCTCCTCGACGAACACCACCCGGCGCGGCACCTTGTAGGGCGTGAGGTCCTGCCGTGTGTGCGCCCGGAGCTCGTCCGGCTGCACGGGTACGCCCTCCACGAGCACGACGGCGGCGACGACCTCCTCGCCACCGTCCTCGTGCGGCAGGCCGACGACCGCCACGTCCACCACCCCGGCGTGCGTGCGGAGGACGGCCTCCACCTCGGAGGGGTAGACGTTGAACCCGCCGGTGATGATGACCTCCTTGATCCGGTCCACGATCGTCAGGAACCCGTCGGGCGACATGGTCACCACGTCGCCCGTGCGGAACCACCCGTCGTGGAACGCGGCCGCCGTCTCGTCCGGCAGGCCGCGATACCCCGCGAAGACCTGCGGACCCCGCACCAGCAGCTCGCCGCGCTCGCCCTGCGGCACTGCGCTGTCGAGGTCGTCCTGGTTCGCGATCCGGATCTCCACGTCGGGGAACGGCACCCCGATCGCACCCGGGCGGCGCGCGCCGGTCATCGGGTTGCCGACGATCACCGGCGACGTCTCGGTGAGGCCGTAGCCCTCCACGAGCAGCCCGCCCGTGACGGCCTCCCAGCGCTCGACGAGCGCAGCGGGCAGGGGCATCGCCCCCGACAGGCCGTAGCGGATGCCCTTGATCGAGACGTTGCGGCGCTGCGACTCGTCGACGATGCGCTGGTAGAGCGGCGGCACCGCCGGCACGAAGCTCGGCACCTCGCGGGCGACGGCGTCCATGATCAGGCCGATCTCGGGCTTGGGCAGCAGCACCAGCTTGGCGGCGAGGGCCACGCCGAGCAGCACGCTCACCGTCACGCCGTAGGCATGGAACAGCGGCAGCGCCACCAGGAAGGACTCCTCGCCCTCCTTCAGCCCCGGCACCCAGGCGCGACCCTGCATCACGTTGGCGACGAGGTTGCGGTGCAGCAGCGGCACGCCCTTCGGCACGCCGGTCGTGCCGGAGGTGTAGAGCAGGAGCGCGACGTCGTCGCGGTGCGGTCGCGGGTGCGAGTCGTCCAGCGGAGCGGCGGAGGCCAGGTCGGCCCACTGCATGACCTGGGGCGCCGGTGCCGTCAGCTGTTCCCGGGCCGTGCGCGCCTTCGCGATCGGCAGGCGCAGCGCCAGCCGCTTGCGCCACGGGAGCCGGGTGGTCATGTCGACGGCGACGACGTGCTCGAGGGCCGAGCCGGCGACGAGCTCCTCGACGACCGGCACGACCTTGTCCCACACGATCGCGACCCGGGCGGCGTGGTCGACGAACGGGCGACGCAGCTCCGCCGCGGTGTAGAGCGGGTTGTGCTCGACGACGGCGGCGCCGAGGCGCAGCACCGCGAAGAAGGCGATGACGTTCTGCGGGCAGTTCGGCATCACCAGTGCGACGTTGTCGCCGGGACGTACGCCGAGCGCGTGCAGGCCGCCCGCCACGCGGCGTACCTCCTCGTCGACCTCGGCGTACCTCGACACCCGGCCCAGGAAGTCGACCGCGGGGCGATCGCCGTGGTGGCGCACTGCGTCGTCCCACAGGTCGAGCACCGTGGTGTCGCCGTAGTCGAGGTGCAGGGGCACGCCCGGGGCGTAGGACTCTGCCCACGGGGGCTGCTGAGCCGGCACGGTGTTCCTCACGTCCATCGTCGCGGGAGGGGGCCGCGACGCTCCCAACGTATCGCTCGGAGCGGGTGCGGCGCCGCCCGGGCCGGAGGCCTCACAGCCCCGCGACGACCTCGGTCCCTTGCTTGATCGCCCGCTTGGCGTCGAGCTCGGCGGCGACGTCGGCGCCACCGATGAGGTGCGCCTCGCGCCCGAGTCCGTCGTAGAGGTCGCGCACGGAGTCCTGGCCGGCGCACACGACGATCGTGTCGGCCTCGATCACGCGCGTGGCGCCGTCGACGGTGACGTGGAGGCCCGCGTCGTCGATGCGGTCGTACGCCGCCCCGCTGACCAGGGTCACCCGCGACTGCTTGAGCACCGCGCGGTGCGCCCAGCCGGACGTCTTGCCGAGCCCGATGCCGATCGGGGTGGTCTTGCGCTGCACCAGGGTGACCTCGCGCGCGGGCGTGCGCGGCTTGGCCTCGGTGAGCCCGCCCGCGGTCAGCGACGGGTCGCCGACGCCCCAGTGGGCCATCCAGTCGTCGAGGTCCTCCTCCTCGTGCGTGAGGAAGACGCTCACGTCGACGCCGATGCCACCCGCGCCGATCACCGCGACCCGCTTGCCCGGGACGACCGCGCCGCTCAGCACGTCGGCGTACGACGCCACGCTCGGGTGGTCGATGCCGGCGATCTCCGGGAGTCGCGGGGTGACGCCGGTCGAGACGATCACCTGGTCGAAGCCGGCGAGGTCGTCGGCGGCGGCCTCCGTCGAGCGGCGTACGTCGACCCCGAGGACCTCGAGGCGTCGGGTGAAGTAGCGCAGGGTGTCGGCGAAGTCCTCCTTGCCGGGGACCGCCATGGCCAAGCGGAACTGGCCGCCGAGCTCGGGCGACTTCTCGAAGAGGGTCACGGCGAAGCCGCGCTCGGCCGCCGACGTGGCGGCGGCGAGGCCGGCCGGGCCGGCGCCGACCACCGCGACGGTCTGCTTGCGGAGAGTGGGCATGAGGACGAGCTCGGTCTCGTGGCAGGCGCGCGGGTTGACCAGGCAGGAGGCGCGCTCGTTGCTGAAGACGTGGTCGAGGCAGGCCTGGTTGCAGGCGATGCAGGTGTTGATCTCGTCGGCGCGCTCGTCCATCGCCTTCGCGACGAAGGCCGCGTCGGCCAGCAGCGGTCGCGCCATCGAGACCAGGTCGGCCTCGCCGGCGGCCAGGATGTCCTCGGCGAGCTCGGGGGTGTTGATCCGGTTGGACGCGCAGACCGGGACGTCGACGACCTCCTTGAGACGCGCCGTGTACGAGCGCCAGGCGCCGCGCGGCACCTGCGTGATGATCGTCGGGACGCGCGCCTCGTGCCAGCCGATGCCGGTGTTGAAGACGGTGACACCGGCGGCCTGCAGGTGCAGGGCGAGCTCGGCGGTCTCCTCCCAGGTCTGGCCGCCCTCGACCAGGTCGAGCAGGGAGATCCGATAGACGATCGGGAAGTCGTCGCCGACCAGCTCACGCGTTCGTCGTACGACCTCGACGGGGAAGTGCATGCGGCGCGCGGCCGACCCGCCCCACTGGTCGTCGCGGTCGTTGGTGCGGGCGGCGAGGAACTGGTTGATGAGGTAGCCCTCGGAGCCCATGATCTCGACGGCGTCGTAGCCGGCCTTCTTCGCGAGCGCGACGCTCCTGGCGAAGGCGGTCGCGGTGTGGTCGACCTCCTTGGTCGACATGGCGCTCGGCTTGAACGGCGTGATCGGCGACTTCTTGTCCGACGCGCTCTGCGACAGCGGGTGGTAGCCGTAGCGGCCGGCGTGCAGGACCTGCAGAGCGATCGCGCCGCCCGCGTCGTGGACGGCGCCGGTGATCCGCTCGTGCCGCTTCGCGTGGAGGCGGTTGGTCATCTCGGAGGCGAACGGCTTGAGCCAGCCACGCTTGGTCGGCGCGTAGCCGCCGGTGATGATCAGGCCGACACCCCCGCGCGCCCGCTCCTCGAAGAACGCCGCGAGCTTGTCGATGTCCCACGGGTGGTCCTCGAGCCCGGTGTGCATCGAGCCCATGACGACGCGGTTGCGGAGCGTCAGCGCGTCCGGCCCGTCGCCGAGGGTGATCGGCTCGAGCAGGTGGGGGTAGAGGGGGTGCGTCATGTCAGTCCTTCGCGTGGGCGTGCAGGTAGTCGGTGATCCAGTCGATCCAGAAGCGTTCGAGGCGGATGCCGCCGCGCAGCACCAGCCACTGGTCGAGCCCGGCCCCGTCGAGGGCGGTCGGGTCGGGGAACTGCTCGCGCTCGAGCCCCTCGTAGTGCGCGAGCCGGGTGGCGTGGTCGGCCCGGGCGTCCAGGAGGTTGGCGGCCAGCGCGGCGCGGTCGCCGTACGACGCCCCGCGCAGCTTGACCGCCAGCTCGCTACGGAACGTCTCCATCGGCATCGGCGTGGCCAGCCACTCGGCCAGCACCCGTCGCCCCTCGGTCGACGGCGTGTGGACCCGCTTGTCGGGCCGGCCCTCCTGCTCGACGACCTCGACGCCCACCCATCCGTCGGCCTCCATCCGCGCCAGCACGCGGTAGATCTGCTGGTGGGTGGCGTGCCAGAAGAACCCCAGCGACTTCTCGAACCGCCGGGTCAGCTCGAGCCCGCTCGCCGGGCGCTCGCTGAGCGCGACGAGGAGGGCGTGCTCGAGGGCCATGCGGGCCATGGTGCCCGACCTATGCAACGAGTTGCAAGGATCTAGGTCGAAGATCACTCGGCCGCTCGTCGCCAGCGATCCCCGGTCGACCGGGGATTCCGTACGTTGTCGGCCCGTGCAAAGCCTGACAACTTCAGTGGTCCCCGGTCAGCCGGGGATCACTGGAACGCCGACCCTGACAGCGGCGGTGTCATGATCGGCGCATGACGTACGAGCTGGGGCAGGGGACCGGGCCGCTGCGGGGCGTGCGGGTGGTCGAGGTGGCGGGCATCGGGCCCGGGCCGCACGCGTGCATGCTGCTGGCCGACCTCGGTGCCGACGTGGTGCGGATCGACCGGCCGGGCGGCGGGATGTTCGCCAGCGGGCGGGCCGACGTGCTCAACCGCGGCCGGCCGAGCGTCGCGCTCGACCTGAAGCGGCCGGAGGCGATCGAGGCCGTGCTCGACCTCGTCGAGCGGGCCGACGTGCTCGTCGAGGGGATGCGCCCGGGCGCGATGGAGCGGCTCGGGCTCGGCCCGGACGCCTGCCACGCCCGCAACGAACGGCTGGTCATCGGCCGGATGACGGGCTGGGGCCAGGACGGGCCGTGGAGCCAGGCCGCGGGCCACGACATGAACTACATCGGGATCACCGGCGCGCTCCACGGCCTCGGCCAGGACCGCGACCGGCCGCACTTCCCGGGCAACCTGCTCGGCGACTTCGGCGGCGGCTCGACCTACCTCGTCATCGGCATCCTCGCCGCGCTCCTCGAGGCGCGCACGAGCGGTCGGGGACAGGTCGTCGACGCCGCGATCGTGGACGGCACGGCCCACCTCAACGCGATGGCCTCGACGTTCGCTGCCCTCGGCCTCGACACCGGCACGCGCCGCTCGGGGCTGCTCGACGGCGGCACCCCCTGGTACGACGTCTACGAGACCGCCGACGGCCGGCACGTGAGCGTCGGGGCGCTCGAGCCGCAGTTCTGGGCTGCGCTCGTCGAGCGCATCGGCGTCGAGCTGCCCGACCGCGACGACCCGGCCAACCACGCCACCATCCGCGGCGCCCTGATCAGGCGGTTCAAGGAGCGGACGCAGGCCGAGTGGGCCGAGGTCTTCGACGGCACGGACGCGTGTGTCGCGCCCGTCGTACCCCTCGCCGAGGCGCCCGCCCATCCGCACCTCGCGGCGCGTGGCACCTTCGTCGAGCGCGACGGCGTCACCCAGCCGGCGCCCGCGCCGCGCTTCTCGCGGACCGCGTCCACCATCAGCAGCGGGCCAGCGCTGCCGGGGGAGCACACCCGGGCGGCGCTCACCGCCTGGGGCATCGAGGACGTCGACGGACTGATCGCAGGCGGGGCCGCGGTGCAGGCGTGAGGCCCTTCCTCTTCCTCGGCACCCGCGCCGAGGACGACGTCGCCCAGCAGGAGTACGACGCCGTGCTCGCCGGCTGCGGCCTGCGGTCCGACGAGCTGGTGCGCGTCCGCCTCGAGGCAGGCCCGCTGGGGGAGGTCGACCTCGATGAGTGGTCCGGGATCATCCTCGGCGGTGGGCCCTACAACATGTCCGACCCCGAGGACGCGAAGTCGCCGGCCCAGCGCCGGGCCGAGGCCGACCTCAGCACCCTCGCGGCACGGGTGGTCGCGGCCGACGTCCCGTTCCTCGGCGCCTGCTACGGCATCGGCGTGCTCGGCATCCTGCCCGGCGGGGTCGTCGACCGGACCTTCGGCGAGCCCATCGGAGCGCTGCCCGTGCGACTCACCGACGCGGGTCGGGACGACCCGCTCTTCGGCGCGCTGCCGGTGGAGTTCACGGCATACCTCGGTCACAAGGAGGCGGTCGCGCGGCTGCCCGGCGGTGCGGTGCTGCTCGCCTCCACCGACACCTGCCCGGTCCACGCCTTCCGGATCGGCCGCAACGTCTACGCCACCCAGTTCCACCCCGAGCTCGACGCCGTCGCGATCTGCGACCGGATCGACGCCTACAGCGCCCACGGCTACTACGAGCCGCACGAGCAGGAGCACCTCAAGACCGCCGCCCGCGAGGCGATGGTGACCGAGCCGGTGCGGTTGCTGGCGCGGTTCGTGGAGCTGTACGCGCGGACCTGAGGACTCTCGTAACTCACGGTTACGCTTGTCGCGTGACGACTGCCGAGCACGTCGACGTGCTGATCATCGGAGCCGGACTGTCGGGCATCGGCGCCGCGGCCCACCTCGCCAAGGACCTGCCCGCGACGTCGTACGCCGTCCTGGAGCGGCGCGAGGTCAGCGGCGGGACGTGGGACCTGTTCCGCTACCCGGGCGTGCGCTCCGACTCCGACATGCACACGCTGGGCTACCGGTTCCGGCCCTGGCGCGGTGACACCGCCCTGGCCGACGGCGCCTCGATCCTCGACTACCTCCGCGACACGGCGCGCGAGTACGGCGTGGACCGCCACGTCCGCTACGGCCACCGCGTCGTCGCGGCCGACTGGGACTCGAGCGCCGCGCGGTGGACGGTGACCTCCGAGGTCGGCGGGGAGCGGCGCACGACGACCGCCGACTTCCTGTGGGCGTGCAGCGGCTACTACGACTACGACGCGGGCTACACGCCGCACTTCGAGGGCCAGGAACGCTTCGGCGGCCAGGTGGTCCACCCGCAGCACTGGCCCGACGACTTCGACGCCACGGGGAAGCGCATCGTCGTCATCGGCTCCGGCGCGACCGCCGTCACCCTCGTGCCCGCCCTCGCCGCGGACGGCGCCGCGCACGTCACGATGCTGCAGCGCTCACCGACGTACGTCCTCTCGGTGCCGGCCAGGGACGCGGTGAAGGGGCGGCTGACCCGGCTCGTCGGCGAGGAGCGGTCCTTCGTCGCGACGCGGTGGAAGAACATCGCGCTGCAGTCCGCGCTCTACCGCGTGAGCCGGAAGCGCCCGGACCTCGTGCGCCGCCTCGTCCGCAGGACCAACGTCGCCCAGCTCCCGCCCGGCTACGCCGTCGACACCCACTTCAACCCGAGCTACGACCCGTGGGACCAGCGGATGTGCCTGGTGCCCGACGGCGACCTGTTCCGCGCGATCAGTGACGGCCGGGCGGACGTGGTCACCGGCCGCATCGCCACCTTCACCGAGACGGGCCTCGAGCTGGAGTCGGGGGAGCGGCTCGAGGCCGACGTCGTCGTCACCGCGACCGGCCTCAACCTGCAGGTGTTCGGCGGCGCCGAGCTCAGTGTGGACGGCGATCCGGTCGAGCCGAGCCGGACCATGGCCTACCGCGCGATGATGCTCTCGGGCGTGCCCAACTTCGCGTTCACCATCGGCTACACGAACGCCTCCTGGACGCTCAAGGCCGACCTCGTCGGGGAGTACGTCGTCCGGCTGCTCGAGCAGTTGCGGTCGACCGGCACCCGGTCGGTCGTCCCGGTGCGCGACCCGGACGTCGAGGAGGTGCCGCTGATGGACTTCGACGCCGGCTACGTGCAGCGGGTGGTCCACACGCTGCCCCGGCAGGGCACGCAGGCCCCGTGGTCGCTCAAGCAGAACTACCTCCACGACGCGCGGACGATCCGGCGCGCGCGCCTCGACGACGGGGTGCTGCGCTGGTCGTGAGCGGGGTAATTGTGGAAGCGCTCCCACATTTGTGGGACGCCACGTGCCGCGACCGTTGACAGGTGGATGTGACCGCCGTCATAGTTGCAGCCGGACGGAAGTGGAAGCGCTCTCACGCCGCTCACGTCCACCTTCCAGCCGGGCAGCTAGTCCGGCGGCCCAGGACGGCAGGAGTGCAGTGGTGCAGACATCGAAGACCCGGCGATTCCGACTCGCCTCGAGCGCGTTGTTGGCGCTCACCCTCGCGACGACCGCGGCCGCGTGCAGCGGCGGCGACGACGACGGGGCGACCGCAGACGGCGTCACCACGATCACCGTGGCGACGTTCAACGAGTTCGGCTACGAGGGACTCATCGACGAGTGGAACGCCGCCAACGACGACATCAAGATCAAGCAGGTGAAGGTCGGCACGTGGGACGACGCCAAGGCCAACCTCTACACCAAGCTCGCCGCCGGCTCGGGCCTCTCCGACATCGAGGCGATCGAGGGTGACGCGATGCCCGCGATCATGGCCGAGAGCGGTGCCTTCGTCGACCTCACCGACCCGGAGCTCGACGGCCGCTGGCTCGACTGGAAGGCCGCCGCCGCCACCAACTCCGACGGCCAGATGATCGGCTACGGCACCGACGTCGGCCCCGAGGGCATCTGCTACCGCTCCGACCTGTTCAAGAAGGCCGGCCTGCCCACCGACCGCGACGAGGTCGCCGAGCTGATGGGCACGTGGGACGACTACTTCGCCACCGGGGACAAGTTCGTCAAGGCGATGCCCGGCACCGCCTGGTACGACTCCTCCGGCGGCCTCGCCCAAGCGATGCTCAACCAGGTGGCGAACCCCTTCGAGACCGACGACGAGACCGTCGACGTCGACAACCCCGAGCTGAAGGCGGTCTACGAGACCGTCACCGGCAACGTCGAGCGCGGGCTCTCGTCCAAGATCCCCCAGTGGAGCGACGACTGGACCGCGCAGTTCCAGGACGACGGCTTCGCCACGATGGCCTGCCCCGGCTGGATGATGGGCATCATCGAGGGCAACTCCGAGGGGATCGACGGCTGGGACATCGCGAACGTCTTCCCCGGTGGCGGCGGCAACTGGGGCGGCTCGTTCCTGACCGTCCCCGCCCAGGGGGACCAGCCCGAGGAGGCCAAGAAGGTCGCCGCCTGGCTGACCGCCCCCGAGCAGCAGGCCAAGGCGTTCGCCGCGGTGGGTGCGTTCCCCAGCCAGGTGGAGGCGCAGGACTCGCCGGAGGTCAACGAGGCGGTGAACGAGTTCTTCAACGACGCGCCCATCGGTGAGATCACCGCCGAGCGCGCGGCCGCGATCACGGTGCAGCCCTTCAAGGGCCCGAAGTACTCCGACATCCTGTCGGCGTTCCAGGCTGCACTCCTGCGGGTCGACGACGGATCCCAGGACCCCCAGAAGTCGTGGGACCAGTTCCTGACCGACGTCGAAGCACTGGGCTGACAGGCCCGGGCACACCACGACCGAACGGCGCGACGTGACCACTCACCTCCCCACTCGGGGTGGCGACACCGAGCAGGTGTCGCCGCCCCGGCCGGCCGCCCCAGCCGGCCGACGCGAGGCCCCGCAGTGGCGGCAGCGGCTGAGCCGGATGGACCACCGGTTCTCGCCCTACCTCTACGTCGCGCCGTTCTTCGTCCTGTTCCTCGTGGTCGGCATGTTCCCGCTGGCCTACACCGCCTACGTGTCGGTCCACGACTGGAGCCTGCTCGGTGGCAAGGGCGAGTTCGTCGGCCTCGACAACTTCCGCGAGGTGCTGGCCAACCCCTACTTCACCAAGCAGCTGGTCAACACGATCAGCATCTTCCTCATCTCCTCGGTGCCCCAGATCCTCATCGCCCTCGTCGTCGCCGCACTGCTCGACAACCAGCTCCGGGCACGCACGGCGTGGCGGATGAGCGTCCTGCTGCCGTTCGTGGTCTCGCCGGTCGCCGTCGCGATCATCTTCGGCAGCCTCTACGGCGACCGCTACGGCCTCGTCAACGAGGTCCTCGGCATGGTGGGCATCGACCCGGTCGCCTGGCACACCAACCGGTGGGCCAGCCACGTCGCGATCGCGACGATGGTCAACTGGCGCTGGACCGGCTACAACGCGCTGATCTTCCTCGCCGCGATGCAGGCGGTCCCCCGCGAGCTCTACGAGTCGGCGTCGATCGACGGCGCCGGGCGGATCCGTCAGCTCGTCTCCATCACGGTGCCGATGATCCGCCCCACGATGATCTTCGTCATCGTCACCTCGACCATCGGTGGCCTGCAGATCTTCGCCGAGCCCCGGCTCTTCGACGACACCATGGCGCGCAACGGCGGCAGCGACCGCCAGTTCGGCACGATCACGATGCTGATCTACGACTTCGGCTGGCAGCTGCGCGACCTCGGCCGTGCCTCCGCCACCGCGTGGCTGCTCTTCCTGGTGATCTGCGTGTTCGCCGTCCTCAACGTCCTGCTCATGCGTCGCGTGGGCGCGCTCGGAGGGAAGCGATGAGCCGCCGCCCCGGATTCCTCGCCTACGGCCTGCTGATCGCCTTCGCGTTCGGCTCGGCCGCACCCCTCTACTGGTCGTTCCTGCTGGGCTCGCAGACCAAGGAGGTCGCGGCGCAGGGCATCCCGCCGCTCCTGCCGGGTGGCCACTTCATGGCCAACGCCCAACGCGCGATGGACTCGATCCCGTTCTGGAAGGCCCTGGGCAACAGCCTCCTCGTCTCGACGGTGACGGCCTGCTCGGTGGTGTTCTTCTGCACGCTGGCCGGCTACGCCTTCGCCAAGCTGAGGTTCCGTGGCCGCGCGCCGCTGCTGGTCTTCGTCATCGCCACGATGGCGGTGCCCACCCAGCTCGGCGTGGTCCCGCTCTTCATCCTCATGTCCAAGCTGGGCTGGGCGGGGAGCACGTTCTCGGTGATCATCCCGTGGCTCGTGACGGCGTTCGGCGTGTTCTTCATGCGCCAGTACCTCGTCGACGCCGTGCCCGACGAGCTCATCGAGGCCGCTCGGATGGACGGGTGCTCGCAGATCCGCGTGTTCCTGACCGTCGCCGTCCCGGCCGCGCGGCCCGCCGCGGCGATCCTCTGGCTGTTCACCTTCATGCAGGTGTGGACCGACTTCTTCTGGCCGCTCATCGCGCTGCCGCCCGACAACCCCACCATCCAGGTGGCGCTCAACCAGCTGCAGAGCGGGTACTTCAAGGACTTCAGCCTGGTCCTTGCCGGGACCACCCTGGCCACCATCCCGCTCCTCGTCCTGTTCGTCGTCGCCGGCCGCCAGCTCGTGTCCGGCATCATGCAAGGAGCCGTCAAGGGATGACCACCCACACCACGCCCGCCGCCACCGTCGAGTCGACGCCCCGAGCGCACTTCGCGCACGACTTCGTGTGGGGGATGGCGACCGCGTCCTACCAGATCGAGGGCGCCGTCGCCGAGGACGGACGTACGCCGTCGATCTGGGACACGTTCTCCCGCATCCCCGGTGCCGTGCTCAACGACGACACCGGCGACGTGGCCTGCGAGCACTACCACCGGATGCCGTCCGACGTGGCCCTGCTCGCCGACCTCGGCGCCACGTCGTACCGCTTCTCCGTGGCGTGGCCGCGCGTGCGCCCCGACGCCGGACCGGTCAACGCCGCCGGGCTCGCGTTCTACGACCGGCTCGTCGACGAGCTGCTCGGCCACGGGATCGCGCCGTGGCTGACGCTCTACCACTGGGACCTGCCGCAGGTGCTCGAGGACGCGGGCGGCTGGACCAACCGCGACACCGTCGACCGGTTCGTCGAGTACGCCGTCTCGGTGCACGAGGCGCTCGGTGACCGGGTGCCGACGTGGACCACCCTCAACGAGCCGTGGTGCTCGGCCTTCCTCGGCTACTCCGCGGGCCACCACGCGCCGGGTCGCCAGGAGGGGGCCGCCGGTCTCGTCGCCGGTCACCACCTGCTGCTCGCGCACGGCCTCGCGACGCAGGAGCTGCGCAGCCGCGGCGCCGACCGGCTCGGGCTTAGCCTCAACCTCACGGTGCCCGACCCGAGCGACGGAGGCGACCCGGTCGACGTCGACGCCGCCCGCCGGATCGACGGGATGCACAACCGGTTCTTCCTCGACCCGATCTTCCGCGGCGCCTACCCCGTCGACGTGCTCGAGGACACCGCCGACCGGACGTGGCAGGGCCGGCCCTGGCTCGACGTGGTGCGCGACGGTGACCTCGACGTCATCTCGACCCCGATCGACGTGCTGGGCGTGAACTACTACCACGGCAACGAGGTCTCGGGTCACCCGCGCACGGACGTCGTCGGCGTCGGCGCCGACCACCCCGCACGGGTCGCGCTGTCGCCGTTCCCCGGCTCCGAGCACGTCACCTTCCCCAGCCGCGGGCTGCCGCTGACCGCCATGGGGTGGGAGATCCAGCCCGACGGCCTCCACCGGCTGCTGCGCCGCCTCCACGACGACTACCCACACCTGCCGATCTACCTCACCGAGACCGGCGCGGCCTTCGACGACCGGCTCGACGAGCACGGACAGGTGCACGACCCCGACCGGATCGCGTTCCTCGACTCCTACCTGCGTGCGGTGCACCGGGCGATCGACGAGGGCGTCGACGTCCGCGGGTTCTTCCAGTGGTCGTTCTACGACAACTTCGAGTGGGCCTTCGGCTACGCCAAGCGCTTCGGGCTCGTCCACGTCGACTACGCGACGCAGCGTCGTACGCCGAAGTCGAGCGCCCACTGGTACGCCGAGCTCGCCCGCACCGGGACCCTGCCCGCGCACCCAGCCGTGGACCACTAGCGTGGCGCGAGTGACCACCCCGCGCAGCCCTGTGAGCGCGGGTCAGCCCACCCTCGACGAGGTGGCCCGGGTCGCGGGCGTCTCGCGCGCCACGGCGTCCCGTGCGATCAACGGCGGCCAGCGCGTCAGCGCGCGCGCCCAGTCGGCCGTCGACACGGCGGTGCGCACCCTCGGCTACGTCCCCAACCCGGCGGCGCGCAGCCTGGTCACGCGGCGTACGGACTCGATAGCCGTGGTCGTCCCCGAGCCTGACGACCGCGTCTTCTCCGACCCGTTCTTCGCCGGCACGCTGCGCGGCGTGACCCGGGTGCTGGGCGAGCGCGACATCCAGCTGGTGCTGCTGCTGGCCCGCCCCGGCGCGTCGACGGCACGCACCCTGCGCTACCTCACCAACCGCCACGTCGACGGCGCCCTGGTCGTCTCCCACCACCGCGACGACCGGCTCGCCGAGCACCTCGCCGACATCGGCCTGCCCTGCGTCTTCGGCGGTCGCCCCTGGACCGGCGGCGACCGGGTGGCCTACGTCGACGTCGACAACGTGGCGGGCGAGCGCGAGGCGACCGAGGCCCTGATCGCCCGCGGCTGCACGCGGATCGGCACCATCGCCGGGCCCGCCGACATGACGGCCTCCGAGGACCGGATCGTCGGCTGGCGCCAGGCGATGTCGACGGCCGGGCTGGCCGCCGACGCGGTCGAGCACGGCGACTTCACCGAGGCCAGCGGCGAGGCCGCGGCCCGGGCGCTCATGGAGCGCCACCCCGACATCGACGGCCTCGTGGTCGCCTCCGACCTGATGGCCGCCGGCGCACTGAAGGTCCTCGCCGAGCTCGGCCGCCGTGTGCCCGACGACATCGCCGTCGTCGGCTTCGACGACCTCGGCGTCGCCGAGCGCACCTCCCCGGCCCTGACCACCGTCCGGCAGCCGGTCGACGAGATGGCCGAGCGCGCGACCCGGCTGCTCCTCGAGCGCGTCGACGAGCCCGGCTCCAGCCGCCCGATGCGGGTGATCATCCCGCCGACGCTCATCCGGCGCGCCAGCGCCTGAGTCACGACTCACACGGCAATCGATTCGCGGGAACACCACCAGTCCCACTAGCGTTGTGCCCACAGACGTCCGGCCGGTCTTGCCCCGGACGCAGGTTTCCTTCGGGAAACCCTCCCTCACAACTGAGGCACGTACGCCGCGCAATCGCAGAACGACCAGCGCGGCTCACGGTGGCGAGACGCCAACCGAAAGCAGTCACATGACCTTCGCCGACCTCGGCGTACCGTCCTCGCTCGTCCAGATCCTCGAGCAGCAGGGCATCACCACTCCCACTCCGATCCAGGCCGCGACGCTGCCCGACAGCCTCGCCGGCCGCGACGTCCTCGGCCGTGGCCGCACCGGCTCCGGCAAGACGTACGCCTTCCTCCTCCCGCTGGTCGCCCGCCTCGACGCGTCGAAGCTCCCGGCCATGCCGCGCAAGCCGCGCGCCCTGATCCTGGCCCCGACGCGCGAGCTCGTCGGTCAGATCGAGGCCTCCCTCGCTCCTCTTGCCAAGGCCGCCGGCCTGACCACGCGCACCGTCTTCGGCGGCGTCGGCCAGAACCCGCAGGTCACCGCGCTGAAGAAGGGCGTCGACATCGTCATCGCCTGCCCCGGTCGCCTCGAGGACCTGATGGGCCAGGGCTACGCGGACCTCTCCGCCGTCGAGGTCACCATCCTCGACGAGGCCGACCACATGGCCGACCTCGGCTTCCTGCCCGGCGTGCGCCGGATCATGGACAAGACGCCCCGGCAGGGCCAGCGGATGCTGTTCTCCGCGACCCTCGACAAGGCGATCGACGTGCTGGTGAAGCGCTACCTCGACAAGCCGATGACCCACGAGGCCGACTCGGCGCAGTCGCCGGTCGCCACGATGCACCACCACGTGCTGCACCTCTCGCGCGAGCAGCGGGTGCCGGTGCTGGTCGACCTGACCAGCGCTCCTGGTCGCACGGTGGTCTTCACCCGCACCAAGCACGGCGCCAAGGCGCTCGCCCGCCAGCTCAACAAGAGCGGCGTGCCCACGGTCGACCTGCACGGCAACTTGTCGCAGAACGCCCGCACCCGCAACATGGAGGCCTTCCACTCCGGCAGCGCCACCACCCTGGTCGCGACCGACATCGCGGCCCGCGGCATCCACGTCGACGACGTCTCGCTCGTCGTCCACGCCGACCCGCCGGTCGAGCACAAGGCCTACCTGCACCGCTCCGGTCGTACGGCCCGCGCCGGCGCCGAGGGCACCGTCATCACCCTGATGACCGACGAGCAGGTGCGCGACGTGCGCGACCTGACCCGTCTGGCCGGCATCAAGCCGACCACCACCAAGGTCAACGGCCCCGGCCACCCCATGCTCGTCCAGCTCGCCCCGGGTGAGCGCAGCACCCCCGGTGGCCTCGTCGTCGAGGTGCCCACCTCGGGTGGCGGCGGTCGTTCGACCGGCGCCAACGCCCAGCGCAAGCGGGCTCGCAGCCAGGGCCAGACCAACGGCCAGTCGCGGCGCGGCAACCCGACCAGCTACACCAGCGAGACCCCCAGCGGCTCGTCCACCGGCGGCGGCCAGCGTCGTCGCTCCGGCGGCGGTCAGGGCGGCGGCCAGGGCGGCTCCGGCGGCCAGGGTGGCGGCGGCAACCGTCGTCGTCGCGGCGGCCAGGGTGGTAGCCAGGGCGGTGGCCAGGGTGGCCAGTCCCGCAGCGGCGGCCACAGCGCCGCGTCGTTCAGCCGCGGTCGCTGACCGGCGTACTCGCCACTGAGTCTCCGAGAGACTCACCGTGCATCCCGGGCGCGTCGTGCGCCCGGGCTCCTTCACCAGCGATCCCCGGTCAGCCGGGGATCGCTGAGGTTGTCGGCCCGTGCAAAGCCTGACAAGTTCAGTGATCCCCGGTCGACCGGGGATCACTGAAGCGGGCGAACGGACGGAATGCCGGACCCCCGGCGGTCGTTCACCCTTCAACCAACCAGGAGGGCGGGACCGATGCCTGACTTCGACTTCTCCGTGCTCGGCACGCGCGAGCACCCCACGCTGGGCCTCGACACGTTCGGCGACGCCCCGCTCGACGGCGCACCGGCGAACCACGCCGAGACGCTGCGGCAGACCGTCGCGGAGGCGGTGCTCGCGGACCGCGTCGGCGTCGACTACATCGGCCTGGGCGAGCACCACCGCCCGGACTATGCGATCTCGGCCCCCGACGTCGTGCTCGCCGCGATCGCCGGGCAGACCGAGCGGATCCGGCTGGGCACCGGTGTCACGGTGCTGTCCTCCGACGACCCGATCCGGGTCTACCAGCGCTTCGCCACCCTCGACGCGGTGAGCAACGGTCGCGCGGAGGTCCAGTTGGGCCGCGGGTCGTTCATCGAGTCGTTCGGGCTCTTCGGGCTCGAGCTGTCCGACTACGACCGGCTCTTCGCCGAGAAGCTCGACCTCTTCGCCGCGCTCCAGGACGAGGGTCCCGTGTCGTGGGAGGGCACCGTCCGCCCGCCGCTGGTCGACCAGCGGGTCTACCCGACCACCGCGGCCGGCCGCCTGCCCGCCTGGATCGGCGTCGGCGGTACGCCGCAGTCGGTCGTGCGTGCCGCGCAGTACGGCATGCCGCTGATGCTCGCCGTCATCGGCGGCTCCCCGGCGGGCTTCGTCCAGCTCGCCGACCTCTACCGCGAGGCGCTCGGCCGGATGGAGCTGCCCGAGCTGCCGATCGGCATGCACTCCCCGGGTCACGTGGCAGCCACCGACGAGCAGGCCCGCGAGCAGCTCTACCCGAACCAGGCCGAGCTCTACACCCGCATCGGTCGCGAGCGCGGCTGGCCGCCGTACACCCGCATCCAGTTCGAGCAGGCGGCCTCCAAGGAGGGCGCGCTGTTCGTCGGCTCCCCGGAGACGGTCGCACAGAAGATCGCGTGGGCGGCCAGGTTGCTCGGCCTGAGCCGCTTCCAGCTGAAGTACTCCGTCGGCTCGCTGCCGCACGACCAGCGGATGGAGTCCGTGCGCCTCTACGGCGAGGAAGTCATCCCGCGGGTCCGCGAGCTCCTGGCGGGGGCGGACTCCTAGAGGCGTCCTCCTAGGCTGACTCGCATGCGCTCCTGGATCCAGCGATCGCTGTGGGACGTCGTCCCGCGCGACCAACGTGACACCCCTGAGGCCTTCCGTCGGCGCCAGGTGGTGGCGGCGGTCGTCGTCCTCGTCGGTGCGGGTGTCCTCGGCTGGTCGTTGCGGCTCGAGCCGGGCGGCAACCTCTTCTACGTCGCGGCCGTCGTGCTGGCCGGCGTGTGGGCGGCCGGTGCCTTCCTGTCCGGCCGGCTCCACCTCGGCCGCATCGCCGGCGAGGGCGAGGTGTTCATCCGGCCGATCCTGGCGCCGATCATGCTCGGCCTGCTCATGGTCGGGGTCTTCGTCCTCGGCGCGCTCGTCGTGCGCGAGATCGACCCGCTGGCCGACTACGTCAGCAGCGTGCTGGAGTACGCCGACCAGGGCTCGCTGGTGCTGCTCGCGGCCATCACCTTCGTCAACGGCATCGCCGAGGAGCTGTTCTTCCGCGGCGCGATGTACGCCGCGATCCCGCGGCACCCGGTGCTCTGGACGACGATCGCCTACGTCGTCGCCACGCTCGCGACGGGCAACGTGATGCTCGCCTTCGCCGCCGTCCTGCTCGGCACGGTCTGCGGTCTCGAGCGACGGGCCAGCGGCGGGATCCTCGCACCGATCCTGACCCACATCACGTGGTCGCTGTCGATGCTGTTCCTGCTACCCTTGCTCTTCTGACCCGCGCTGCTCGGCGGCCCTCTCGGCCAGCGCACGACGCACGGACTCGCGGTAGGACAGCGGCTCACCGGGCACCACGTCGCGGATCGAGGTGTCGCGCACGACCACCTCGGTGGACATCGAGTCGATGAGGTTGCGCCCGGTCGTCACGTCGACGTCGGTGACCAGCGCAAGCCAGTACGACGACAGGCGGGGCGTGAGCAGCGGCAGGACCACGATCGGGATCTGACGGCCGTTGCTCTCCTCGTTGGCGACCAGCAGCATCTCCCGGTAGGTGAGCTGGTCGGGTCCGCCGATCTCGAAGACCCGGCCGAGGGCGTCGGGATGGTCGACGACCCCGGCGAGGTAGCGCACCACGTCGTCGATCGAGATGGGCTGGGTGCGCGTGCCGACCCACTTGGGCACGACCATCGCCGGCAGGTTCTTGACCAGCTGCCGGGTGAGCTCCCACGAGATGCCGCCGTGGCCGACGACGATCGCCGCCCGCAGCACCGTCACCGGCACGCCGTCGCCGCCGAGCAGCTGCTCGACCTCGCGGCGCGACCGCAGGTGGGCCGACAGGTCCTGGTCGTCGTCGCCGAGCCCGCCCATGTAGACGATCTGCTTCACCCCGGCCGCGGCGGCCGCGGCGCTGAACGTGCGTGCAGCCTCGGCGTCCTTGGCCTCGAAGTCCGGGTCGTCGAGCGAGTGGACGAGGTAGATCGCCACGTCGACGTCGCGCAGCGCCTCGTCGAGCGAGGCGCGGTCCGACACGTCGGCACCGACCGGCTCGCCCTGGCCGTCGTACGACTCCGGTCGCCGGGTCATCGCCCGGACGTCGTGCCCGGCGTCGAGCAGGGCGGGGACGAGGCGGCGGCCGATGAAGCCGGTGGCGCCGGTGACGAGGACGGTGACCATGCCTCCACTCTGTCAGGCAGACCCGCACGCGAACCTCATCCAGTCGCAGCCGTGGCCTTCCTGCGGGCATCGAGGCGCGCCATGACGGGTGTCGCGGTGATGCCGTGGAGCAGCACCGACACGATGATCGTGAAGGCGACCGTCGACCACAGCCACGCCTCGCCGGGGACGTGCTCGTGGCTCACGGCGTAGGCCAGGTAGAACAGCGACCCCACACCGCGGACGCCGAAGAACGCGACGGCCGCCATCTCGCCCCGGTCGAGACCGCCGTCGAGGCGTTCGTCGCGGGGCAGCACCCCCACCGCGACCCAGCCGGCGAGCGGGCGTACGACGAGGACGAGCGCGAGGGCCACGACCACGCCGCGCAGGTCGAGGTGCTCGAGCAGCCCCTCGGTCATGGCCATGCCGAGGACCAGCAGCACGAGCAGGGTCATCAGCCGCTCCAGCCGCTCGACGACGGCGTGCATCGCGCGCTGGTAGGCGTGGCCGCGGTGCGAGGCGCGCAGGCTCATCGCGCACACGAAGACCGAGAGGAAGCCGTAGCCGCCGACGACCTCCGCGGCGCCGTACGCCGCCAGCAGTGCGGCGAGCGCCAGCATCGGCTCGCCGTGGTCGGCCAGCCGGAGCTTGTCGCTGCGGGAGCGGAAGGCCTGTCGGCCGAGCAGCCAGCCGATCGCCAGGCCGACGAGGACGCCGAGGGCGATCTTGCCGACGACGTACCAGCCGAGCCAGGCGCCCACGTCCGCGAGGCCGAAGCCGCCGGCGAGGAGGAGCAGCGCCAGGTGCACGAAGGGGAAGGCGAGCCCGTCGTTGAGCCCGGCCTCGGCGGTCAGCGAGAACCGGATGTCGTCGTCCTCGTCGCGGGGACCTACGTCTTCGGTGCCCTCGCCGTCGTCGACGTCCTCGGTCAGCGGCTCGCCGACCTGCACGTCGGAGGCGAGCACCGGGTCGGTCGGGGCGAGCGCGGCACCCAGCAGCAGCGCGACCGCCGGCGCCAGCCCGGCCACCCACCAGCCGAGCACCGCCATGCCGAGGATGGTCAGCGGCATGGTGACCAGCAGCAGCCGCCACACCGGCGACCAGGTGCGCCACGAGCGCCACGAGCGCGGGTCGAAGGTGCGGTCGATCGCCAGCCCGACGCCCATCAGCGAGACCAGCACGGTGAACTCGGTGACGTGGGTGATCAGGGTGTGGTGGTCGCGCGGGTCGAGGCTGATCGAGTCGTCGAGGGGGAGCAGGCCGATGGCCATGCCGAGCGCGACGAGCACCATCGGCGGCGACACCGGGAAGCGGTGGACGAGCTGGGGCAGGACGATCGCGAGGAGCAGCGAGAGGCCGAGCAGGAGGTAGACCGCGCCTGCGGTCATCGCCGCCTGCCGTCGTACGACGCCTGGCTGTCGTCGATGGCCTGCTCGTAGGCCGTCACCAGGCCGGCGATGGTCAGCGGCTTGAGGCGGTGGATGAACTCGCGCAGCTGCTCGGCGGTGTAGCCGGCCTCGCGGAACTGCGGCCACACCTTGGTGCGCACGATCTCGGAGAGCTCCTCGGCGACCTGGCGGCCGTGCTCGGCGTAGACCTCCGCGACCGCCTGCGCGGCATCGGGGGAGATGCCCATCCCGGACAGGCCGCCCGGCACGTCGACGTCACGGTCGCCGGTGACGGGTGCGAGCAGGGAGAGGTGGCGGGCGATGTCGGACGGCGTGGCGGTGGCGGGGATCTGCTCGACGTACTTCTCGATCGCCGACAGCGTGAAGCCGTGGCCCTGCAGCTCGCGGACCAGCTCGAGGCGCGCGACGTGGTCGGGTCCGTAGTAGCCCGAGCGGCCGCGTCGTACGGGCGAGGGCACCAGGCCGCGCGAGGCGTAGAACCGCACGTTGCGCGCGCTGACGCCCGTGCGCTCGGTCAGCTCGTCCAGTGTCAGCAGGTCGGCGTCGTGCTCCTCCGGCAGGTCGGCCTGCAGCTCGGTCTCCACCGGACCATCCTCTCGTCTGCGTCCCGCCCGCCGAAGACCCCGCCGGGTGGGCGGACCGGGGGGAGAGGTGACGCGCGCCACACCTGTTGGACTGTGACAGTAATGGTGTCACAATCAGCCACATGGCAGAAGCATTCGTCTACGACCACATCCGCACACCTCGCGGCCGCGGCAAGGCCGTCGGTTCGCTGCACGAGGTGAAGCCGGTGGACCTGGTCGTCGGACTCCTCGACGAGCTCAAGACCCGCAACCCCACGCTCGACCCGGGCCGCGTCGACGACGTCGTGCTCGGCGTCGTGACCCCCATCGGTGACCAGGGCGGCGACATCGCCAAGACCGCAGCACTCAAGGCCGGCTACCCCGAGACCGTCGCCGGCGTGCAGCTCAACCGCTTCTGCGCCTCGGGCCTCGAGGCCGTCAACCAGGCCGCCCAGCGGGTGCGCTCGGGCTTCGAGGACCTCGTCATCGCCGGCGGCGTCGAGTCGATGAGCCGCGTGCCGATGGGCAGCGACGGCGGCGCCTGGGCGATGGACCCGGCCACCGCGCTGCAGACCGGCTTCGTGCCGCAGGGCATCGGCGCGGACCTGATCGCGACGATCGAGGGCTGGAACCGCGAGGACGTCGACACCTACGCCGCCGAGTCGCACCACCGCGCCGCCAAGGCGTGGGCCAACGGCTACTTCGACGGTGCCGTCATCCCGGTCAAGGACCTCAGCGGCGTGACCGTGCTCGACCGCGACGAGACCGTCCGCCCCGACACCTCCGTCGAGGGCCTCGCCGGGCTCAAGCCGTCGTTCGCGCAGATCGGCCGCGACGCGGGCTTCGACGACGTGGCGCTCGAGAAGTACCACTGGATCCCGTCGATCGACCACGTCCACCATGCCGGCAACTCCTCGGGCATCGTCGACGGCGCGGCCGTCATGGCGATCGGCACCGAGGAGGTCGGTACGTCGCTGGGCCTGACGCCGCGGGCGCGGATCATCTCGACCGCCGTCTCCGGCGCCGACCCGACGATCATGCTCACCGGCCCCGCGCCCGCCGCCCGCAAGGCGCTGGCCCGCGCCGGCCTCGAGGTCGACGACATCGACCTGTGGGAGATCAACGAGGCGTTCGCCGCCGTCGCGATGCGCTTCATGCGCGACATGGGCATCAGCCACGACGTCACCAACGTCAACGGCGGCGCCATCGCCATGGGCCACCCGCTCGGCGCCACCGGCGCGATGATCCTCGGCACCCTCGTCGACGAGCTCGCCCGCCGCGACCAGAAGCGCGGCCTCGCCACGCTCTGCGTCGGCGGTGGCATGGGCATCGCGACGATCGTCGAGCTGGTCTGAGCGAGGCACGAGCTCAGGCCAGCTGATGGTGGTCGAGTGGCGCGCACGGCTGAGGAACGAGGCCGTGACCGCGCTGTATCGAGACCCGGTCAGACGACAAGCAGCCCCCACCCCGGAGCCAGGTCTCGATACGGACCTCGTTCCTCGGCCCTACTCGACCAACGAGTGAGAGAACCCCACATGACTGACACCCAGACCCAGACCGCCGTCCGCTACGACCGCGACAGCGACGGCATCGTCACCCTGACCCTCGACGACCCGACGGCCAGCGCCAACACGATGAACGAGCTCTACCAGTCGTCGATGGAGGCGGCCGTCCAGCGGTTGTACGACGAGCAGGCCGACGTCACCGGCGTCGTGCTCACCAGCGCCAAGAAGACCTTCTTCGCCGGCGGCAACCTCAAGAGCATGATGAAGGCGACGCCCGACGACGCCGAGGAGATCTTCGCGATGGGGGAGGCCGTCAAGGCCAGCCTCCGTCGCCTCGAGACCTTCCCCCGCCCCGTCGTGGCCGCCATCAACGGCGCCGCGCTGGGCGGCGGTCTCGAGATCGCGCTGGCGGCCAACCGCCGGATCGCCGTCGACGACCGCTCGGTGAAGATCGGGCTGCCCGAGGCCACGCTCGGCCTGCTCCCCGGCGGCGGCGGGGTCACCCGCGTCGTACGCATGCTCGGGCTCCAGTCCGCGCTGATGGACGTCCTCATGCCGGGCACCCAGTTCGACCCGCAGGGCGCACTGGGCAAGGGTCTGATCGACGCCGTCGTGCCGACCCGCGAGGAGCTCGTCCCTGCGGCGAAGGCGTGGATCCTCGAGCACCGCGACGACGAGGACGCGGCGAGGAACCCCTGGGACCGCGCGGGCTACAAGATGCCCGGCGGCACCCCGAGGACGCCCGCGCTGGCGCAGTTCCTGCCCGCCTTCCCGGCGCTGCTCCGCAAGCAGACCAAGGGCGCGGTCTACCCCGCGCCGCGCGCGATCATGAGCGCCGCGGTCGAGGGTGCGCAGGTGGACTTCGACACCGCCTCGCGGATCGAGAGCCGCTACTTCACCAACCTGGTCGTCAACCAGCAGGCCAAGAACATGATCCAGGCCTTCTTCTTCGACCTCCAGGCGATCAACTCCGGCTCGCTGCGCCCCCAGGGCATCGAGCGCTGGCAGGCGACGAAGGTCGCCGTCCTCGGCGCCGGGATGATGGGCGCCGGCATCGCCTACTCCTGCGCCCGCGCGGGTATGCAGGTCGTCCTCAAGGACGTCTCGCTCGAGGCGGCCGAGAAGGGCAAGGCCTACACCGCCAAGCTCAACGCCAAGGGCGTCGAGCGCGGCAAGATCACGCAGGACAAGGCCGACGAGCTCCTCGCCCGCATCACGCCCACCGGCGACGCGGCCGACCTGGCCGGCTGCGACCTCGTCATCGAGGCCGTCTTCGAAGACCCGTCCCTCAAGGCGAAGGTGTTCGCCGAGGTGGCGCCGTACGTCGACGACGACGCGCTGCTGTGCTCCAACACCTCGACGCTGCCGATCACCGAGCTCGCGACGGGCGTCGACCGCCCGGCCGACTTCATCGGGCTGCACTTCTTCAGCCCCGTCGACAAGATGCCGCTGGTCGAGATCATCCGCGGCAAGGAGACCTCCGACGCCGCGCTGGCCAAGGCGTACGACGTCGTGCAGCAGATCCGCAAGACGCCGATCGTCGTCAACGACTCGCGTGGCTTCTACACCTCGCGCGTCATCGGCACCCAGATCAACGAGGGCCTGGCGATGCTCGCCGAGGGCGTCCACCCGGTGTCGCTCGAGCGGGCCGCGACGTCGGCCGGCTTCCCGGTCGGGCCGCTGCAGATCAGCGACGAGCTCAACATGGAGCTGATGGCCAAGATCCGCAAGGCCACCGAGGACGCCGCGTCCCGCGAGGGCATCGACCTCGGCGACTACCCGGCGGGCGAGGTCATCTCCACGATGATCGGCCTCGGCCGGCCGTCGCGGCTCAAGGGTGCGGGCTTCTACGACTACGACGACAACGGGCGTCGTACGACGCTGTGGCCCGGGCTCGCCGAGCACTTCCCGGTCGCGGAGCAGCAGGTCCCGATCCGCGACGTGCGCGACCGGATGCTGT
Source organism: Nocardioides sp. P4_G10 (assembly GCF_056401175.1). NCBI lineage: Bacteria > Bacillati > Actinomycetota > Actinomycetes > Propionibacteriales > Nocardioidaceae > Nocardioides > Nocardioides sp. P4_G10. Next base: position 99,052 of record NZ_JBFUJV010000002.1, on the reverse strand, counting down.
TCATCGAGGCGATCGAGACCGCGAAGTGCTTCGAGGAGGGCGTGATCACCTCGGCCGCGGCGGCCAACATCGGCTCGATCATGGGCATCGGCTTCCCGGCGCTCACCGGCGGTGCGGCGCAGTTCATGACCGGCTGGCAGGCGCTCGACGAGACCGGCCACGGCGTCGGCCCGGTCGGCCTCCAGGCCTTCCTCGACCGCGCCGACGAGCTGGCCGAGGCCTACGGCGAGCGCTTCCGCCCGACGGCGTACCTCCGCGACCTCGCGGCGAAGGGCGAGACCTTCCCCGCCTGACCCGAGCGGGCACTTCGTGCCCGTCAGCCCCACCGACCGGGCACTTCCTGCCGCAACACGGCACGAAGTGCCCGGTCGGCGTATTCCCGCCCGCAGCCGGGCACGAGCGGCGAGAATCGTGCGGTGAGCCAGACCCCCGCCGTCGTCGTCCGCGACCTGCACGTCCGCTTCGGGGACGTCGAGGCCGTCTCGGGTGTCGACCTGACCGCCGACAGCGGCCGCGCCACGGCGCTCCTCGGGCGCAACGGCGCCGGCAAGTCGACGACCATGAAGGTGCTGGCCGGGGTCGTGCCACCGACCTCCGGCTCGGTCACCGTCGCCGGCCACGACGCAGCTACCGACGCCCTCGGCGTCAAGCGAGCCGTCGGCTACTGCCCCGACGTGGGTGGCCTGGTCCCGCGGGCCACGCCGTGGGAGCACCTCCAGCTCAGCGCGCGCCTGCGGCGGATGGACGACTGGGAGGAGCGCGGACGCGACCTGCTCGAGCGCTTCGAGCTCGGCGACGTCGCGCACCGGGTGGTCGGCGGCTTCAGCCACGGCATGAGCCGCCGCCTCAGCGTCGTGCTGGCGTCGCTCCACGAGCCGGACGTGCTGCTCCTCGACGAGCCCTTCGACGGCGTCGACCCGCTCGGCGTCGAGGCGACCCTGGAGGTCGTCGCCGACGCCCGCGCCCGCGGCGCCTGCGTGCTGCTCTCCACCCACCTGCGCGACCTCGCGCTCGAGGCCTGCGGCGAGGCAGTCGTGCTGCGCGGCGGCAACCGGGTCGCCGCGATGCAGGCCGGCGACCTCACCGGCGAGGCCTACCGTGCCCTCCTCGACTGACACCGGGCCGCACGCCTGGCTGGAGGCGGCGCGCGACACCCGACACCTGATGGCGTTCCGTGCGCGGACCGTACGCCGCCGCGGTGCCGCCTTCCTCGGCCTGGCCGTGGTGGTCGTGCTGACCGCGGTCTTCGCCGTGGTGCCCTCGCGGGTCGACCTGCGGTCGGGCGGCTCGGCCCCGTTCGAGCGGGCGCTCGCCGCCCTCGAGAGCAACCTCGGCGCCGCTTTCGCCGGCTTCCTGCTGCTGGCGGTCGGCGCCGCCATGGGCAGCGGCGGCGGCCGCGAGCTGCTGTCGCGGAGCGAGGCGGCCGTCCACCCGATCAGTCCCGTCACCGAGCACCTCGGTGCGCTGCTGCTCGCCCCGGTCAACCTCGCCTGGATGGTGCAGGCGTGGACCCTCCTCGCCGTCACGGCTCTGGTGACGCCGCCCGGGAACCTGGTCGGCGCCCAGCTGGTCGTGCTGGCGTGGGTCCTCACCGCCACCGCGCTCGGGCAGGCAGCCGGCTGGGCCGTGGAGGGCGTACGACGCACCGCTCGCGGCGTGCTCGTCGTACGCATCGGCGCCGGTGCGGTCGCCGTCGCCCTCGCCGCGCTCCACCTCGCCGGACTCCTCGCGCCGCTCGCCAGGTCGCTCCCCACCACGTGGCTCGCGGACACCTCGCAGACCGGGCGCTGGCCGCTGGCCCTCGGGGCGCTCCTCCTGCTGACGGTGACCGGGCTCGTGCTCGGCGCGCGCCCGGCCGCCTGGGCGCTCGGGCTGTCGCCGCGCGAGGAGCTGCGGGTGCAGTCGGGCGTGCACGAGGCGCGCCCCGCGCCGGAGCCGCGATGGGGCTCCGCCGACCGCGCCCTCCTGCGCCGCCTCGACCGCGGGTCGGTGTGGCGCTCGGTCGGCATGCGCCGCGGCCTGATGGTCCTCGGGATCGGCCCTGGTCTGGTCGCGCTCGTCGCCGGACTCGAGTGGGGGACCGTGCTGCTGCTCCCCGGCCTGACCGCGAGCGGCGCCGCGCTGCTCTTCGGCGTCAACGCCTGGTGCCTCGACGGCAAGGGCATGGTCTGGCGCGAGACGCTGCCGATCTCGTCGTCCGACGTGTTCGACGTACGCGCCCTGGTGGTCGCCGAGTGCATGGCGGCCGTGTCGGGGGTGACCGTCGTGCTCGCGCTGCTGCGCAACGGCCTGCCGCCGCTCGTGACCGGGGTCGCCGTCGCGTCGTGCTGGCTGGTCGTCCTCGTGCAGGTGCTCGCGATCGTGATGACCTGGTCGGTCCGATCGCCGTACTCCGTCGACCTCTCCTCGCCCCGCGCGACCCCCGCGCCGCACGCGGCGATGGCCGGCTACGCCGGGCGGCTCTCGCTCGTGACGACGCTGACCGCGATGCTCTTCACCGGTCTCGCTGCGCTGCCGTGGGCCTGGGCGCCCGCCGTGATGGCCCTGCCCTTCCTCGCCTGGTCGACCCGCCGCCTCCTCCGCGCCCGCCGTCGCTGGCTGGCCGGGGACGAGCGCGCGCGGGTGGTGCTGACGGTCGCGGCGGTCTGACGTGTCAGCGATCCCCGGCTGACCGGCACTCCCTGACGTTGTCAGGCCGTGCACGGGCCGACAACCTCGGCGATCCCCGGTCGACCGGGGATCCAGAAGGCGGGTCGACCCATGCATACGTGGTATACATACCCGGTATCCATCGACCGACGGGGGGCGGTGGACGGATCACGGAGGCGCGGATGTCGATCCGGCAGGCGATGCTGGCGATCCTGGAGCAGGGGCCGATGTACGGCTACCAGCTGCGGGCGGAGTTCGAGCAGCGGACGGGGGAGACCTGGCCGCTCAACATCGGGCAGGTCTACACGACCCTGACCCGGCTCGAGCGCGACGGACTGGTCGAGATCGTCGGACACGGGGGTGCCGACGAGAGCGACCAGGACGGCCGACCCGACCAGGCAGCCAGCGACCGCCAGCACGTCAGCTACCGCGCCACCGAGGCGGGACGGGGCGAGGTGTCGGAGTGGTTCGCCACCCCGGTGCCTCGCACCCAGCCCGCGCGCGACGAGCTGGCGATCAAGCTCGCGATCGCGGTGACCCTGCCCGGCACCGACGTCGGCACGATCATCCAGCGCCAGCGCAGCGCCACCATGGCCTCGCTGCAGGACTACACCCGGCTCAAGCGCTCGGGCCGCGCCGCCCAGCCCGTCGAGCCCGCCGACCTCGCCTGGAGCCTGGTCCTCGACTCGCTCGTCTTCGACGCCGAGGCCGAGGTGCGCTGGCTCGACCACTGCGAGGCGAGGCTGCGCCGCGCCGCGACCGAGCGCGAGGTCGTACGCCGTGACGCGCCCGCCGCGACGAGCACCGAGGGGGCCGCCCGATGAACGCCGTCCTCCACCTCGCCGCCGTCACCCGCGTCCACGGCGAGGGCGCCACCGAGGTCCACGCGCTGCGCGGGGTGACCTTCCGCGCCCACCCCGGCGAGCTCGTCGCCGTGATGGGACCGTCCGGCTCCGGCAAGTCGACGCTGCTGACCCTGGCCGGCGGGCTCGACGGCCCCACGTCCGGATCGGTCTGGATCGAGGGCACCGACCTGGCCTCGCTCGACAACGCCGGGCGCGCCCGGATGCGACGTACGTCGGTGGGCTACGTCTTCCAGGACTTCAACCTCATCCCCGCGCTCACCGCCGCCGAGAACGTCGCCCTCCCGCGCGAGCTCGACGGTGAGAAGGGCCGCGTCGCGCGCCGGCTCGCCCTCGCCGCGCTGGAGGAGGTCGGCATCGTCGACCTCGCCGACCGCTTCCCCGACGAGATGTCGGGCGGTCAGCAGCAGCGCGTCGCCATCGCCCGCGCGATCGTCGGCGACCGCCGGCTGATCCTCGCCGACGAGCCCACCGGTGCCCTCGACACCGACACCGGCGAGGAGATCCTCCGGCTGCTCCGTGCCCGGTGCGACGCCGGCGCGGCGGGCGTGATGGTGACCCACGAGGCCCGTCACGCCGCGTGGGCCGACCGGGTGGTCTTCCTGCGCGACGGCGTCGTGGTCGACGAGACCGGCGCCGACGAGCCCGAGACGCTCCTCGCCGAAGAAGCCGGCAGATGAAGGGCTGGCGCCCGGCCCTGCTCATCGCCTGGCGCGACGCCCTGCGCCACCGCGGGCGCAGCGCGCTCGTCCTGGTGATGATCAGCCTGCCGGTGCTGGCCGTCAGCGCCGCCGCGGTCGTCATCCAGACCGCCGACGTGAGCGGCATCGAGGGAGCCGACCGACAGCTGGGCGCGGCCGACGCCCGGATCCGCACCGAGGGCCGCGGGCGCGTCTTCCAGAGCCCCGACCCCATGGGGGGCATGTGGGGGCAGGTCGAGGAGCTCGACACCGATGCGCCCCCGACCGAGGACGAGGTACGCGCTCTCCTGCCCGCCGACGCCCGGTTGCTGCCGATCACCAGCGGCTGGTCCCGCGCTCGGCTGGACGACCGCCTCATCGACTTCTCGACCACCGGCGTCGACCTGACCGACCCGATGGCCGACGGGCTGTTCGAGCTCGAGAGCGGCCGCCTGCCCAGCGCGCCCGGCGAGGTGGTGACCAACGCGGCGATGCTCGCCAAGGGCCTCGCGCTCGGTGACACGCTCGATGTCGACGGGACGACGCTCACGCTCGTCGGGCTCGGCGCGGACGCCACGATCCGCGACACCCCGGTCCTGCTCGGGGCCCCCGACGACCTCCCGTCACCCGGTGACAACGTGGGCGAGTGGCTCGTCGAGGCCGGCCCGGTGCCGTGGTCGACGGTGCTCGACCTCAACGCGCTCGGGGCGATCGTCACGTCGCGTTCGGTCCTGGCCGACCCGCCCGACGTCGCCTCGACGGCCGAGCAGATGGGGTACGACACCGGCCGCGACGAGCTGCTCGCGGTGGCCACCCTGATCATCGTGATGGCCCTGATCGAGGTCGTCCTGCTGGCCGGACCGGCCTTCGCCGTCGGCGCCCGCCGCCACGCCCGCACGCTCGCCCTGATCGCCGCCTCCGGCGGCACGCCGGCCCAGGCGCGCCGCGTCATCCTGGGCAGCGGCGTCGTGCTCGGACTGGTCGCGTCCGCCGTCGGTCTCGTGCTGGGCCTCGCGGTCGGGTGGGCGGTCCTGCCGCTCGTCCAACGCTTCAACAACGAGTGGTTCGGTCCGCTCGAGCTGCCGTGGAGCTACCTCGCCGCCATCGCCGCCTTCGGCATCGTGTCCGCGATCCTCGCCTCGGTCGTGCCCGCGTGGCTGGCCAGCCGTCAGGACGTCGTCGCCGTGCTGGCCGGGCGGCGCGGCGACCGCAAGCCGCGCGCGTCGACCCCGGTCGTCGGCCTGGCGCTGCTGGGCGCCGGGATCGCGACGTCCGTCTACGGCGCGGCGACCTCCGACAACAGCAGCGCCGGCGCCTACTGGATCGGCGCGTCCGCCATCGTGTCGGTGCTCGGCATGATCCTGGTGGTGCCGGTCGTGGTGTCGACCGTGGCTCGGCTCGCCCGACGCCTGCCGCTGACGCCGAGGTACGCCGCACGCGACGCCGCGCGCCACCGCACCCGCACCGTGCCGGCCGTGGCCGCCGTCGCCGCGACCGTGGCCGGCGTCGTGGCGCTCGGCATCGCCACCGAGAGCCAGGAGCTCGCCGACGAGAAGACCTACACCGCGCAGGCGCCGATGGGCACCGGCGTCCTCGCCTGGACGGCCGCCGTGCTGCCGGGGGAGGAGGCGCCGGACCCGGCGCCGGTCTGGGACCGGATCGAGGCAGCCGTGGCCGAGGCCGCGCCCGGGGTGGACACGAGCGAGCTCCGCGGTCCGTCCGAGAGCCTCGCGTCCGGTGGCGGGTGGACCTCCACCTCCGTCCAGTCGACCGACCCCGCAGCGGCCTGTTGCCTGTCCACCTGGGGTCCGCAGGTGGTGGTCGCGGACACCTCGGCGGGGCTCGGGCTCGACGAGGCCATGGCCGCCACCGTCGACCGCGCGCTCGCGGCCGGTCGGGCGGTGGTCCTCACCGAGGGCGTGGAGGGTCGCGACGACGTGACCGTGCGCACCGAGACGTGGCGCGAGGGCAACGACCAGGCCGAGGTCACCCTCGACGAGACGGTGCCGGCCGACCTGGTGGCCTGGGGGCCGTCGGACCGGCTGCCCGCCCCGACGTCGGCCGTGCTGCCGACCGCCGTCGCCGATGCCCTCGGCATCGAGGTGTCGACCCTCCAGCTGCGCCTCTCCGGTGACCTGGACCCCGCCGCCGAGACGCGCATCTCCGAGTCGGTCCGAGGCATCGCGGACGACGCCTACCTCTACGTCGAGCGTGGCTACGAGCGCCCCCCGGAGGTCGTCGTGGTCCTGCTGGTCCTCGGCGCGCTCGGCGGCGTCCTGATGCTCGGCGGCACCCTCACCGCCACCTTCCTCGCCCTCTCGGACGCCCGGCCCGACCTGGCCACGCTGTCCGCGGTCGGAGCGGCTCCGCGCACCCGGCGGCGGGTCGCGGCGTCGTACGCCCTCGTCGTCGGCTTCGTCGGCGCGGTCCTCGGAGCTGCGGTCGGCTTCATCCCCGGCGTCGCCATCGCGCAACCGCTGACCGCTCGCCGCGGCGGATACGCGACCGACACGACCGGTGCGCTGGTCGGCGACCCCGCGTCCTACCTCGACATCCCCTGGCTGCTGGTCGTCACGATCGTGCTCGCGCTGCCGCTGCTGACCGCGGCCGTCGTCGGGCTCACCGCCCGGTCGCGGCTGCCCCTGGTCGCCCGCCTCGACTGATCAGCGGGTGACGGACACCCGGGCGGACCGGGTGCGTCCGTCGAGGGCGCGTACGACGACCCGGCGGAGGTCGCCGAGCGAGCGGGTCGCCGCCCGCTCCGCGCGGCGTGGTGCGGGCGGGGCCACGACAGCGGACTGGAGGGCGGCCGCCTGCGCGTCGAACCATGCCGTGATCTCGGCGAGGACCGGGTCGGGGAGCGGACCCACCGCGTCCACCTGCGCGACGACCTGGAACGCCGCCGTCGCGGTGACGCAGGTGGCGCACGAGCCGCCGACGGACAGCGCCCGGTTGGTCGGTCGCGCCCGGGTGCCCGGCCCGATCACGATGACCTGCACCGAGAGCGCCGTCGCCCGGCAGTCCCAGCAGTCCTGGGTCCAGGCGGTGGCCACGTTGTCGAAGCGCGCCGCGGCCGGCCCTGGCACGTAGATCACCTGCAGCACCGCGCTCTCCCCGCGGCAGCCGTGGCAGGCGGTCACGCTGGTCGCGACCGCATCGGCCTTGAGGTCGCCCTCGCGGACCACGACCTCGTCGACGACGACGTCGCGGTCGTCGCGGCGCTGGTCGCTGGGCTGGGCGCTGGCGACGAGGTCGAGCTGGCGCCGCTCGTCGGCCGGCCCCCGCGAGGTCGCCTCGGCGGCACCGGCCAGCAGCAGGGTCGCCACGACAGCGTGCGCGACCACTGCGCGCGCCCTCACGACTGGTCCTCGACGACGAAGTTGTCGGCGACCGCCGCGGCGATGTCGACCAGCGCGTCGCGCGTACGACGGTGCAGCGAGGACATGTCGGTCAGCGCGCCGGGCTCGAGGGCGTCGTCCCACGGGACCGTCACGACGCGGGCGCACCGCTTCTCGAAGTGCCGCCGCATCGGCTCCGGCGGCTCGCTCCCGCGCCGCTCCGCGTTGACCACGACGACCGTCCGGGCGACGAGGTCGTCGAACCCGTGCTGGTCCATCCAGTCCAGGGTCAGCGCCCCGGCCCGCCCGCCGTCCAGCCCGGCCCGCACCACCAGCACGACCTGGTCGGCCTCGGTGAGCAGACCCTGGTTGGCGCTGTCGAGGATGCCGGTGCCCGTGTCGAGCAGGATCACGTTGTAGAAGCGGTCGAGCAGCCCGATCAGCCGGTGGTAGTCGTCGCGCGCCAGGGCCATCCCGATGCCGGGGTCGTCGTCCGAGGCGAGCACCTCGAGGCGCGACTCGACGCCCTGCGAGGTGTAGCGCCGCAGCGCGGCGTACGTCGTGATCAGGTCGAGGTCGCGCAGCACGTCGGTCACGGTGCGGTCGTGCGGCGGGGCCACCCGGTGGGCGAGGTTGCCCGCGTCGGGGTTGGCGTCCACGGCGATCACGCGGTCGCCGCGCAGCAGCGCGAAGGTGCTGCCGAGGGCGAGCGTGATCGTGGTCTTGCCGACGCCGCCCTTGCGGCTCATCACCACCACGCGACGTGAGCCCTCGATCGGCGTCCGCAACCGGTGCTCGAGCTCGCGGCGTCGCTGCTCGGGAAGGCTCGGCCCGGGGTTGAGCACGTGGCCGCTGCCGCGGTAGACCGCGCCGCGCCAGCCCTGCGTCGGGACCGGCGCCGGGGCGGCGTACATCACCTCGTCGGTGAAGTCGGCCGCGGAGACGACCCGTGGCGGGTCGGGCACGACGCTCGGCTCGTACGCCTCGGGCGGGCGCGCGGCGAGCCTGCTCCGGACCAGGAGGAACAGGCTCGTCGCGACCCGCCACAGGGCGAGGAACGCACCCAGGATCGGCAGCAGCAGCAGGGCGATCGAGACCACGGCCAGCGCCATGGCCGCCCAGTCGCGGCGCTCCCAGGCGAGGTCGAAGACCAGCTGCTGCAGCTGGACGCCGGCGCGGCCCCGCTCGAGGAACTCCGGCATGTGCCAGACCGCCCAGGCCAGCGCACCGACCAGCAGCGGCACCACGACCACCACCCAGCCGGTCACGAACCGCCGCGAGCGTGGACGCAGCTCGGTGACGCGTGGGTCGACCGGGTGCCCGGGCCGCAGGCTCCGCAGCACGGGGCCGACGCGGGCGAACAGGTCCGGCACGCCGGCCAGGTCGGACAGCACGTAGTAGCCGTCGAAGCGCACCACCGGGATGAGCTGCTGCAGCATCTGGATCTGCAGGACCAGCGCGGTCAGGAGCAGCACGCCGCTGCCGGTGGAGACGTACGCCACCGCCAGCACGACCACGGTGAGCGCGTTGAAGTGCAGCCCGCCGAGGTCGGTGCGCACCCGACCGGCCCGGCCGAGGCGGTAGGAGTCGGTGACGTCGGTGTAGAAGGCGGGGAAGACGAGGTAGAGCCCGAAGCCGATCTCACCCGGCGTCGCGCCGCCGTAGCGGCAGGCGGCCGCGTGCCCGCACTCGTGGACGAGGGCCGCGGCCGTGAGGAGGCCGTAGATGAGCAGGGCGATGGTCGGGGTCGCGAAGAGCTCGTTGACCGCGGCCCACAGGTCCCCTCGCCTCAGCAGGGCGACGTCCGCGACGACGAGCGCGACGAGGGCGAGCACCACCAGCGGCGGCCAGAAGACCGGCGCCAGGACACGGGCCAGCTTGTCGACGACCCGGGCCGGCACCAGCGTGCCCTTCGCGGTCAGCACCAGGAGCGGACGCGCCCGCGCTGACCGCGTCGGCTCGGGAGACTCGTCCGGGATCACCAGCCCGAGCGGCTCGAGCCGCGTGGTCACCAGGTGGGTCAGGCCCTCCACGCTCAACGTCCGGCCGTACGCCGCGCTGACGTCGTCGGCCACCTGCTCCGCGGGCCTCGGCGGCTCGACAGCGCGCACCACCAGGTGGAGCAGCTCCGAGAGCTGCACCACCTGGTCGTCCACGCGCTTCACCAGGAACGCCGGGTCCTTGAGGCCCGAGCCCTGGACGGGGCCCAGGAACTCCAGGCCGCGCGCCTGTCGCCACCGCTGCCCGAGGGCGGGTGGTGGGGTGGTCGTGTGGTGGTCTGCGGTCGTCAGGTTCATCGCTCTGGGTGCTCTGTCTGCTCTGTGCTCCGGAAGTGGATCGGGTGACAGCGGCGGGTGCGCCAGAGCTAACGCACCCGCCGCCGGGTCTCACGGCATGTGCATCTGCACCGAGGCGAGGTACTGCAACGCCAGTGCATTGGCCTGGGAACCGATCGTGGCCGCGTTGACGGCGAGGGCGAGGTTGACGCCCACGACGTTGGTGACGTTGACGCAGCCCACGTAGCAGCTCAGCGTCTCCCGTCGGGGCAGCGGCGTGGCCGTCTCTGCATCGAGCTCGGCCATGGCGAGCTGGGGTCGGACCATGCCGGTTCACCTCCTCTCGTGCTGGTCGGGGCGGAGGGCGGTGACCTGCGTGGCCTCCCCCTCCGCAGGGAGGCCACGCGAGGTCGTCAGCCCTGGTAGACGTTGATCGTCTGCCCGGCAGCGCTGTTCGCCACGGCGTACACGGACGCAGCGTTGAGGGCCATGGACGAGTTGTTCGCGAAGATGTTGGCCCAGTTGGTGTTGCCGAAGGTCAGCGTCTCCCGGGTCGGAAGAAGCTCCGTGCGCTCGGTGTCGAGCTCGGCGAATGACAGTTCCCGCATGATGTTCACCTCCCCCCTCTGTGCGGTTGGTCTGGCCGGCACATCCGACACGACCTCGCGTGACTCCTGCGTGACCGCGCCGTACCACCGGGGAACACGCGGGTCCTGCACCGTGACCGGTCCAGACGTCGACCCCAATCGTGGGGAGATCCCGTCGGTTCCTCGCCCCTAGGGGTGGGGCCCCATCAGGCTGCCCGCATGGGATGACCGCGACTCGGACCGCGAGGAGCGGTGCTGGGGAGAGGGATGTCTCGGTGATCGACCATGCGGGAGACCAGTCGTGCCACCACATTCGCCACTAGCCGTGGCCTGAGCCTCCTCGGCGGGTGGCAGCTCGTCGTGGACGGCGACGTCGTCACGCTCGGCGGCCGTGAGCAGCGGCTGTGCGCCCTGCTCGCGCTCAGCGGCACGCGGGCTCGCGCGCAGGTCGCCGGCACGCTGTGGCCGGACAGCACCGACGCGCGTGCGCTGGCGAGCCTCCGTCGGGCGGTGGCACAGACCCACCAGCGGTGCGACGGGCTGCTCGCCGCCGACCGGACCAGCATCGGGCTCGCGGCCGACGTGGTGGTCGACGTCGACGCGCTCCGGGCGGCCGTGACCGACCCGGTGGCCGACCGGGCACTGCTCGTCACGCTGGCGGGGGAAGAGCTGCTCCCGGGCTGGTACGACGCGTGGGTCGAGGAGCAGCGCGACGACCTCGAGCGCGAGCGGGTCGGTGCACTCGAGCGCCTCGCCGGCCGGGCGCTCGAGCGTGGTGACACCGTGCTCGCGGAGGACGCCGCCCGCGCCGTGGCCCGCCTCGAACCGCTGCGGGAGTCGGCGAGCGCGCTGCTCATCCGTGCCCTCCTCGGACGCGACGACCGCGCCGGTGCGGTGCGCGAGCTCGAGCGCTACCGCGAGGTCGTCCGCACCGAGCTCGGGGTCGTGCCGTCCCCCGCGCTCGTGACGCTCGTCGAGACCGCGCCGGTCGCCGTCCCGGTCCCCGTCCCGGTCCCCGTCCCCGTCGCCGTCCGGGACGCCGCACCGCCACCCGCTCGTGTGGTGGTGCCTCGCCCACGCCGCGCCACCCGCGCCGCGGTACCCCACGGACCGCCGCCCCCACCGATCGCCCTGTCCCCCACGGGGCCTGCCGGATCGTCCTGGCGGGCGACCGCCGCCCGGCTGGCGGTGGGGGCGGCCCTCGTCCTGGCAGCCTCGCTGTCGATCGCCAACCTCGGCCCCGACGGCGCACGGCCGGCCCCCGCGCGCGGCACCGCGGACCAGTCGACGGGGGCGCCCACCGCGCCGGGCGGGAGCGGTGCGGTGCCGGCCCCCCGGGAGGTGCTGGTGCGTCCGGTCGCCGCCATGGAGGGAGCCGCGGCGTTCGTCGTCCGCGCCACCCAGCGCCCGGCCCGGGTGCGCTTCGAGGTCGCCGGCCCGTCCGGCAGCAGCGTCGTACGCAGCGTCGTCGTCCGCAGCCGCGACGGCAACCGGCTCGTCCTCGACGGGCTCGACGGTGGCACCTACGAGTGGTCCGCGACCTCGCCGACCGCCGCGCCCGTCGCCGGCCAGGTCCGCGTCGCCGAGGTCGAGGCTCCCGCCCTCGCCGCGGCACCGGAGCCGAGCGGCGGGCCGGCCCCCACGAGCACCCCGACAAGCACCCCGACGAGCACCCCGACACCCACGCCGACGTACACCCCGGCCTCCGCGCCGACCTCCACCCCGACTCCCACCCCGACTCCCACCCCGACTCCCACGCCGACGCCCACCGCGACGCCGACCCACCACCCCAGCCCCAGCCAGACGCCCAGCCAGACCCCCCAGCCCACCCCGACGCGGCACCCGAGCCCGTCCGGCACGCCCACCGACCCGGGGACGCAGGACCCCGGGCCCCTGGGGTGAGGAGCCAGCGCATGTCCACCACCACGACACCGACCGCCACCGCCCTCGACGTACGACGACGCGCGACCGCCGCGCTGCTCGCAGTCCTTCTGGCGGCAGCCGCGGCCCTCGTGGCGCTGCCGGCGTCCCGGGCGGCCGGCGCCGACGACCGGGGCCGGCACTGGGCCGGCTTCCACATCCCGAGGACCGGTCACGCGGCGGGTGGCTGGATCGGTGGCTACCGCGTCGACGGCACCCCCGTCTTCGTGATCACGCCGGGACGACGCCCCAACCGGGCCGGCTTCCGCCCGGCCGACGCGACCTCCGACCTCCGCGGGTCGAAGGGCCCCTCGGGCGCCGCCACCGAGCGCGCCGCCTGGATCCTCTCGAAGTACGGCGGCCACAAGGACGCCGTGCAGGCCGCTGCCGTCGACGCGGCGGTGCTCCACCTGCTCGGGGGCCGCGCGTGGCGGTTCGGTGCGCCGCGAGGGGCCGCCCGGATCCGGTCCTCCGGCGACCCGGCCACGGTGCGCCGCTACGTACGCCTGATGCTGCGCGGCTCGCGGGCCAGCGCCGGGCAGCACCAGGTCGCCGTGGCCGCCACCACCGCGGACGTCGGCGGGGTGACCGGCGTGACGGTCAGCGTGACCGACGGTCACGGAGGGCCGGTCGCGGGCCTGCCGGTGCGCGTGACCTCGCCCGACGGCGGGCCGTCCCGGCCGGCGGCCGGTCCGATCGACACCGTCACCGGTGACGACGGCCGGGCGGTGGTGCGGCTGGCCGCGCCGCTCGCCGGGTGGCGGACGGTCGTCGCCGAGGTGGACCAGGTGCCCCTGCACTGGCTGCGGGTGCGCCGCGCGGACCGCAAGCGGCAGGCCTCCGCGGCGGAGGGCGGCGTCCGGCGCACGATCGTGGCCAGCACGCGGGTCGCGGTCCGCGGCCCGCAGTCGCTGACGCTGGCGGCGGTGCCGAGCTCGCTCGTGCTGGGCAGCCCGGCCGCCGTGTCCGTCACGGCCCAGGGTGACGCCACACCGCGTGGCGCGAGGGCTGCGCTGCACGGACCCTTCGCGACCGCCGCCTCGGCCACGTGCACGGGCCAGGCGGTCGCGACGACCACCGGCACCCTCCCCAGCGAGGCGGCCTACACCCTCCCGGCCGTACAGCCGGGTGCGGGCGGCTACTACGCCTGGCAGGTCGACGTCGACGGGACCGGCACGGTCATCCCGGCCGCCTCGTGCGGTGCCGTGGTCAAGGTGCGCGGCAGGCCGACCGTGTCCGCGTCCGCGCCGGCGACCGCTGGCGTCGGCAGCAGCGTCCAGGTCCCCGTCACGATCAGCGGGATGCCCTTCCCGATGAGGGTGGACGTACGGCTCAAGCTCTACGGGCCTGGCGACACGGCCTGCAGCAACGCCATCAGCACGTCGTCGATGAGCCGGCTGGGCAACGGCCAGGTCGTGTCCGGATCCGTGCTGCTCGAGACCGCTGGCACGTACTCGTGGAAGGTCGAGGCAGACCCGGGCGACCTGTGGCAGGGCGCCGAGTCGGTGTGCGGCGCACCGGGTTCGAGGACCCAGGTGTCTCCCTGACGCGTCCCGGTCCAGGGGTAGTCCAGTGGTGATCGGTCGTCGGAAGGCCGATCTGACGACCATTTCTCACTGGACTACCCGACCCTGACTATAAAAAGTCAGGCTTGACTGTTTGTTTGTCTGACGGCAGTCTTGCGTCCGTGACCTCCCCCTCCGCGTCCTCGACGGCCGCCACGCGCGTGCCGCAGGCCGACCGGACCCGGGCGATGCGGGCACGACTGCTGGAGGCGACCGTCGAGCTGCTGGTCGAGCGCGGCTTCGCGGGCACCTCGACGACCCTCGTCTCGGACCGGGCGGGCGTGAGCCGCGGCGCACAGCTGCACCACTTTCCGACCAAGAACGACCTCGTCGTCGCTGCCGTCGAGCACCTCACCGAGCGCCGCGGTGCGGAGCTGGCCGAGGCCGTGGCGCACCTGCCGAAGGGCGGACGGCGTACGCGTGCGGTCGTCGAGATGCTCGGCGACCACTTCGCCTCACCGGTCTTCGCCGCCGCGCTGGAGCTGTGGGTGGCGGCCCGCACCGACGAGGCCCTGCTCGCCGCCGTCGGCCCGCTGGAGCAGCGGGTCGGCCGCGAGGCGCACCGGCTGACGGTCGCCGCGCTCGGCGTCGACGAGTCGCGGCCCGGCGTGCGCGAGCTGGTGCAGGCGACGCTCGACCTGGTGCGCGGGCTGGGCCTGGCCTCCACGATCACCGACGACTCCGCGCGGCGTCGTCGGATCCTGCGGGAGTGGGCCGACGTGCTCGACCGCGAGCTGGACCGCGACGACGAGGGGACCCTGGCATGACCGACGTACTGACGCAGGTGCTCGCCGACCTCGAGGCCGAGGGCGACCGGCTCGAGCAGCTGGTGGCAGGCCTCGACGAGGACGGATGGCGTATGCCGACGCCCGCCCCCGGCTGGGACGTCGCGACCCAGGTCGCCCACCTCGCCTGGACCGACGACGTCGCGGTCAAGGCGGCGACCGACAAGGAGGCGTGGGACGAGGTCGTCCTCGGCGCCATCGCCGACCCGACGGGCTACGTCGACGCGCAGGCGCTCGCCATCGCCCGGGAACCTGGCCTCCTCGAGCGCTGGGAGCGTGCGCGGGCCGACCTACGCACGACGCTCGTCGCGATGCCGCGTGGCGAGAAGATGCCGTGGTTCGGTCCGCCGATGTCGGCGACGTCGATGGCGACGGCCCGGCTGATGGAGACCTGGGCCCACAGCCTCGACGTGCACGAGGGCCTCGGCGCCCCGGTCGACGACACCGACCGCATCCGCCACGTCGCCCACCTCGGCGTCCGCACCCGGGGCTTCGCCTTCGCCGTGCACGGCCTCGACGCACCCGCCGAGGAGTTCCGCGTCGACCTCGCCGCGCCCTCCGGCGACGTGTGGTCGTGGGGACCTGAGGACGCCGCGCAGACGCTCACCGGCAGCGCGGGCGACTTCTGCCGGCTCGTCACGCAGCGGCTCCACCGCGCCGACACCGACCTCGTCGCGACCGGCGCCGACGTCGACCGGTGGCTCGACATCGCCCAGGCCTTCGCGGGCCAGCCGGGCGAGGGACGGAGCCCGAAGTGACCTCCTCGACCGGCGGTGTCGTGAGGATCGGCAACTGCTCGGGCTTCTACGGCGACCGGCTCAGCGCGATGCGCGAGATGCTGGAGGGCGGCGAGCTCGACGTGCTGACCGGCGACTACCTCGCCGAGCTGACGATGCTCATCCTCGGCAAGGACCAGCTCAAGGACCCCTCGCTGGGCTACGCCCGCACCTTCGTCCGCCAGCTCGAGGACTGCCTCGGGCTCGCGCTGGAGAAGGGTGTGCGGATCGTCGCCAACTCCGGCGGCCTCAACCCGGCCGGCCTGGCCGACAAGGTGCGCGAGGTCGCCTCGGGACTCGGCCTCCACCCGCAGGTCGCCCACGTCGAGGGTGACGACGTGCGGCACCTCTCCAGCCAGAACGGGTGGGCCGACGCGCTCACCGCCAACGCCTACCTCGGCGGCTTCGGCATCGCCGCGGCGCTGACCGCGGGCGCGGACGTCGTCGTCACCGGCCGGGTCACCGACGCCTCGCTCGTCGTCGGTCCGGCCGTCGCGCACCACGGCTGGATCCCGACGTCGTACGACGAGCTGGCAGGCGCGGTCGTCGCCGGCCACGTCATCGAGTGCGGCACCCAGGCGACGGGCGGCAACTTCAGCGGCTTCCTCGACCTGCCCCACCGCGACCGGCCGCTCGGCTTCCCGGTCGCGGAGGTCGCGGCCGACGGGTCGAGCGTGATCACCAAGCACGCCGGCACCGGAGGCGCGGTCACCGTCGACACCGTCACCGCGCAGCTCGTCTACGAGATCCAGTCGACCCGCTACCTCGGACCCGACGTGACGGTCCACCTCGACTCCGTCCGGCTCGAGCAGGAGGCCGAGGACCGCGTCGCGATCGCCGGTGTCACCGGCGAGGCCCCACCCGAGCGGCTCAAGGTGTGCGTCAACGAGCTCGGTGGCTGGCGCAACCAGGTCGAGCTCGTGCTCACGGGCCTCGACGTCGGCGCGAAGGCGGCCTGGGTGCGCGAGCAGCTCGGGCCGCGGCTCACGGCGGACGAGGTGACGTGGTCGGAGGCCGGCGAGCCGACCGCCGACGCCGACACGCAGGAGGCGGCCTCCACCCTGCTGCGCTGCACCGTGAAGGACCCTTCGCCCGACCCCGTCGGCCGCGCCTTCACCGCCGCGGCCGTCGAGCTCGCACTCGGTTCCTACCCCGGCTTCACGATGACGGCCCCGCCTGCGCCGGCCACGCCGTTCGGCGTCTACCGCGCCGAGTACGTCGACCGCTCCGACGTCACGCACACGGTCGTCCACGCCGACGGCCGCCGGGAGGTCGTCGCCGACCCGACGGCGTACACCACCGTGGTCGAGGCTCCCGGCCGGCGCCCGTCGCCCTACCCGGCGCACGCCGACACCCTGACCCGACGCCTGCCGCTGGGGACGTTCGTCCACGCGCGCTCGGGCGACAAGGGCGGCGACGCCAACATCGGTCTCTGGGTCGCCCACGACGGCACCGACCCGGCGACGTACGACGCCCGCGTGCAGTGGCTGTTCAAGCTGATGTCGCCACGCGGCATCCCCGCGCTGCTGCCCGAGGCGGCCGACCTCGACGTCGACGTGTGGCTGCTGCCCCACCTGGGGGCGGTCAACCTCGTCGTCCACGGCCTGCTCGGTCAGGGCGTCGCGGCGTCCACCCGGTTCGACCCGCAGGCCAAGGCGCTCGGTGAATGGCTGCGCTCGCGGTTGGTCTCGATCGAGGAGAGCCTCGTATGAGCGCCGAGCACGCGGCGCTGCGGGCGACCGCGGCGGAGTTCGTCCGCCGCGAGGTCGTGCCGCACCTGCAGGAGTGGGAGGACGCCGGGGAGATCCCGCGCGCGCTGCACCGCACGGCCGGTGACCTCGGCCTGATCGGTGCAGCCTTCCCCGAGGACGTGGGCGGCGGCGGCGGCGACCTGGTCGACAGCGTCGTGCTGCAGGAGGCGATGTTCGACGCCGGCGCGTCGAGCGGCCTGATGGCGGGGCTCTTCACGGCCGGCATCGCGCTGCCCCACATCGCTGCCAGCGGCAACGCCGACCTCGTCGACAGGTTCGTCCGCCCGACGCTCGCCGGCGACACGATCGGGTCGCTCGCCATCACCGAGCCCGGCGGCGGCTCGGACGTCGCACGCATCACGACCACCGCCGCGCGCGACGGCGACCACTACGTCGTCAACGGCGCCAAGACCTTCATCACCTCCGGCGTCCGCGCCGACTTCGTGACCACCGCGGTCCGCACGGGAGGCCCCGGCCACGGTGGCATCTCGCTGGTGGTCGTCGAGAAGGGGACTCCCGGCTTCACCGTCTCCCGGTCGCTGCAGAAGATGGGCTGGCACTGCTCCGACACCGCCGAGCTGTCGTTCGTCGACGCGCGGGTGCCGGCCGCCAACCTGGTCGGTGCGGAGGACTCGGGGTTCGGTCAGATCGCGGACCAGTTCGTCGTGGAGCGGATCGCGCTGGCGGTCCACGGCTACGGCATCGCCGCCCGCTCGCTCGACCTCGCGGCGGCGTACGCCCGCGAGCGCGAGACGTTCGGCCGGCCGCTGTCGGCCAACCAGTCCGTCCAGCACACGCTGGTGGAGATGCGGCGCCAGGTCGAGGTCGCGCGCACCTACACCCGCGACGTGGCTGCGCGGCACGCCGCCGGCGAGTTCGTCGTCGCGGAGGCCTGCCTGGCCAAGCAGACCGCGGTGGACTGCGCGGCGTACGTCTGCGACCGGGCGGTGCAGCTCTTCGGCGGCACCGGCTACATGCACGGCACCGAGGTGGAGCGGCACTACCGCGACGCCCGGCTCCTGCCGATCGGGGGCGGCGCCGACGAGGTGCTGCGCGACCTGACGGCCAAGCTGATGGGTTACGCAGGATGAGAGGACAGCGATGATCAAGCTCCCGTCCCTGGGCGACGAGGTGTCGCTCTGGATGGACGCCCCGCCCGCCGAGGTCTGGGACCTCGTCAGCGACGTGACGCGGATCGGGGAGTTCAGCCCCGAGACGTTCGAGGCGAAGTGGACCCGCGGGTCCACCGGGCCCGAGGTGGGGGCCTTCTTCGCCGGGCACGTGAAGCGCAACGGCGTCGGTCCGACGTACTGGTCGCCGTGCCGCGTCACTGCGTGCGAGCCGGAGCGCGTCTTCGAGTTCTCCGTCGGCACCGACGCGATCACCGTCAACAACTGGGGCTACCGCCTCGAGGAGAAGGACGGCGGGACGCTGGTCACGGAGTACTTCCGCCTCGACCCCAACCTGCCGACCCGCCTCTACTGGCTGGTGCTCGGTCCGCTCCGCCGCCGGACGAACCGTCGCGGCATGCGGACGACGCTCGAGCGGATGAAGGCGGTGGTCGAAGCGTGAGCGCCAACCGGGACGCGATGCTCGACAAGCTTGCCGACCTCGACGCGCAGCACGCGGTCGCGGTGGCGGGCGGCGGGGAGAAGTACGTCGACCGCCACCACGCCCGCGGCAAGCTGACCGCGCGCGAGCGGATCGAGCTGCTCCTCGACCCCGGGTCGGCCTTCCTGGAGCTCTCGCCGCTGGCCGGGTGGGGCTCGGACTTCACCGTCGGCGCGTCCGTCGTCACCGGCATCGGTGTCGTCGAGGGCGTGGAGTGCCTGATCAGCGCCAACGACCCCACCGTCAAGGGCGGCGCCTCCAACCCGTGGACGGTGAAGAAGATCTTCCGCGCCTCGCAGATCGCCGAGGAGAACAACCTCCCGACCATCTCCCTCGTCGAGTCGGGCGGCGCCGACCTGCCGACGCAGAAGGAGATCTTCATCCCGGGAGGTCGCCTCTTCCGCGACCTGACCCGCGCCTCCGCGCGGCGGCAGCCGACGATCGCGCTGGTCTTCGGCAACTCGACCGCCGGCGGGGCGTACGTCCCCGGCATGAGCGACTACACCGTCTTCGTCCGTGGCGGCGCGAAGGTCTTCCTCGGCGGTCCGCCGCTGGTGAAGATGGCGACCGGCGAGGAGTCCGACGACGAGTCGCTCGGCGGCGCCGAGATGCACGCCCGGGTCTCCGGCCTCGCTGACTACCTCGCCGAGGACGAGCACGACGCGATCCGCATCGGGCGCCGGATCGTGGCCCGGCTGAACCGCCGCAAGCCGGCACTTGTCGGCCGGACTTCCCGCTTCGTGGGTGGTACTTCGGCCGACAAGCGGGAAGTTCCCCGGATATCCGGGGATCACGCGGCCCTCTTCGCCGAGCCCGACGCCGACCCCGAGGGCCTGCTCGACCTGGTCCCGACCGACCTCAAGGAGCCGTTCGACCCGCGCGAGGTGATCCTGCGGGTCGTCGACGGGACGAGCGAGCGCAACGGTCGGCCGTTCGACGAGTTCAAGCCGCTCTACGGCACCTCCCTCGTCACCGGGTGGGCGCAGCTGCACGGCCGCCCGATCGGCATCCTCGCGAACGCGCAGGGCGTGCTGTTCTCCGAGGAGGCGCAGAAGGCGACCCAGTTCATCCAGCTCGCCAACCAGGCCGACACCCCGCTGCTCTTCCTGCACAACACCACCGGCTACATGGTCGGCAAGGAGTACGAGCAGGGCGGCATCATCAAGCACGGCGCGATGATGATCAACGCCGTCTCCAACAGCACCGTGCCCCATGTCAGCGTGATCATGGGTGCGTCCTACGGGGCCGGCAACTACGGCATGAACGGCCGTGCCTACGACCCGCGCTTCCTCTTCACCTGGCCCAGTGCCAAGTCGGCCGTGATGGGCCCGGCCCAGCTCGCCGGCGTGCTGTCGATCGTCGCCCGTGCGGCGGCCGAGGGCAAGGGACAGGCGTACGACGAGGAGGGCGACGCCGGCATGCGCGCGATGGTCGAGCAGATGGTCGAGGAGCAGTCGCTGCCCTACGTGCTGTCCGGGATGCTCTACGACGACGGCGTCATCGACCCTCGCGACACCCGCACCGTGCTGGCCATCTGCCTCAGCGTCATCGAGAACGCACCGTTCAAGGGTGCCGAAGGATTCGGGGTGTTCCGGCCGTGATCTCACCCCACGATGTTCTTCGCTCCCCCGCTCCGCTCCTCCGGAACACCATCGAGGGGACCCCGAGATGATCCAGAGACTGTTGGTCGCCAACCGCGGCGAGATCGCCCGTCGCGTGTTCGCCACCTGCCGCCGGCTCGGCATCGAGACCGTGGCGGTCCACTCCGACGCCGACGCCGGACTGCCGTTCGTGGTCGAGGCCGATCGGGCCGTCCGGCTCGCCGGCAACGCGCCCGCCGACACCTACCTCCGCGCCGACCTGGTCATCGGGGCGGCACTCAGGTCCGGTGCCGACGCGATCCATCCCGGCTACGGCTTCCTGTCCGAGAACGCCGCCTTCGCCCGGGCCGTCATCGACGCCGGGCTGACCTGGGTCGGACCCCCGCCCGAGGCCATCGAGGCCATGGGCGACAAGGTCCGCTCCAAGGAGATCGCCGAGAAGGCCGGGGTCCCGGTCCTCACGGCGCCGGACGAGCCGACCGCGCCCGACTTCCCGCTGCTGGTGAAGGCATCGGCCGGTGGCGGCGGGCGCGGCATGCGCGTCGTACGCACCCTGGACCGGCTCGAGGCCGAGATCGAGGCAGCGCGCGCCGAGGCCGCGTCGGCCTTCGGCGACGGCACGGTCTTCGTCGAGCCCTACGTCGAGGCCGGGCGCCACGTCGAGGTGCAGGTGATGGCGGACGCCTCGGGTGCCCGGGCGCTCGGCACCCGTGACTGCTCGGTGCAGCGTCGTCACCAGAAGGTCGTCGAGGAGGCGCCGGCCCCCGGCCTGCCCGCCGCGACCGAGGAGGCGATGTGCGCGGCCGCGGAGAGCCTGGCCGACGGCATCGCCTACCGCGGCGCGGGCACGGTCGAGTTCCTGTACGACCCGACAGCCGACCGCTTCTTCTTCCTCGAGATGAACACGCGGCTCCAGGTCGAGCACCCGGTCACCGAGCTGGTGACCGGCGCCGACCTCGTCGAGGCGCAGGTCGCGGTCGCGGAGGGCCGAGCTCTCGACGTCGCGCCGCCACGCGGCGGGCACGCGATCGAGGTCCGGCTCTACGCCGAGGACGCGTCGTACGTCCCCCAGAGCGGGCGGCTGGTCACCTTCGACCTGCCCGCCGACGGCGGCTTCGACCTGCTCGCGTCCTCCGGCATCCGCGTGGACAGCGGCTTCGGGTCGGGCGACGAGGTGTCGACGTACTACGACGCCATGCTGGCCAAGGTGATGGCGTGGGCGCCGACCCGCGAGCAGGCGATCCGGAAGCTCGTCGCGGCCCTCCGCAGCTCTCGCATCCACGGCGTCACCACCAACCGCGACCAGCTCGTCGAGATCCTCACCGACCCGGTCTTCGTGGCCGGCGAGATGACGACCACCTGGCTGGAGTCGCGCGAGCCCGCTGACGTGCGCGGTGACTGGCTCGGGGCTGCACTGCTCTGCGCGACGACCGCGGTCGTCCTCGACCGCGACGAACGACGCACGGTCCAGCAAGGCGTACCCACCGGATGGCGGAATGTTCGCAGCCAGTGGCAGGTGGAGCGGTTCCGCACGGGCTACGACGACGACGTCTTCGAGGGGGAGTGGATCGCGACGCGGTCCGGGATCGGTTTTCCCAACGCCGACTTCGACGTGGCACGCACACAACGCCTCCCCGAGGGCTGGCGCATCGACTGGACGGGCGAGGGAGAGGGCGGTTGGTGCGAGGTGCGCTTCGGCCCGGGTCTGCCCGGCACGCGCGAGGTCTTCGTCGACAGCCCGCGCTCGGCTCGTACGCTCCGCGAGGTCCCGCGCTTCACCGATCCCGCCGACGCGGTGGCGAGCGGCTCGCTGCTCGCGCCGATGCCCGGCACGGTCGTGGCGGTCAAGGTGGCGGCCGGGGTCGAGGTGGCCGCGGGCGACGTCGTCCTCGTGCTGGAGGCCATGAAGATGCAGCACACCGTGACGGCGCCGCACGACGGCACCGTCGCCGAGATCAACGTCGAGCCCGGGTCGCAGGTCGCGTCCGGGGAGGTCCTGGCAGTAGTGGCCACGAAGGAAGTCGAGGAGACCGCATGAGCACGTTCACGGAGACCGAGGAGCGTCAGGAGCTGCGGAGGCAGGTCGCGAAGCTGGCGAGCGGCTACGGACGTGACTGGTTCGTCGAGCGCGCCCGCTCCGGCGAGAAGACGACCGAGCTGTGGCTCGAGATCGCCAAGGCGGGCTACCTCGGCATCAACATCCCGGAGGAGTACGGCGGCGGGGGCGGCGGCATCGGTGACGTGGCCGCGGTCTGCGAGGAGCTCGCCGCGCAGGGCTGCCCGCTGCTGATGATGGTCGTCAGCCCGGCGATCTGCGGCACGGTCATCGCCCGCTACGGCACCGAGGAGCAGAAGCAGCAGTGGCTGCCCGGGATCTGCGACGGCACCGCCACGATGGCCTTCGCGATCACCGAGCCCGACGCCGGCACCAACTCGCACAACATCACGACCACCGCCCGCCGCGACGGCGACGAGTGGGTGCTCAAGGGCCAGAAGATCTACATCTCCGGTGTCGACGAGGCCGCCAACGTGCTCGTCGTCGCCCGCGCGGAGGACGCGAGGACGGGGAAGCTCAAGCCGTGCCTCTTCGTCGTGCCGACCGACGCGGCCGGCCTCGAGTACACCGCGATCCCGATGGAGATCGTCAGCCCCGAGAAGCAGTTCCAGGTCTTCATCGACGACGTCCGGCTCCCGCGCGAGGCGCTGGTCGGCGACGAGGACGGCGGGCTGGTCCAGCTGTTCGCGGGCCTCAACCCCGAGCGGATCATGGCGGCCTCCTTCTCGACCGGCCTGGCCCGCCACGCCCTCGCGAAGGCGTCGTCGTACGCCAAGGAGCGGACCGTCTTCAAGGCCCCGATCGGCTCCCACCAGGCCATCGCCCACCCGCTCGCGACGGCCCACATCGAGAACGAGCTGGCCCGGCTGATGACGCAGAAGGCGTCCGCGCTGGTCGACGCCGGCGACGACATGGCGGCCGGCGAGGCCGCCAACATGGCGAAGTACGCCGCTGCGGAGGCCGCCGTGCACGCCGTCGACGCCGCGGTGCAGACCCACGGCGGCAACGGCATCACGCAGGAGTACGGCATGGCCGGCCTGCTGGTCGCCGCCCGCGCCGGCCGGATCGCCCCGGTCAGCCGGGAGATGATCCTCAACTTCGTCGCGATGCACAGCCTGGGGCTGCCGAAGTCCTACTGACGCGCCCGACCACGCAGCAGCACCTCGAGCCCCGCGCGCTCGGGGTGCTGTGCTGCGCAGTGGTCGGCACTTCGTGTCGCAACCCTCGGCACTTCCTGCCACCCACGAGCGACTTTCGGCTCCTGGCCGCGCAACTTCGCACTATTCTCCAGTAATTAACTAGACAATAGTGCCGGGCAGCGCGCCCAGGCCGCCCGAAGAAAGCACACGCCCGTGAACTGGATCGACCTGGCGGCCCTTGCGGTCGTCGCCCTGCTCATCCTCGGCCTGCATCTCGTCCGTCGCCGCATCGGCTTCACCGCCCGCACGCTCCTCGCGATCCCGCTCGGCGTCGCGGTCGGCGTCGGGTTCCAGGGGCACGTCGAGTACGTCGAGCCGATCGGCAGCATCTACGTCAACGGGCTCATGGCCCTCGTGGGGCCGCTCATCATCGTCTCGATCCTCTCCAGCGTGACGGGCTTCGGCACGGCAGGGACCCTGCGCCGGGTGGGCCTGCGGTCGGTCGGCTGGCTGGTCCTCACCACCGGGATCGCGATCGTCCTCACCCTCGGCGTCGCCCTCAGCCTCGGCGTCGGACGGGGCGCCGAGCTCGGCGGCGGCAGCGATGTCGACACCGAGTCGCTCAGCCGCATCGTGCGGCCGGTGCCGGACGTGGTGGTCGACTTCTTCCCGAAGAACATCGTCGGTGACCTCGCCGACGGCAAGGTGATCCCGGTCATCATCTTCACACTGCTGATCGCGGTCGCCTACGCGGCCGTCGCCGCTCGTGAGCCGCAGGTCGTCGAGCCGGTGACCCGGCTGCTCGAGGCCGCCAGGGTGATCATCTACCGCGTCGTGGGCTACGTCATCGCCCTCACGCCGTACGCCGTGCTCGGCCTCACCACGGTCGCGGTCTCCGACGCCTCGGGCAACCGCGCGGCCCTGTGGTCGTTGATCGGGCTGCTCGGCATCACCTACCTGCTCTGCTTCGTCGACGCCTACCTCGTCAACGGCGTCCTGCTCCGGGTTGCGGCCGACGTCAACCCCGTGACCTGGTTCCGGTCGTTCCTGCCCGCGCAGACCACCGCCTTCACCACCCAGAGCAGCATCGGCACCCTCCCGGTGACGACCGAGGTGCTCACGCGCCGCATCGGCGTCCCGCGGGAGATCGCCGGCTTCACGGCCCCGCTCGGCGCCAACCTCGGCATGCCCGGCTGCGCCGCGATCTGGCCGCTCCTGGTGGCGATCTGGGGCATCAACGCCACGGGCATGGCGTACGGCGCCGCCGACTACGCCGTCTTGGCGGTGCTGTGCCTGCTGGTCTCGCTCGGTACCGCGGGGGTTCCCGGCACCGCCACGATCACCACCACGACGGTGCTCGCGGCAGCCGGTCTGCCGCTCGAGTTCCTCGCCCTGACCCTGCCCATCAGCACCGTCGCCGACATGGCCCGCACCCTGACCAACGTCACCGCCGCCGGCGTGGCGACCACGATCGTGGCCCGGCGCGAGGGCCGCCTCGACGACGCCGTCTTCCTCAGCCGGGGCGTGGACACGCCGACCGAGGCACCGAGCGACCAGGACGGGCACCGCGATGTCCTGGCCGAGCACGAGACCGAGCACGAGACCGAGTCCGACACCGAGCCGCGCCGACCGGCGCTGGCCCCCTGAGCCCGATCCCACCACCGAAAGGTCCCGACCCATGCCACCCATCCCTCGACGACGCTCCTCCCGCCTGCTCGCAGGCCTCACCATCGCCGGCTCGGTCGCGCTCCTGCCGGCGCTGCTGAGTCCTGCGCACTCCGCCCCGTCCGCCGCCACGGCTGCCGCCTCGTCCGCCGAGCCGTCCGTCTCGGACAAGGTGGCCAGCGACCGCTGGATCGACGGCGGCGACGACCTGCCCTGCGTCGACGACGAGACCTGCCTGTGGATCTCGGGCTGCATCCTCGACGGCAACAACAACCCGGTCTACCCCAACCGCAACGGCACCCACGTCGGCGGTGGTCCGCACAGCTATGCCGACCAGCAGACACCCACCCCGACCCCGACGCCGACCCCCACCCCGACGCCGACCGCGACACAGTCGCCCACCGCGCAGCCGACGACGTCGAGCCCCACCGCGCAGCCGACCACGAACAGCCCGAGCGCGACGCCATCCCCGGGCACCGGCAACACCGGCAACAACGGCAGCACCGGCAACAACGGCAGTGGTGGTGGCACCGGCAACACGGGCAACACCGGTAGTGGTGGCGGCAAGAACGGCAGCAGCGGCACGACGGACGCCAGTGACAGCACGGACAGCACCACGTCCACGTCGACCGCGACCCCGTCAGCGACCCCGACGGTCGAGGGGACCGCGGAGGAGCAGGCCGAGCAGGTCTCCGCCCTGCTGGCTCCGCCCACGGTCACCGTCGACGGAACGGACGCGACCGTGACGTGGCAGCCGCCCACGGGCGATCGAACCGGGCTCGTCGAGTACCGGGTCGCCCTGCTGCGCGGACCCCGGGCCACCGTGGCCGGCACCACCACGACCCACACCTTCACCGACGTCCCCGACGGCGTCTACCGCGCCACCGTGAGCGCGGTGTACGCGTCGGGCAGTCCCGAGACCTCGGGCTCCTCCGACAAGGTCACGATCGGTCAGGACCCCACCCAGGTGCGCGGCACCGTCACGGTCACCGGTGACCTCATCGCGGGCGAGCGGGTCGTCGTCGCCGGACGCGGATTCGCCCGCAACGTCCCGGACCTCAGCGTCGAGCTCCACTCCGACCCGGTCCTGCTCGCCCAGGTCCAGACCGACGGCAAGGGACGCTTCGAGGTGGAGGCCCTGCTGCCGGAGACGGTCGAGGCCGGTGACCACCACGTGGTCGTGCTCTACGACGGGGTCGAGCTGAGCAGCAACCCCGTCACGGTCGCGGCCGCCGTGGCCACCGCGGCGTCCGAAGCGCCGACCGACACGGCCGCCGCTGCGGCTCCTGCCTCGTCCAGCCGAGGCGGCCTGCTCCTCCTGCTCGGGCTCGTCGGCGCGACGGCAGTGGCCCTCGGGGGCCACGCGGTCACCAAGCGCCGTCGCGGCAGCTCGGCCCTGGCCGACACCGAGGTCGAGCCCGCCCGGGCCTGACCTCCGTACGAAAGACGGGTGGCCCGGTGCGGCAACACCGGGCCTCCCGCGCGAACACATCTGCCGATCCGCATCGACACGACTCATTCGAGAACAGGAAAACATCCATGTCCAGACCACGCAACGTACGCCGGGTGCTCGGCGCCCTCGTGCCAGTGCTGTCCCTGGCCGTCGGCGCCACCTTCGCCGGCGCGCTGCCGTCGACGGCCGCCGGTCAGACCGCAGCGGCAGCCACCTCCGCCGTTCCTCCCGCGACCAAGGGCGCGACGATCGACTGGTTCGACGCCAAGTACGCGGCCGTCGCCCCCGGGTCGGTGTTCGAGACCGCCACCCTCGAGCGCTTCGAGTACCTGCTGAAGAAGCCCGGCAAGTTCGCCTTCGTCATCGGCGGTCCCGAGGACGCCACGCTGCATAACGCGCTCGGCCACATCGACGCGGTGGCCAAGGCCAACGGGATCACGAAGGTCTACAACTTCGACCCCCGTCTCGACGGCAAGGACCTCGACGTCTTCGACCCCAGCCGCCTCAAGCTCTCGGACGCGGGCAAGGCCTTCGTCGGCAAGTACGGCACCGCGCTGGTCGACAACTACCTCGGCAAGGACGCCGAGACGCCGTTCACCCAGGCCCACACGCAGGATCCCTACCTCTTCGTCTACGACGGGTCCGGCGGCGACACCAACCGGATCACGGCCGCCCTCACCGCCCCGGTCGCCGCGGCCGACCTGGACACCCCCGCCGAGGTCACCGCCTACCGCGAGGACGTCGCCGACGTGCTCACCTCGGCAGGCACGCTGGGCGTCGACACGCAGTTCGACTTCCTCGGCGGCGAGCACAATCGACGCCACGACGTGCGCTACCCCGACGACGCCAAGTTCGGCGGCGACATCTTCGACTCCTCCGACGCGACGGACGGGTTCCGCGTGCAGTCGGTGACCTACCCCGAGCTGCTGCACATCCTGCAGAGCC
This sequence comes from Nocardioides sp. P4_G10, assembly GCF_056401175.1. Classification (NCBI taxonomy): domain Bacteria; kingdom Bacillati; phylum Actinomycetota; class Actinomycetes; order Propionibacteriales; family Nocardioidaceae; genus Nocardioides; species Nocardioides sp. P4_G10. The sequence continues at coordinate 71,392 of NZ_JBFUJV010000002.1, read as the reverse complement.
CCGGCGACTTCGCCCTGCTCTTCGGCGGCACCTGGTGCCACAACACGGCCGCGATCATCAAGGCCACCAACAAGGCTGCGCAGCAGAACGGCATCAAGACCGTGTACGCCTTCGACTTCGTCCTGAACACCAACGACCCGACGGCGTCCAACGGCAGCGGCAACCTGCTGCACATCCGCGACAACGCGCTCGTCGGCGCGGAGGCCGTCAACAGTCGCCCGTCCTACCTCTACGGCGACCTGGTCAACACCTACCTCTCCAACGCCTTCACCCAGTACCGCAAGACCGGTGACCCGGGCACGGCCGGCGTCAACCCGGTGCGCTACTACCCCGGCGGGGACCCCTCGGGCACCCTCGCCGAGGCCCGCAAGATCCAGGTCGGCCACCTCCTGACGTACAACAAGGACCACAAGGACGCCCAGGGCAACCCGGCGCCGGTCCTCGACCAGGCGATCCGCAAGAACGCCGACGGGACCTTCACCGAGTACATGACCGAGTGGTGGTACGTCCAGGGACAGGACCTTCCGCGCTCCGACACGACCCTCATCGGCAACGCGCCCAGTGCCTCCGAGGCCAACCTCAACGCGATGGAGAACCAGCGCGCGTTCGCCAAGGAGGGGATCGGTCGCGTCAGGGACGTGCTCGCCATCCTCGGCGGCGGACACGCCAGCACCGTGTCGGCGACGTTGTCGGAGTCGGTCGCGCCCGGCGTCGCCACGCCGGTGCAGGTGAGCGTCACCGCTCCCGACTACAGCGGCTTCCGCTCGCTCAACACGGCGAACGCCGGCACCGCCCCGGCGAGCACGGTCGACAAGCCGACGGGTCGGATCGAGGTCCGCGAGGGCGCGACCGTGCTCACCGCCGCAGACCTCGTGGACGGGGCGGCCGCGATCGACCTGCCCGGCCTGGCGGCCGGCAGCCACTCGTTGACGTTCCACTACAGCGGCTCCGCCGACGGCATCGTCCGCGAGTCCACTGCCACCCGGCAGGTGACCGCCGCCGCAATCGCCGCCACCGCCGCAGCGGTTGCGTCGACCACCACCGTCAGCGCCCCCTCCACCACGCACGGCAAGGCCGCCACCGTCACCGTCTCCGTCGCGGCGACCGGTGCCCAGCCCACCGGAGTGGTCACCCTCACCGGGACGGGGTCCGACCTCACCGCGCCGCTGAGCGGCGGCAAGGCGGTCTTCACCCTGCCGTCGTCGTTGGCCGCCGGCACGCGGACGCTGACGGCGAGCTACGCCGGCGACGCGTCCGTGCGAACCTCGGCCGGCACGGGCACCCTCGTGGTCGGCAAGGCCAGGGCCACGTCCGTCAAGGTCACGGTGACGAAGAAGCCGACGACCAAGAAGGCCGGCAAGGCCGTCGTCAAGGTCGTCGGTGTCGCCACCGGCGTCGCTCCCACCGGCAAGGTGCTGGTCAAGCTCACCTCGGGCAAGGTCACCAAGAAGGTCCGGGCCACCCTGGTCCGCGGCAAGGCCGTCGTGGCACTGCCCAAGGTGACCCGCGGCTCGTGGAAGCTGGCTGCCACCTACCGCGGTGACGCCAACTACGGCGCCCGCTCGGCGCGGGTGGTCAAGCTCGGTCGCCTGGGCTGACGCAGCGACGCACGGGGTGGTGTCCGGCCGAGCCGGGCACCACCCTGCTGTCCGTCCGACCAACCGACCCCGGCGGCGGGATGTCGGTGTCGGTGCGCGGTGGCAGGATCGCGCCGTGGCCCTCGCCGACCGTCCCCTCGTGCCCGAGGAGTGGGTGCTGCGCATCGACGCGGTGCTCGGCGCGCTGCCGCGCTGCCGGCAGGAGTCGGCGTGGACCGGCACCCGGTGGCGCGTGGGCAGTGCGACGGTGGCCCACGTCTTCGGCGGGGAGGACCAGCTCTTCCGGATCACCTTCCGCGGCGAGCCCGACGAGGTGGCCGCCTTCGAGCACATGGGTGACCCCTACTTCCGGGCCGGCTGGGGCGGCAACTACATCGGGATGCTCCTCGACGTCGAGACCGACTGGGACGAGCTCGCCGAGCTGCTGACCGACTCCTACTGCATCCAGGCGCCCGCACGCCTCGCCGACCAGGTCGCCCGGCCCGACGCCTGAGCCCACCCGCCCGTTCGCGAGCCGCCCGGCAGGATGGGGCCCATGACCGGGACCCGGAGCGGCCGCCTCGTCGGGCTGGACGTCGCCCGGTGCCTCGCGCTGCTCGGCATGGTCGCCACCCACGTGCTCGACGAGCGCACACCTGCCGGGGACCTCACCACCGCCCAGTGGCTGGCCGGTGGCCGGGCGTCGGCGCTCTTCGCGGTGCTGGCCGGGGTGAGCCTCGCCCTGATGACCCGCGAGCCGCTGCGGGGTCGGCCGCTCGCGCTGCGCACCCTCGGCATCGCCGTCCGGGCGCTGCTGATCGGCGGGCTCGGCCTGCTGCTCGGTGGCCTGGACACCGGCATCGCGATCATCCTCACCTACTACGGCGTGCTGTTCGTCCTGGGCCTGCCGTTCACGCTCCTGGGTGTCCGCTGGCTCCTGCCGCTCACCGTCGCGTGGGTCGCCCTCGCGCCGGTGGTCTCGCACCTGGTGCGACCGCACCTGCCGGAGCGGGGGTTCGACAGCCCGACCTTCCAGCAGCTCGCCGACCCCGGGCAGCTGGCGAGCGAGCTGCTCTTCACCGGCTACTACCCGGTCGTGCCGTGGCTGGCCTACCTCCTCGCCGGTCTCGTGCTCGGGCGCCTCGACCTGCGCGACACCTCGCTGCTCGGCGGCCTGGCCCTCGGCGGACTCTCGGTGGCGGTGCTCGCGACGCAGGTCTCGCAGTCGCTGGTCGACCCGGCGGTCGCGTCGGAGAACGCCACCGGGATGTACGGCACGACGCCCGCCGACGGCGACTGGCACTGGCTGCTGCTCGTCGCGCCCCACTCGGCGACGCCGATCGACCTCGCCCAGACCATCGGCAGCGCGGTCCTGGTGATCGCGCTCTGCCTGCTCGTGGAGCGGCTGCTGCCCCGACCGGCGACCGCCGTTCTCGCCGTCCTCTTCGGAGCGGGCGCGGCGACGCTCACGCTCTACTCGCTCCACGTCGTGATGCGCACCGATGCCGTGTGGCCGCCGGAGGAGCCCTCGACCTACCTCACCCACGTCGTGGTGCTCCTGGCGATCGGGGCGGCGCTCCGGCTGCTCCGGGTCCGCGGACCGCTCGAGGCGGCGGCGAGCCTGCCGGTCCGGCTGGCCCGGAGGTCGGGCCGGCCAGAACCTCAGCGCAGCGGCACGAACCGGTAGCGCCCGTGCTCGGTGGCGACGGCCCCCGGGTTGGTCACCCGCAGCATCGTCCCGTCCACCGGCACCACGAGGACGCCGTCATCGGTGAGCTGGTCGACCAGGGCGAGCGGCAGCTCGTCGGCCATCGCGGAGACGAGGATGCGGTCGTACGGCGCTCCGTCGGGGTCGCCGAGCACCCCGGGCTCCGCCCGACGGATCGACGCCCACGGGCGGTCGGTGCGCGCCAGGTTGCCGGTGCCGAACGACACCAGCTCCGGCTCCAGCTCGACGCCGAGCACCGACCCGGCCGGCCCGACCAGGTGCGCCAGCAGTGCGGTCGTCCACCCGCTCCCCGACCCTACGTCGAGGACCCGCTGGCCGGCGCGGACGTCGAGCAGCCGCAGCATGTCGTCGACGGTGCGGGGCTGGGAGTTGGTCTGGTCCGCCGCGATCGCCAGCGGACCGTCGTACGACGCTCGACGCCGCACCCCGCGCGGGAGGAAGTCCCGGCGCGGGGTGGCGTCGAACGCCGCAGTGACCTGATCCACCCGACCTCGCTCAGACCCAGTGGTTGTCGTGCTCTCGCATGAACCGGTCGTAGGCATCGCCGTCGAGGTTGCCCTTGCCGGCGGCCAGCCCCTCGAAGTAGGCCTCACGAGGCGCACCCGGCGCGAAGTGGAGGAGCATCTTGGCCGCCCCGTCCTGGTTGCGGAAGCCGTGGATCCCGCCGGCGGGGACGTGCGCGAAGTCGCCGGCGTGGCACTTCACCCAGTCGGTGCCGTCGTAGATCGTGACGGTGCCCTCGAGGACGTAGAACGACTCGGTGACGGTGCGGTGGAAGTGCGCGTCGGGGCCGCTCTCGGGGCCGGCGAACTCCCACCGGTAGAGGCCGAACGTGCCTTGGGTGCCCGTGCCCTGGGCGAGGTAGAAGACCTTGTTGCCGTTGGGGTAGACGACGGCGGGCTCGACGTCCGCCGGCACGACGCTGGCGGACACCTCGCCGGAGTCGCCGTGGTAGATCGGCGGTGGGTAGCTCATCGAGGTCCCTTCAGGCCGTGGCCGGCTGGTTGATGCGGACGTGGTTGCCGAACGGGTCGCGGATGCCGAAGTCGGTGCCGTAGGGCTGCTCGACCGGCTCCTGGGTGATCTCGACGCCGGCGTCGCGGAGCGCGGCGTAGGTCGCGTGCACGTCGTCGCTCAGCAGGAAGACGCCGCCGAGGGCACCCTTGGCCACGAGCTCGCGCACCTGTGCGGCGGTCGACTCGTCGTGCATGGGCGCCCCGACGAGCTCGAGCAGGATCGAGGTGTCCTGGCCCGGGACGCCGACGGTCAGCCAGCGCATGAAGCCGAGGTCGATGTCGTCGCGCACCTCGAAGCCGAGGTGGGTGGTGTAGAAGTCCAGCGCCTCGTCCTGGTCGAGGACCGGCACGCTGCGGATGTGGAGGCTGGTGATGTGGTTGGTGTTCATGGCGACGACGCTAGCCAGCGACGACCCCCTCCCGCTTCTCCGAAACCGCTGTCCTCGGGGCGGCCATCCCCTCAGCGCGGCTGGGCACGGCCGGCGCCTGCCGCTCGCGGGGGCGCGTCCATGCGGCGATGAAGCACGACGGAACGGCGACCGGGGTGTGGCCCGCGCGGAACTCCGTGGGTGAGCACCCGACGACGTTGCTGAAGGTGCGGCTGAAGGTGCCGAGGCTGGCGAAGCCGACGTCCCACGCCACGTCGGTCACCGGTCGGTCGGTCTGGCGCAGCAGCGTCATCGCCCGCTCCACCCGACGCCGCTGGAGGTATCGGTGGGGCGTCTCGCCGTAGACGTCCTGGAACACGCGCCCGAACTGCGACACCGACAGGTGGGCGATGGCGGCAAGGGTGGGTACGTCGAGGGGCTCGGCGTAGCGGCGGTCCATCTCGTCGCGGGCGCGCAGCATCCGTCGGTTGGTGTCCTCCTGCGCGGAGAGCGGGCGGCCCATGCCACCGAACCTAACGCGTGACGCGGACAGTGCGGGGCCGACGGGGACACGACAACGGCATGACCCCGGGGGAGGGCCATGCCGTCGTCTGTGCGTTGGTAGGACGTGGATCTCGCGGTTCTGGGGGGATCCCGTACGTCGGCGGGAGGTCGACGTGCGGGGTGCGAGAGCCGGTCCTGCGGAACGCGGCCGCCGCCGGGAGTCACCCGGACGTGTGTGCGCCGCCCCCCTTGTCCGGGGTCCCCGAGCTGCCGGGGCCGGTCGGCCTGGTGGTCGGGCTGGCTGGAGCTGCAGGACTGGTGGGGGTGGCCGGCGTGGTCACCGGGCTCGGGTTCGACGAGCTGCCGGACTTCCCCGGCCCGTTGCCGTTCCCGTTGCCGTTGTTGGTCTGGCTGTTCGGGTTCGGCTGGTTCGTCGAGCCGTTGTTCTGGCTGCCCGAGCTGTTGTTGCCCGAGCTGGCGTTGCTGCCGGCGTTGTTGTTGCCGGAGCCCTGGTTGCCCTGGTTGCCCTGGTTGCCCTGGTTGCCCTGGTTGCCCTGGTTGCCCTTCGTAGGCTGGTCGGTGGGCTTGCCGGGAGACGGGGTCGGCTTGGCGGTCTGCTTCGGCGGACCGATGAGGTCGATGCAGTAGGTGGCGATCCGGTCGGCACCGCCGGCCTGGGTCGCGAGCGCGAGGAAGGCGGCGCTGTCGAGCGACGAGCCGACGTCGGAGCGGTCGGTGGCCTGGAAGGCCCGGCAGAGGCCCTCGAAGCTGGGCGACGGGGTGGCCGGACCGTCGGAGGTCGCGGACGGGGACTCCGACGGTGACTGGGACGGAGTGGCGGACGGGGACCCGGGCGACGCCGTCGAGCTGGAGGAACCGGTCGACCCGGAGGTGCTGGGCGAGCCGCTGGTCGACCCGGAGGGGCTGCCGTCCGTGCTGCCGCTGTCACCCGGAGTGACGGAGCCGGCCGCGCCGCGCGGTGCGTCGGCCGTGGCGTCGCTGGCCCGGTCGGACGCCTGGCCGGGAAGGGCGGGCAGCCCCGGCAGGTCGGGCAGGCCCGGGAGGCCGGTGGTGCTGGCGAGGGCGAAGCCGCCGGAGGTGAGGGCGACGACGGCGCCGGTCGCGATCACGGCCCGGGCGGCGGCGCGGCTCCCGAGGCGCGAGGGCGAGACGTAGCCGATCCTGGTCGACGGTGCCGGCGAGAGTCGCGCGGCCTGGAAGGCCGCTGCTGCTGCGTCCTCGCCGTGGAGCTCGCTCGGGTGTGCGGGAGCACTGGCGGCGGTGAGGGCCCACCCGAGGACGCTGTCGTGCTCCGCGGGGGCGTCGAGCAGGCGCTCGGCATCACGGCGGGACAGGCGGGGGTCCGGGGTGCTCATCTCACTCCCTTCAGCGTCACGGCAGTCACAGGTGTTACGGCTCCTCGGAGATTCGCTTGGCCAGCTGCTTGAGGCCGCGGTGGGCCGCAGCGCGCACGGCGCCCGGGCGCTTGCCGAGGATGCGGGCCGCGGTGGGGGCGTCGAAGCCGAGCACCGTGCGCAGCATGATGGCCTCCGCCTGGTCGCGGGGCAGGCTGCCGATCAGTCGGATGACCGCCTCGGACTCGGCCCTGCCGATGATGTCGGCCTCGACGTCAACGTCGTCCGGTAGGTCCACGAGGTCCTCGACCGAGTCGTCGGCGACGGGCCGGCGCCGGGCGTGGCGCAGGTGGTCGAGGGCGCGGTTGCGGCCGATCGTGGTGATCCACCCGCGGAAGCCGTCAGCGTCGCCGCTGAACCGGTCGAGGTCGCGGAAGGCCTGCGCCCAGGCCTCGCTGGCGACGTCCTCGGCCTCGACGGGGCCGACGAGGACGGTGAGGTAGCGCAGGAGCGATGGCTGGACATGACGGTAGACGACGCGGAACGCCGCCTCGTCCCCCGCCTGCATCGCCTCGACGGCGCAGTCGAGCCCCTCCTGCTCACCCACCGGCGCATTGTCACCCGAAGACGGTCGTCACGCCCACAGAACCCCCCCTGCGGGCGCCCGGAGATCCCGCTCCGACCTCAGCCCCGCGGGGGACGCGGGACGAACAGCGGCACCCGGGCGGCGTACTCGTCCCACCCCTCACGCTGCGACATCGTCCGCTCCAGCAGCTTGGCGCCGGTCACGTTGCGCACGAAGTACGTCATCGCGGCGGGCGCCCACACGGTGAGCAGGCCCGGTAGCCAGCCCACCGCCAGCGCGCCCGCGATCCAGAGGCCCCACCACACGCAGGCGTCGCCGAAGTAGTTGGGGTGCCGGCTCCAGCCCCACAGGCCCGTGTCGAGGATCCGTGGGCGCGACTCGCGCGGCCGGGCCTTGTAGGCCTCGAGCTGCGCGTCGCCGACGACCTCGAAGAACACCCCCACCGCCCAGACCACGACACCCGCCCACACCACGGGCCACCAGCGGACGTCGTACGCCGCCGCGACCTGGAGCGGCGCGGAGATGAGGAACGCGACGACGGCCTGCGTCAGGAAGACCTTGGTGACGACGCGTCCGGCGCCGGCGGACCAGCCCGGCCCGCCGAGCATCTTCTCGTAGCGGGGGTCCTCGCCGTGCCCGCGCGAGCGGCGCCCGATGTGCCACGCGAGGCGGCCGCCCCACGCGGTGACGAGGGCGGCGAGGAGCCAGGAGTGGGCGTCGGGCCACACGAGCGCCAGGGCGAGGGCGATCGCGACGAACGCCAGCCCCCAGGCCACGTCGACCACGGCGACCCGGTCCAGACGACGGCTCACCGCCGCCGTCGACCCCATGACGACGGCGGCGGCGAGGAGCGCGACCAGTGCGGCACTCAGCACGCGCGCACCGCCGGCAGGGTGTGAGGACCGCCGGGGCGGACGGCCAGGACCTGGTCGACGCCCATCCGGCCGTCGCGGAAGGCGAGGGCGCCGCCGACGAGGTAGAGCCGCCAGACGCGGACGACCTCCTCGCCGACGAGCTCCTGGAGCCGGGGCAGGTTGGCCTCGAAGTTGGCCATCCAGCCCGCCACGGTGTGCACGTAGTGCTCGCGCATCGCGTGCACGTCACGCACCTCGAGCCCGCCCGCCTCGATCAGGCCGACGGTCTCGCCGACCGGCCGCATCGTCATGTCGGGGGCGATGAACGACTCGATGAACGGGCCGCCGCCCGGGTGCTTGCCGCCGCCGGCGCCCTGGCGCGACATCTGCTGGACGAGAACCCGCCCGCCCGGCCGGACCGAGCGGCGCAGCACCTCGACGTAGGTCGGGTAGTTGCGCGCACCGACGTGCTCGCCCATCTCCAGCGAGCCGACAGCGTCGAAGTGGTCGCGCTCGGGCACCTCGCGGTAGTCCTGCAGCCGGATCTCGACCCGGTCCTGCAGCCCGCGCTCGGCGATCCGGGCGTCGATGAACGCCTTCTGCTCCGCCGAGATCGTCACCCCGGTGACCTGCGCCCCGAAGTGCTCGGCCGCGTGCAGGGACAGCGAGCCCCACCCGCAGCCCACGTCAAGCATCCGCATGCCGGGCTCGAGGCCGAGCTTGGTGCAGACGAGGTCGAGCTTGGCGCGCTGCGCCTCCTCGAGCGAGACGTCGGGGGAGGCGTGGTAGCCGCAGCTGTAGGCCATCTGCGGCTCGAGGACGAGGGAGTAGAACTCGTTGGAGAGATCGTAGTGGTGGCTGATCGACGACCGGTCGCGGGCGAGGCTGTGCAGCCGTCCCGTGACCTGCGCCTGCGAGGCCGGGGGCGCTGGGGGTCGGCCCAGCGCGCCGAGCCCGGCGGCGGTGCGGACCGCGTCGACCAGGGCGCGCGGCGAGAGGCGCACGCCGGACAGCCCGCGCTCGGCGCCGACCTCGAAGGCGTGCGTCAGCGCGGAGCCGAGGTCCCAGCCGTCCTGCTCGGGGACGTCGAGCTCGCCGGTCACGTAGGCCTGGGCAGCGCCGAGCTCGCCCGGGTGCCACAGCAGCCGGCGCAGCGCGTCGGGCGACCGAAGGACCACCAACGGGGCGCCGGCCGGTCCGGCGACCGAGCCGTCCCATGCCTGCAGGCGCACCGGCAGGTCGCCGCCGATGAACGGGCGGACCGCCGCGGCGAGGCGGTCGGCGACGCCCGCGGAGGTCAGCGTGGTGTCGGACGGCGCGGTCCGGGTCGCGGGTGTCACCGGTCCTCCCGGGTGAAGGTGAGCTGCGAGACGTCGAGGTAGCCGCTCGCGAAACCGGCCTGCGAGTAGGCGAGGTAGAAGTGCCAGACCCGCATGAAGAGGTCGTCGAAGCCGAGGGCGAGGACGGCGTCGCGCTGGGCGAGGAACCGGCGGTCCCAGCGGCGCAGCGTCTCGGCGTAGTGGTCGCCCATGGCGAGCTGCCCGGTCAGCCGGAGGGTGGTCTCGCCGCGGGTGACCTGGTCGATGACCTCGACGCTGGGCAGGAAGCCGCCGGGGAAGATGTACTTGTTGATCCAGGTGTGGCCGTCGCGCGTGGCGAGCATCCGGTCGTGCGGCATCGTGATCGCCTGGATGGCGACCCGGCCGCCGGGCGCCAGCACGCGGTCGATGGTGCCGAAGTAGGTGCCCCAGAACTCGTGGCCCACGGCCTCGATCATCTCCACGGACAGCACGGCGTCGTACGTCGCACCGGTGGCGGCGAGCGCGCGGTAGTCCATCAGCTCGACGTGGACGCGGTCGGCGAACCCGGCCGCGGCGATCCGCCTCTCGGCGAGCTCGAGCTGCTCGACCGACAGCGTGATCGTGTGGACGCTCGCGCCGCGCCGGGCGGCGCGGATGGCGAGCTCGCCCCACCCGGTGCCGATCTCGAGGACGCGGGTGCCGGCGGTGACTCCGGCCTCGTCGAGGAGGCGCTCGACCTTGCGACCCTGCGCGTCCGCGAGGTCGGGGCTGTGGACGGTCGGGTCCCGGTCGTCGGTGGGCTCTGGTGGAGTGGCGACCAGGTGGTCACCGACGGAGCCGGGGCCCGCCCCGGCCGGGAGGACGGAGGTGTCGAAGAGCGCGGACGAATAGCTCAGGGTCTCGTCGAGGAAGAGCGCGAAGAGCTCGTTGGACAGGTCGTAGTGGTGCGAGATGTTGGCCTGGCTGTTGGCCTCGGTGCTCCGCTGGTGATGGGGCAGCCGGGGCATCACGAGGGCGCGGAGGCGCTGCAGCGGCTCGGGCACCAGCGTGGACATGCGGGCTGCCGGCACGGTGAGGAAGCCGGCCAGGTCGTCGGCGTCCCAGGCGCCGGTCAGGTAGGCCTCGCCGAAGCCGATCAGGCCGTCACGGCCCACCCGGGCGTAGAACTCCTCGGGCCGGTGCAGGCGCATCAGCGGTCCGCCGCGCCCGAACCGGCGACCGGTCGGCTCCTCCACGACCGTGATGTCGAGGCGGGCGACGGCGGCGCGGAAGAGGCGGCGCGCGACGGCGGCCGAGACCGCGGTGCGGGGGCCGGCGGGCAGCTGCTCGAGGGCGGGCATGCCCCGCCGCTCCTCCCGGTGGTCGAGGAAGGCGCCCTGGCGCCTGTCACGAGACCGGTCTTCGTGGTTCTTCTCGAGGGTCATCGGACTCCCTCCTGTCGGTGGGTGGTCTGTGGTCGGGGGCGGACCGGCAGCCGGCGGGCCCACAGCCAGATGCCGTGCGCGCGGATGAGTGCGCTGCCACGCAGGGTCGCGCCGATAGTCCGGCGGACGGGCACGTCGCTGCGGGCGCCGGTGAGGCTCGCGCTGAACGGCGCGGACCCGTCGTCGTGACCACGCAGCGTGATCGCGATGTCGAGGCGGTCGGTCGGGACGGGCACGGCGACGTCGTACGAGCCATCGACGCCGTGGAAGGGCGAGACGTAGAGCGCCTTGTCGGTGCGGGCGCGGCCCTGCCCGTCGGGGTGGACGAGGTAGGCGTGCCGGTCGCCGTAGGTGTTGTGCACCTCGACGACCACGCCTGCCTGGCGGGCCTCGTCGTCGAAGCACCAGAAGACGCTGATCGGGTTGAAGCAGTGACCGAGGGAGCGCGGGTGCGCCGCCATCAGGATCGTGCCGGGACGGTCGCCGTCGCCGAGCGAGACGCCGTTGTCGGCGAGGAACGACTCGACGTTGTCGCGCAGCGTGGCGTCGGGCGCACCGAGGTGGTCGCGCGCCTCGAACCGCGCCAGCACGCCGTGGTCGGGCAGGTCGTCGAGGTCGACGAGCCAGAAGGTCGAGTGGTGCTCGAAGGTGCGCCGGAACGGGCTGCGCCGGGTGTGGCGGATGGTGGTCTCGAAGCGACCCGGCCGCGGCAGCGTCGGGGTGGTGCGGACCCAGGGGAGGCCGAGGTGGGTGGCCGCCGCGAGACCCGAGCGGGCGCCGTCCTCGTGGAAGCCCCAGCCGTGGTACGCCCCGGCGAAGGCGATCCGCGACGTGTTGATCTCGGGCAGCCGGCGCGACGCGGCCACCGCCGCGGGCGTGTAGAGCGGGTGCTCGTACTCCATCCGGTCGATCACGCTCGCCGGGTCGACGAGGTCCTCGCCGCCCAGGGTGACGAGGTAGTGGGTGTCGGTGGGCAGCCGCTGGAGGCGGGTGAGGTCGTAGGTGACCGTGACGCCGCCCTGCGACGTCGCAGGCTCGGTCGCAGGGCGGTGGAAGTTCCACGACGCCCGTGCGTCGGGGGCGGTCGGGAGCAGGGAGGTGTCAGTGTGGAGGAGCGCGGGGTTGCTGCTGTAGGGCAGCGCGGAGAGGACCTCGCGCTGGAGGTCGGTGGGCGACTCGAGCATCGCGAGCGCGTGCGAGGGGTGCGTGGCGACCACGACCGCGTCGAAGCGGGTGGTGGCGCCGCTGCCGTCGGTGACCTCGACACCGTCGGCGAGCTCGTGCACCGACGTCACCTTGGTCTCCAGCCGGACCTCCTGCAGGCCGGCGGCCACCGCGGCGACGTACGTCGCCGAGCCGCCCGTGACGGTGCGCCACTCCGGCGAGCCGAAGACGCCGAGCATCCCGTGGTGCTCGAGGAAGGTGAAGAGGTAGCGGGCGGGGTAGTCCAGGGACGTCGCCGGGTCGCACGACCAGACGGCCGCCACCAGCGGCTCCATGAAGTGCCGGACGAAACCGGGCGAGAAGCCGCCGTCGCGCAGGAAGTCGCGCAGCGTCTGGTCGGCCTCTGCGTCATGCGAACCCGCACCAGTAGGTGCCGATCCGGATGACGCAGCGCCGTCGGCGAGCACGGCCTTCGCCCGGCGGTGGAAGCGGGGGATCTCCAGCAGCATCCGCCAGTGGTCGCGCGAGCGGAGCGAGGACCGCTGGGCGAACAGGCCGCGCGCGCCGAGCGCACCGGCGTACTCGACACCGGTGCCGGCGTCGCTGACCGACAGGGACATCTCCGAGGGCTGGGTCGCCACCCCGAGCTCGGCGAAGAGCCGCAGCAGGGTGGGGTAGGTCCGACGGTTGTGGACGATGAAGCCCGTGTCGATGGCCAGCTCGCCGTCGGGGGTCGCGACGCGGTGGGTGTCGGCGTGGCCACCCAGGCGGTCGTCGGCCTCGTAGAGGGTCACGTGGGCGGTGCGCGAGGCCACCCAGGCAGCGGTGAGCCCCGCCACGCCGGAGCCGACGACGGCGATCCGCTGTGGCGTGGTGGCGGCGCTCATGTCGCCTCGGCCAGGTCGAACACGGCGATCGGGTCGCTGGTGGGCTGCTTGGAGCCTCCGTCCGGCTCGACCGTGATGCCGACGGCGGCGGCTGCCCCGGCGGACCCGTCGAGGACGACCGTCTGGTCGGGCTCGTCGGGCATCAGCCCGGCGGAGACGAACGTGTCGCCGTCGATGAACCACAGCTCGTAGTCCTTGCCCGAGGGGGCGGAGGCCATGTCCTCGGTGGTGATCACCGCACGGTCCTGGGACTTCGACCGGGTGAGGGTCGCGTTGCCTGCTTCGCCGAGGTCGACGGAGACCGCCTGAGCGTCGGGCGCCTGCAGGACCTGCTCGGCCGCGGTCAGGCGCTGGACGTCGTCGGACGGGGCCCAGGGCTGCGTCACCAGGGCGCCGACCCCGACGATGAGCGCGAGTGCCGCCGCGACCAGAAAGGGCATCCAGCCCCGCCCCCGTGCTGCCGGGCGGTCGGCGTGGCGCGACGGGGAGGCGGTCACCTCAGGGGCGAGCGGGCGGATCTGGGAGATGCCGGCGAGGACCGAGTCGCGCAGGGCCGCCGGTGGCGGGACCGCGACGGTCTCGGACAGCAGCGCCGCCGTCTCGCGGAGCTCGGCGACCTCGGCCCTGCAGTCCTCGCACGTCGCGAGGTGCTGCTCGAACCGCGCACGCTCGAGCTCGTCGAGAGCGTCCATGGCGTAGGCGCCCGTGAGCTTGTGGATGTCCATCTCACTCATGACGCCACTCCCATCAGGTCCCGCAGGCGGATCAGTCCGTCGCGTATTCGTGTCTTCGCCGTCCCGAGCGGGACGTCCAGCAAGGTGGCCACCTCGGTGTGCGTGTAGCCGCCGAAGTAGGTGAGCTCGACGGCCTGGCGCTGCACGTCGGTCAGGGTGGCGACCGCGCCGCGGACGCGGGCTGCATCGAGCGAGGCGTGTGCGGCCTCGGAGGTCTGGTCGTGGTCGGTCGGCGCGGCCTCGCGGTTCCACGTCTCGTCGCGGGACGTGGCGGCCTCGACCGAGCGGATCCGGTCGACGGCCTTGCGGTGGACGATCGTCAGCAGCCAGCCGACGGCGCTCCCGCGCCCGGCGTCGTACCTCGTGCTGGATCGCCAGGCGTCGAGGTAGGCCTCCTGGGTGACCTCCTCGGCGTGTGCCGGGTTGCGGACCACGCGAAGCGCCAAGCCGTAGGCCCGTGCGGACGTCGCGTCGTAGAACGCGGCGAAGGCCGCTTCGTCGCCCAGCGCCGCCTGCCGGAGCAGGTCGGCCAGCCGAGCCGGGTCGCCCCCGGACGGGACGCCCTCGGGCGCCCCGTCCGGTACGGGCCTCACGTGGTCCACGTCAGTCATCCTTACGTAGTGGTCGTCAGCCGACGACTCACATCTCCGGCATCAGGACCTGGTCGACCACGTAGACGGTGGCGTTGGCGGTCTGCACGTTGCCGCACACGACGCTGGCGTCACCGATGGTGAAGTCCTCGCCCTCGCCCTCGACGGTGAGCATGTCACCGGCCAGGGTCTCGTGCTCGCCCGCCACGTCCTCAGGGCTGAGGCGCTCGCCGATCACGTGGTGGGTCAGGACGGTCGTCAGCATCTCCTTGTCCTTCAGGAGCGCGTTGAGGTCCTTCTTCGGGATCGCGGCGAACGCGTCGTCGGTCGGGGCGAAGACGGTGAGGTTCTCGGCCGAGTTGAGCGTGTCCACCAGGTCGGCCTCGGTCACCGCGGCGACGAGCGTCTTGAGGAGCGGGTTGTTGGACGCGGCGGTCGCGACCGGGTCGTCGGCCATGCCCTCGACGGAGCCCTCACCGGAGGTGGGGACGCCGGCGCAGCCGGGGCCGAACGGCGCGTCGGCGGCCATCGGCTCCTCGGACTCCATCGGCGACTCCGACTCCATGGGGGTCTCGGAGCTCGACTCGGACGTGGTGGGCTCGGACGCGTTGCCGCTGTCGCTGTCGCTGCCACAGGCAGCCAGGCCCATCGACGCGGTCAGCGCAAGGGCGGCGAGCCCCATCGAGCGGGTGCGGAGCTTGGTGTTCATGACACTGCCTTTCGGTTTGGAGCGGGGGGTCTCGGTGGGCCCGGAGGCCCGGCGCGGAACCTGCGCCACTCACCGCCAGGCGACGCCGCGGCGGGGATCAGGCGGTCAGGCGGATCAGGCGATGAGGACCGAGATCTCCTGCAGTCCGCTCGAGCCCTCGGGGAAGGGACGCATCCGGACGTCGGTCTGCACGTCGCCGTCCTTGTTGGTGGCGCGGGAGGCGATGAGGTGCCGTCCCGGCTCGGCGTCCCACTCGAGGTACCACTGGCGCCAGTAGTCGTCGTTGACCTGGGGGCCGAGCTTCGCGGGCTGCCAGGGTCCACCGTCGACGCGGACCTCGACCTTGTCGATGCCGACGCCCTGAGCCCAGGCGATGCCGCCGATGACCACGGAGCCGGCGTCGGTCTCCGACAGCGGCTTGGGGGTGTCGATGCGGCTCGAGATCTTGATCGGTGCGTCGACGACCCAGTCACGCTCGGTCCAGTACGCCTGCTCGGCGTCGTACGTCGTCAGCGTCATGCGGGTGATCCACTTGCACGCGCTGACGAAGCCGTAGAGCCCGGGGACGACCATCCGCGCGGGGAAGCCGTGGGTGCGGGGCAGGGGGCCGCCGTTCATGCCGATCGCGATGATCGCGTCGCGCCCGTCGAGCGCCACGTCGAGCGGCGTGGAGATCGTCATCCCGTCGACGTCGGTGGACAGGATCTGGTCGGCCTTCGTCGAGTCGATGCCGGCCCGGGCGAGCACGGCGGCGAGGGGCACGCCCAGCCAGCGGGCGCCGCCGACGTAGGGTCCGCCGACCTCGTTGGATACGCAGGTGAGCGTGATGTCGCGCTCGACGGTGTCCATCGCGGCGAGGTCGTCGAAGGTCAGCGTGACCTCCTGGTCGACGTCGCCGTCGATGGTGAGGGTCCACGACTCGACGTCCACGGTGGGGAGCGTCAGCCGGGTGTCGACCCGGTAGAAGTCGCCGGTCGGGGTGCGCAGCGGCGTGATGCCGTCGTACATCTCCTCGAGACCGGTGGGGAAGGACGACGCGGGGTCGGTGGCCACCGGCAGGGCGACGTCCGTCCCGCCGAGGCGGTACGACGTCACCCAGCGACCGAGGCCCCCCATGGCCACTGCAGCCGCAGCGAGTGCGCCGGAGGCCAGCACGACCCCGCGTCGAGTGGGACCGTCGCCCCCCGGCGACGGTTCCGTGTGACCCCGGTCGTCGACACGGTGCAGCCACCACAGCGAGGTGGCTCCGACCGCGGCGGCGACCAGGGCAGGTACGAGGTCCAGCGGCCCGGAGCCCGGGCGCAGGACGGCCAGCACTCCCGCGACGCCGGCCAGGCCCACCAGGACGAGGAGTCCGGGGGTCTCGCGGCGTGCGGTGACGATGCCGGCGACGGCGGCCAGCAGCAGCACGACCAGCGTGACCGAGCCGACCAGGACCAGCTTGTCGGCGCTGCCGAACTCCCGGATGGCCCACTCCTTGAGCGGGGTGGGCGTCAGGTCGATGACGGTCGAGCCGACCGCGAGCACCGGGGACGCCGCCGGAACGGTCAGCGCCGCGACCAGGTGGGCGGCGGCGAGACCGACGATGGTGGCGAGCACGCCGTACGCCGCGTGGCGCAGGGTGCGCGGCCGGGACCGCTGGTCGGGGGAGTGCATGGGGGGTGTTCGGTGCCGTCGGGCTGGCGGATGGGTCGGAGGGTCCTCCGCCGGGTTTGCGGCAGGATGACCGCCATGACCGCCCCGACCGACCAGGCCCCCGCAGAGCTGGTGCACTACGCCGTGGCCGACGCCGTCGCCACGATCACCCTCGACAGCCCCGCCAACCGCAACGCCCTGAGCCGACAGCTCGTCACCGAGCTCTTCGCCCACCTCGAGCGCGCCGGCGCGGACCCCGACGCGCGGGCCGTGCTGATCGAGAGCTCGGGCAAGGTCTTCTGCTCCGGCGCCGACCTCACCGAGGCGTCGAGCGAGGGCATGGAGGCCGGCACCCGCCGCATCGTCGACCTGCAGCGGCTGATCGCCACCCTCGACAAGCCGGTCGTGACCAAGAACCTCGGTGCCGTCCGCGCCGGCGGCATCGGCATCGTCGCCGCGGCCGACATCGCCATCAGCGCCGAGGACGCCACCTTCGCGCTCACCGAGGTGAAGCTCGGTCTGGCCGCCGCGATCATCAGCCTCACCGTCCACCACCGGATGACCCCGCGCGCCGCGGCCCTGACCACGCTCGGCGGCGAGGTGTTCACCGGCGCCGAGGCGGCGGCGTACGGGCTGGTGACGAAGGCGGTGCCGGCCGACGACCTCGACTCCGAGGTCGCCGCCGTGTGCGCCAGCCTGGCGACCGGTGCTGCGCAGGGCCTCCGGGAGTCCAAGCGCATCCTCAACCGCGACCTCGTCGCGCGCATCGACGCGCTCGGCGAGGAGATGGCCGAGACCAGCACCCGGCTGTTCGCCTCCGACGAGGCCCGCGAGGCGATGACTGCCTTCCTCTCCCGCAAGAAGTAGCCACGGGCTGCATCCACGGGTGGCATCCGGTCGGAGAAGGGTGAGGACCCACTTCGAAGGAGGCCGCCCGTGGGCGTCATCGACGATCGACCGCTCGTCCTCGTCACACTCCTCCTCGTCGCGGCGGGGCACCTCGGGTTCCAGCTGACCGTGTCGCTGGTCGTCTATCCCGCGCTGGGTGAGGTCGGGGACGAGGCGTGGCCGGCGGCACACGAGCGGCACGCCCGTCGGATCGCTCCGCTCGTCGGCGCGCTCTACGTCCCGCTCGTTCTCGTCCTGGCCTGCACAGCGGCGACGGAGCCGGAGGCGGCGGGCACGTGGCTGGCCCTGGTCGGCGGGGCGCTGTCGGTGGTGAGCACGGCCGTCATCGCCGCGCCCTTGCACGGGCGGCTGGCCACCGTGCCGGCAGGGGAACGAACGGAGCTGCTCGGCGACCTCGGTCGCGTGGACCTGATCCGCACGGCCGGCGCGGTGGTGTGCCTGCTGGGCGCCGTGCTGCTCCTGTCGTGAGGGTCGTGCGGTCCAGGATCGTCGAGAAGTCGGTGGTCGTCGGTGCTCGCCGGTACGCTTGTCCGCCTGCCCGGGACCGTTGGGCAGTGGTTCATGGGGGATGAGGAGCAAGAGCTTGAGCGAGGATCTCGAGGCGCGGGAGATCGCGGCGGAGCAGACGTACGTCGACGAGGTCTACGTGCAGCTCGACGCGTCCACCCGCAACGCGCGGGCGTTGGCCGCCGAGGGCCACAGCCGCGGCAAGCTGGAGCACGAGGGCGGCCTCGTCGAGCGCGACGCGATGGTCTTCCAGGCTGCCAAGCGCATTGCCCAGCTCGACGCCGCCCACGAGGGCCTGGTCTTCGGCCGCCTCGACCTCGACCCGTCGATCGACCGGTTGCCGCGCTACATCGGCCGCATCGGCGTGCGCAACGCCGACCGTGACGTGCTGCTCATCGACTGGCGGGCGCCGGCAGCCGGCGTGTTCTACCAGGCCACCGCGGCCACCCCGTCCGGCGTCGTACGCCGACGCGTGCTGCGCTCGTTGCACCGCACCGTCATCGGCGTCGAGGACGAGCTCCTCGACCAGGAGGCCGAGACCGACCTCCCGATCGTCGGCGAGGGCGCGCTGATGGCGCAGCTCTCGCGCGCCCGCGACCGCTCGATGCACTCCATCGTCGCCACCATCCAGGCCGAGCAGGACCAGGCGATCCGCGCGCCCGGCAAGGGCGTCGTGTCGATCTCCGGCGGCCCCGGCACCGGCAAGACGGTCGTCGCCCTGCACCGCGCCGCGTTCCTGCTCTACTCCGACCGCCGCCGCTACGAAGGCGGCGGCGTGCTGGTCGTGGGTCCCAGCGGCGTGTTCATGCGCTACATCGAGCGCGTCCTGCCGAGCCTGGGCGAGACCGCCGTCGCGCTGCGCTCGCTCGGTGAGGTCGTCGGCGGCATCCGCGCCACGCGCCACGACGAGCCGGCGGTCGCCGACGTCAAGGGCGCGACCCGGATGGCCGAGCTGCTGCGCCGCACCGCCCGCCAGCACGCGCCGGGCGCGCCGACGAGCTTCCGGATCTACTGGCGCGACGAGACCCTCGTGCTCGACCCCGGCCTGCTCGGCCGGCTGCGTCGCCAGCTGATGTCGCAGGGCCGTCGCAACCGCCAGCTGCCGCGGGTGGCCAAGACGCTGCTCGACGCCATGTGGCGACAGGTCCAGGGCGAGCGCGGGCGCGAGCGGGGGCGTGAGGCCTTCGAGGACGACATGCTGGGCCACGAGGGGTTCGTGGACTTCGCGACGGCCTGGTGGCCGCCGCTCGACGCCCAGACGGTCTTCGGCTGGCTCCGCGAGCCCGACTTCCTCGCTCGGGTGGGCGAGGGCGTGATCAGCCGCGAGGAGCAGCTGGTGCTCCTCAAGTCGTGGGCCGACGGTGGCCTGTCGATCGAGGACGTCCCGCTCGTCGACGAGCTCCGCTACGCCCTCGGCGACGTCCCGCAGCGCACCGACGACGAGCGCGACCTCGACGAGACCGGCCTGCTCGAGGGCGGCGTCGACCTCCAGGAGCTCACCACCATCTCCGAGCGCGAGTACGCGCCCGGCGGGCTGGCCTGGTCCGCGCCGACCCACCGCATCGAGGACGACGGCTACGCCCACGTCCTCATCGACGAGGCGCAGGACCTCACCCCGATGCAGTGGCGCATGGTCGGTCGCCGCGGCCGCACCGCGAGCTGGACGATCGTCGGCGACCCGGCGCAGTCGTCGTGGCCCGATGCCCCGGAGGCCGCCTCCGCGCGGGCAGAGGCTCTCGAGGGCAAGGAGCTCCACGAGTTCCACCTGTCCACCAACTACCGCAACTCCGCCGAGATCTACGCCTTCGCCGCCGACTACGCCCGCCGGGTGGGGCTCGACGCCGACCTCCCTGAGGCCGTACGCCGGACGGGTGAGGAGCCGCGGGTCGTCGGCCCCGTCCAGGACCTCGAGGCCGCCGTGCGCGAGGCGGTCACCTCGACCGCCGCTCGCGTGGAGGGCACCGTCGGCATCGTCGTACCCGTCGCCCGCCGCTCGGAGGTCAACGCGTGGCTGGCGTCGTGGCCCGAGGTGGCCGACGACGCGGCCGGGGCCCGCGCGGCCGTCGACTCGAGCGTCACGCCGAGCGGTGAGGACCGCGTCGTCGTGCTGACGGGCCTCGACACGAAGGGGCTGGAGTTCGACGGCATCGTGGTCGTCTCGCCGCAGGAGATCGAGGACGAGTCGGTCACCGGCCGGGCGACCCTCTACGTCGTGCTCACCCGCGCGACGCAGCTGCTGACGACCGTCGGCTGACGCGCGCCACCTCCGTCGCGACGTTGCCGGGGGCACGTATCGTCGGCGGTTCACGAAGGGCCTGCACGGCACCACCACGAGACGGCGCGGCCGTCACGACATCGGGAGGCTCATGGACCGGCTGAGGCGCGGGGACGACCGGCGAGGCGACCGCAGGTCCGTGACCGTCCTGGCGGCGTTCGTGCTGGTGGGACTGACGGCGTGCACCGGGGAGCCGGTGGCGGACTCCTTGGCCCCGGGGGCCCCGCAGGCCGACGTGACCGCCCCGGCCGCTGTCCCGCAGCCTGCCGTGACCGCTCCGGTCGCGGCCGACCCGACGGCGCCGGCGGTGACGGCCCCTGCCCTCGGCACACCGCCTCCCACGGCTGAGCCGTCGTCTCCGACCGGGTCCGCACCGGAGTGGGAGGTGATCTTCAACGACGAGTTCGACGGTCCCGCCGGCACGGCTCCCAGCCAGTGGCATCCGCTGGCCGGGTGGAACGGCGCGTCCCTGGACGGCCAGGGACGGCTGCAGGTCGATCGCCTCGCGCAGCTGCGCTCGGTCTCCGGCTGGTCACTTCCGGCCGGCACCCGCGTGCGCACCACGGTGAGCGTGGTGATGCCCGACACAGGCAGCAACTACGCGGCCTTCTGGGTCCAGCACCCCAGCCCCGCCGACCCCCGTGAGATCGACGTCATCGAGAGCTACGGACCGTCGAAGCCTGCGGGCGCCCAGGTGGGCTCGCACATCTGCTACGACGACTCACCCGAGACGGCGTCCAACGCCTGCGCGGCGACCGGCCGAGGGCCCGAGCTCTGGCCGGTCGCGGACGCCTTTCCCAAGGGCGCTGGGCCGTGGGACGTCTCGTGGGAGTACGCGGCCGAGTTCACCATCGGCGGGGACACCGTGAGGTTCTCGGCAGCGGACGGCACGGGCAATGAGCTCTACAGCGTCAACACGCTCCCCGACCCCCGCCGTGTCCCCAGCAACACGATCCCGCTCCACCTGAGGCTGTCCAACAAGGACGTCGTTCCGCGGTACGCCGTGGCCGGCGGACAGCAGCACAGCATGTTCGTCGACTGGGTCAGGGTCGAGGTCGACTACCCGTAGCTGCGAGGACGACGCCGCTCCACGCGGCATGCGACGTAGGGTCTCCTCCCATGAGCCTAGGAACCACGGTGCGGGCAGCCCTCGGGCCACTGGCTGGGCCGCTCGCGGAGAAGTACCGGGACATGTACATCCGGCTGGACGACCTGGCCGAGTCGCTCGCGTCCATGGCACCGTCCGCGCGGCGGGTCGCAGAGATCGGTTGCGGCTACGGGGACGCCGCCAACGAGCTGATGCGTCGGCTTCCGGATGCTGAGTACGTGGGGGTCGACGTCGAGCACCCCTCACCCGGGAGCCTGTACACGGCTGGGGCGCCTGCCACGTTCACGAAGCAGACCAGCACGGAGCTGCTCGCACAGCACGGCAGCACGTTCGACCTGGTCCTGGTCGTCGACGTCATCCACCACGTGCCGAGCGAGCTCCGCGCCCAGCTCATGCGCGA
This sequence comes from Nocardioides sp. P4_G10, assembly GCF_056401175.1. Taxonomy (NCBI): domain Bacteria; kingdom Bacillati; phylum Actinomycetota; class Actinomycetes; order Propionibacteriales; family Nocardioidaceae; genus Nocardioides; species Nocardioides sp. P4_G10. The sequence continues at coordinate 49,760 of NZ_JBFUJV010000002.1, read as the reverse complement.
TGCGGCAGACCTGGTGGCACCAGGAGGCATCCTCGCCGTGAAGGACTGGGAGCGAGGGCGTGACTTCTGGTCGGCTGCCTGCTGGTTCTCGGACTACTACCTGAGCGGCGACAAGGGGGTCCAGTTCGAGGAGCTCGCCGAGCTACGACGCATCACCGAGCCCGTTGGCGAGTGGACCCTCGTGGGCGAGTCCAGAGTTCCGCCGCGACGGCAGAACGTGCTGTTCACCTGGCGCCGGGCATCCTGACCAGGCCCCCGACCTCGTCGCGGCTGATCGGCGCCGCCGCCGGAGCCCGAGCAGCTGTCGAATCGAGGGTCACGTCGAGCCCGACACGTACATCCGCCTGGACGACCTGGCGGAGTCACTGGCCCGCGCCCCCGGCTGAGACGCCCGGCCCTGCACGGATCGTCCCACCGTAGGGTTCGGCCATGACCCAGACCCCAGCCGTCCGAGACCTCCTGGAGCAGATCCAGGGGCACGGGGCGTGGGCGGTCATCCGGCGCAAGGCGTCACCGACGGCGGGCCTGATCGGCGGTACGCCGCACGAGGTCGCGAGCCTGCTCGACATCCCGCTCGAGAGCGGTACGCCGGAGCCGGGCCGGAGCGCGGACCGGCTGGTCGCCGTGCCGTTCCGGCAGGTGCGCGAGCGTGGCTTCGCCGCCATCGACGACGGCGCCCCGTTGACGGTCGTCGACATCGAGGCCGAGCACGAGGTGTCGGTCGACGACCTGCTCGCGGCGCTGCCCGACGCGCCGATCGAGTTCGCCGACCGCGGTGGGTTCGCCACCACCGACGAGGACTACGGGAAGGTCGTCGAGGCGATCATCCGCGACGAGATCGGCCAGGGCGAGGGGGCGAACCTCGTCATCGGCCGCCACTACCGCGCCGTCGTCGCCGACTGGGACGCCGCGAAGGCGCTGACGGTGCTGCGTCGCCTCATGGAGCGCGAGCGCGGCGCCTACTGGACCTTCTGCTTCTTCACCGGCGAGCGCTTCCTCATCGGCGCCAGCCCGGAGCGCCACGTCTCGGTCCGCAAGGGCGACGTACGGATGAACCCGATCTCCGGGACGTTCCGGGTGGCGGGCCACGGCGACGCGCTCAAGGAGCGGCTGCTCGACTTCCTCGCCGACGAGAAGGAGGTCTTCGAGCTCTTCATGGTGGTCGACGAGGAGCTCAAGATGATGTGCGACATCTGCCACGAGGGTGGCCAGGTGCTCGGACCGTTCCTCAAGCCGATGACGCACCTGATCCACACGGAGTACCTCCTCGCCGGCCGCTCCGACCGCGACCACCGCGAGATCCTGCGCGACACGATGTACGCCGCGACGGTGACGGGCGCACCCGTCGAGAACGCCTGCCGGCTGATCGCCGACTACGAGCCCGAGGGCCGCGGCTACTACGGCGCCGCGCTCGCCCTCTTCGGCCGCTCGCCCGACGGCACCCCCACGATGGACAGCCCGATCCTGATCCGCACCGCCGACGTCTCGCCCGCGGGCGAGCTCAAGGTGACGGCCGGCGCGACGCTGGTGCGCGACTCCGACGCCACCTACGAGGTGGCCGAGACGCGGGCAAAGGCCGGGGGCATCCTCAGCGCCTTCGGCCTGGCGCCGGCGGCGACCTCCGACGGCACCGACATCGCCGAGCTGGCGCGCGACGAGGACGTCGTGCTCGCCCTCGGCACCCGCAACCAGCGGCTCTCCCGCTTCTGGCTGACCGACCAGGCCGGCGAGCCGGCCGACCCGGGGCTGGCCGGGAAGTCGGTGGTCATCCTCCACGGCGAGGACGACTTCGTGAACATGCTCGTCCACGTGCTGGGGGTCTTCGGGATGACCGCCCGCGTCGTGCGGCACGAGGACTACGCGGCCGGGGCCTTCGACGGCGCCGACCTGGTCATCGTCGGACCCGGACCGGGCGACCCGCGCGAGGGCGACCACCCGAAGATCGCGTCGTTCCGCCGCGCCGTCGACGAGCTGCTCGCCTCGCAGCAGCCGTTCCTCGCGGTGTGCCTGGGCCACCAGACGCTCTGCCAGCGCCTCGGCCTCGACCTCGGTTACAAGGACGTGGTCTTCCAGGGCACCCAGTCGCCGGTCCGGCTCGACGGCCGCACGGAGCGCGTGGGCTTCTACAACACCTTTGTCGGCCGGGTCCCCGAGGGAGCGGCGCTGCCGGACGGCGTACGTGTCGAGGCAGACGAGGCCACGGGCGACGTCCATGCGATCGTCGGGCCGCACTACCGCGGCATCCAGTTCCACGCCGAGTCGATCCTCACCGAGAACGGCTACGACCTGCTCCACTCGGCGGTGCGCGACCTCCTCGTCTGAGCACGTCGGCTGAAGTCGAGCAAACGTGTAGACATTAATTCGGCGTGGCAGGCAACGAATCGGTGACGTGCGACGTCACCCTTGTAGCCGGCTCGGGACACGACGGGGGAGCAGTGGGGATCTTCAAGGGAGCGTGGGCAGGCGTGTGCCTGTTCGCGCTGATGGCATGCGGTGCGACCGGGGGCACGGGCAGATCCGCGCCTGACGACGCCGCGCCGCAGCGCGTGACGAGCAGTGCGTCGGAGGCGGCCGAGCTCGCGCCGGCGGCGTCACGGGCCGCGCAGCCCAACATCGTCGTGGTGATGCTCGACGACTTCTCGATGGACCTCGTGCAGACGATGCGCTCGGCGCAGCAGATGCGGAAGGCCGGCGCGAGCTATCCGCACTCGTTCGTCACCGACTCCCTGTGCTGCGTGTCGCGGTCGAGCTTCTTCACCGGCCAGTACCCGCACCAGACCGGCGTCCGCACCAACACGTCCAACAAGGGCACGTCGAAGCTCGGCGGCTGGCCCGCCTACGACACCCACGGCAACCCCGAGCGCGCGTTCAACGTGCGGCTCCAGCAGGCCGGCTACAACACCGGGTTCGTCGGCAAGTTCCTCAACGAGTACGAGTGGTCGCCGGGTCGGGCCCTCCCGCCGGTCGTGCCAGGCTGGACGACCTTCAACACCGTCTTCGGCTCCGCCTACGACGGCTGGGACTTCGCCAGCACGTCCCTCGTCGACCAGCGACTCCGCCTGGTGCAGCACCCCGCACCCCCGGCCAGCGCGAGCAACTCGGTCAAGGACAAGACCTACGCCGGCGCGGTGATCGGCGACATGGCGATGGACTTCGTCACCGCCAACGAGGCCGCGGGCGCGCCGTACTTCCTCGAGGTGGCGCTCTACGCGCCGCACAACCGCACCAACCCCGAGGGCCACTACGCCGGCGACCCGCTCTTCCCGCCGATGTTCCGCGACCGCACCGGCAAGCGCAGCTGCGGCCGCGTCGCCTGCGGCAAGCTGACCGTCGACGACCTGCCCGGCTTCGCCGACCCGCGCTTGGACAACCGTCCGCGCCTGGCGAACGGCAAGCGGGCCCGGGCGTGGAACACCACCCGCACCCTGCCCGCCGCGGCCGCTGTCCGCGACCTCCGCGACCGCGCGCGGATGGCGCAGTCGGCCGACCGGCTGGTCAAGCGGATCCTCGCCTCCGTCGGCCCGAACACCTACGTCGTGCTCACCTCCGACAACGGGTTCCACCTCGGCCAGAACGGCATGGGTCGCGGCAAGGGGACGCCGTACGACACCGACGTCCGCGTCCCACTGCTCGTCACCGGGCCGGGCGTCGTGCCCGGCACGCGCAAGGAGGTCACCAGCAACATCGACCTCGCCCCGACCTTCGAGGAGCTCGCCGGGCTCGCACCCGCGCCCTACCGCAGCGGCCTCTCGCTCGTCCCGACCCTGGCCGACCCGAAGCTGGTGCGGCAGTCCCACGCCTTCCTCGAGCACACCCAGCAGACGCTGACGGGCAACGACCCCGACGCGGCGTTCAGCGGCTCGGAGCTCGACCGGATCCCGTCCTACACCGCGGTGCGGAGCCGCACGGCGCTGCTCGCGAGGTTCGACCTCGACCCGCGGCCCGGCAAGGTCACGTGGGGCTACGAGTACTACAGCTACAAGCGCGACAAGTTCGAGCGGCGCAACACCTTCGCCACCAAGAAGCGGGCCCCCGAGGTCGCGGCGCTGATGGCGAAGCTCACCGCCTTCGACGGCTGCCAGGAGGTCGGCGACCAGCCGGTGTCGGAGGCGTGCCGCGTCCTACGGCAGTAGCGCCCGCTGCCACTACTGTCGCAGCGTGCACCCGGACGTGATCGTGGTCGACCACCACGACTCCTACACGTGGAACCTGGTGCACCTGGTGGCCCGGGTGACCGGCGTGCTGCCGCGGGTGGTGCAGCACGACGAGGTCACCGCCGAGGAGGTGCTCGCCCACTCGCACGTCGTGCTGTCGCCGGGCCCCGGCCACCCGTCGTCGCCGACGGACTTCGCGGTGGGCCCGGAGGTGCTGCGGGCCGGCACCCGCCCCGTGCTCGGCGTCTGCCTGGGCATGCAGGGACTGGTGACGGCGTACGGCGGCACGGTGCGGCGGCTGCCCCCGGCGCACGGCGACGTCGCGACGGTCCGGCACGACGGAGCGGGGGTCTTCTCCGGTCTGCCGCAGGACTTCGCCGCCGTCCGCTACCACTCGCTCGGCGCCGTCGCGCTGCCCGACGACCTCGTCGCGACCGCGTGGAGCGAGGACGGTGTCGTGATGGGCGTGCGCCACGTCTCGCTGCCGCTCGAGGGCGTGCAGTTCCACCCCGAGTCCGTCTTGTCGGAGCACGGCGAGGACCTCGTCAGGAACTTTCTCCGATGACCGATCCCGTCTCGTTCTTCCGCTCCGTCGCGGAGCGGCACGCTCGCTGCTTCTGGCTCGACGGCGGCGGCGCGCGCGAGTGGTCGGGCCGGCGCTCGATCATCGGCTGGCTCGACGAGGACGACGAGTCCCTGTCGTGGTCGGCCGCCCGCCGCGAGGTCACCCTGCACACCGGCGGGTTTGCGACCGTCGTCGGTGACGACGTCTTCGCCGTGCTCGAGCACCGCATCGCGGCGGGGGAGCAGTGGTTCGGCTACCTCGGCTACGCCTCGCGCACCGACCTCCCCGCCACCCCTGACCCGACCCTCCCCGACGCCGTGTGGATGCGGCCGCGCGCGGTGCGGGTGTTCGAGCACGAGGTCGGTCCGGCGTCCCAGCGATCCCCGGTCGACCGGGGATCGCTGAGCTTGTCAGGCCGTGCACGGGCCGACAACGTGCAGGAAGGGCCGACAACCCCCTACGTCGACGCGTTCGCGCGCGTCCAGGAGCACCTCCACGCCGGCAACTCCTACGAGGTCAACCTCACCCACCGACTCTCCCGCCAGTCCGACCTCGACCCGGTGACGGCGTACCTCCGGCTGCGCGAGCTCAACCCGGCGCCGTACAGCGGCTTCCTCCAGCACGACGTCGACGGCGCGCGCGCCTGGCTGCTGTCGAGCTCGCCGGAGAGGTACGCCCTCGTCACCGCCGACCGGCACCTGGAGACCAAGCCGATCAAGGGCACCACCCCGCGCGGCGCGACCGTCGAGGAGGACGAGCACCACCGCGAGCGGCTCGCGCGCGACCCGAAGACGCGCGCGGAGAACCTGATGATCGTCGACCTGCTCCGCAACGACCTGTCGGTGGTGTGCGAGGTCGGGTCGGTCGAGGTGCCGGTCCTGATGGAGGTCGAGTCCTACGAGTCGGTCCACCAGCTCGTGTCGACGGTCCGCGGGCGGCTGCGCGACGACGTCTCGACGGTCGCCGCGCTGCGCGCGCTCTTCCCGGCCGGCTCCATGACGGGCGCGCCCAAGCTGCGCACCATGGAGATCGTCGAGGAGGTCGAGTCGAGCCCGCGCGGGGCGTACGCCGGCGCGTTCGGCTGGATCAGCGGCGACGGCCCGGCCGACCTCGGCGTCGTGATCCGGTCGCTGATGACCGACGGCAGCGGCACCTGGACCCTCGGCACCGGCGGCGGCATCACCGTGAAGTCCGACGTCGCCGAGGAGTGGGCCGAGTCGGAGTGGAAGGCCGAGCGGCTACTGCGGGTCTTCGACTAACCCGGCGTGACAGCGCCGACGCCGGGCAGCCAGAGCGCGAACCGCGCCCCACCGCCGGGGGCCTCGGTCACCTGGAGCTGGCCGCCGTGGCGGTCGATCACCTGGCGCACGATGGCCAGGCCGAGGCCGGAGCCGGGCATCGCCCGCGACTCCTCGGCCCGGTAGAAGCGCTCGAAGACGTGCGGACGGTCGGCCTCGGCGACACCCGTGCCCTGGTCGTCGACGGTGAGCACACCATCGGTCAGCCGCACGAAGACGGTGCCCTCCGGCGGGCTCCACTTGGCGGCGTTGTCGAGCAGGTTGGTGACCGCTCGCTCGAGGCTGTTGGTGTCGCCGACGACCCGCCACGGGTCGAGCTCGACGTCGAAGGACACACCCTGAGCGCGACGGCGGACGCGCGTCACCGCCCGCTCGACGACGTCGGCGAGGTCCACCTCGGCGACCACCCGGGTCGTCGGCTCGTCGCGTGCGAGCTCGACCAGGTCGCCGACGAGCGCGCTGAGCTCCTCGATCTGGCCGCGGACGTCGTCGAGCAGCTCGAGCCGGGCGCCGGCCGGGAGTGCCGTGTTGCCCTCGGCCTGGCGGAGCAGGTCGAGGTTGGTGCGCAGCGACGTGAGCGGCGTACGGAGCTCGTGGCTGGCGTCGGCGACGAGCCGGCGCTGGCGGTCGCGGGAGGCGCCGAGAGCGAGCAGCATCTGGTTGAACGCGGTGGCGAGGCGGGCGACCTCGTCGTCACCCTCCACGCGCAACGGTCTCAGGTCCTCGGTCATCGCGATGTGCTCGACCCTGGAGGTGAGCCGACGCAGGGGCCGCAGCCCGTTGCGGGCCACCAGCCAGCCGGCGAGCAGCGCCGCCAGCACGCCGAGCGCGCCGAAGACGAACAGCACCCCGCCGAGCTTCTCCAGGGTCCGGTCGTTGGGGGCCAGCGGCTGGGCGAGGATCAGGGCGGCGCCGTTGTTGGCCTGCACGGTCGCGACCCGGAACCGCTCACCTTCCCTCGTCACCAGGGTGCGCACCGCGGACTCGCGCTGGCCGGTCGCGACCTCGTACTCCGGGCGGCCGAGCGTGAAGTCGGGCACGTCGTCGCCGGTGACCGCCTGCCCCTCGGCGGTGATGAAGATGATCCGGACGTCAGCAGCGCCCAGCACCCAGCCGGGAACCCCGCCCGCAGTGATCTTCGACAGGGTGGTGAAGGCGGTCGCCTTGTGCGCGCGGTTGAGCAGCGACTGGTCGAGCGAGCTCATCATCTGCTGGCGCATCACCACGAAGGCCGTGAACGCCATGACGGCGATCGAGAGGCCGACCGCGACCGTGGTGAGCACGGCGACGCGTGACGCGAGCGACCTGCGGTAGTGCCAGCGCCCGTCGGGCCAGGCGGTGGCGGTGCTCATGCGGGGTCCCCGCGACGTTGTTCGGGGGAGCGCAGCGGAGGAGAAGAACGCCGTGGGGTGCTCATGATTCCTTCAGCACGTAGCCGACGCCGCGCACGGTCTGGATCAGCCGCGACTCGCCCTCGGCCTCGGTCTTGCGGCGCAGGTAGCCTACGTAGACCTCCAGCGAGTTGGCGCTGGTGGGGAAGTCGTAGCCCCAGACCTCCTCGAGGATGAACGAGCGGTCGAGCACCCGGCGCGGACGGCGGAGGAACATCTCCAGCAGGGTGAACTCGGTGCGGGTCAGCTCGATCGGCCGACCACCGCGCGCCACGTCACGGCTCGCGACGTCCATGGTGAGGTCGGAGAAGGTGAGCACCTCGTTCTCCCCGTCGCCGTCGGGCACGACGCGGCGCAGCAGCGCCCGCAGCCGAGCCAGCAGCTCCTCCAGGGCGAACGGCTTGGTGAGGTAGTCGTCGGCCCCGGCGTCGAGGCCCTCGACCCGGTCGCCCACCGCGTCGCGCGCGGTCAGGACCAGGATCGGTACGTCGTTGCCGGCTGCCCGCAGCGCGCGCGTCGTCTCGATCCCGTCGAGGCGCGGCATCATCACGTCGACCACCACGACGTCGGGGTGCTGCGCTCCGACCGCCACGAGGCCCTCGGCGCCGTCGGCGGCCAGCACGACCTCGTAGCCGTTGAACTCCAGCGACCGGCGCAGGGAGTCGCGCACAGCGCGGTCGTCGTCGACGACCAGCACCCGGGGCCTGGACTCACTCACAGGCCAAGGATGCCACCAGCTCCTGAGGCGATCCTGAACGTCGAGTGCGCAGCTCTGCAGCGACCGCTACCGCGAGCGCACTCGACCGCGGCGGGCCGGGCTCAGGCGTAGCGGGCTGCGACACTCCCGGCGCGGGCGCCGTAGCCACCGCCGAACATGCACGCGTGGACGAGCAGCGGGAAGAGCTGGTGGATCCCGAGGCGGTCCTCCCAGCCCTCGGCGAGCGGCTGCGCCTCGTCGTACGCCGCCATCACCCGCGGCAGGTGGGTGAGGCCGAACAGGTGCAGCATCGCCAGGTCGAGCTCGCGGTGGCCGCCGTGGGCCGCGGGGTCGATGACGTGGATGGCGAGGTCCTGGCCCCAGAGGCAGTTGCCGTTCCAGAGGTCGCCGTGGAGGCGGGCAGGCGCCTCGTCGGGGAGCAGGCCGGTCAGCTTGCCGACCACCGCCTCGACGGCGGCCGCGTCGGTCTCCGAGATCGACCCGCGGTCGCGGGCCAGCTTGAGGTAGGGCAGCACGCGGCGCACGGCGTAGAACTCCGGCCACGAGTCGGCGGTCTTGTTGGGCAGCGGCAGCCGCCCGATGAAGCCGTCGTGGTCGAGCCCCCACCCGTCCGCGCCCGCGGCGTGGGTGGCGGCCAGCTGCTGGCCGAAGGACACGGCGGCCTCGACGGGCGTCTTCGAGCTCCGCTCGACCCACTCGACGACGACGCAGTCGCTGGCGGCGGCAAGCACCTCGGGCACCGGGACGCCGCCCTCGACCTCGGCGAGCCACCGCAGCCCGGCGGCCTCCGCCTCGAAGAAGCCCTCCGGTGCGTGGGGCAGCGTCTTCATCAGCGCGGTCTGCCCGCTGGACAGCCGCAGCCGCGTGGCCGTGGCGATGTCGCCGCCCGCCACCGGCGAGGTCGCGACCACGGCCGTGCCGAGGAGCTCCTCGGCACGCCTGGCGACCAGCGGCTGGCGAGCCATCAGGCTCGGCCCCCGCCCGCCCGGTCGCTCGTGTGGCTCTCGATCGCCGCCTGCAGGGCCGCGACGATCCCGTCGCTCGTGCGCTCGACCATTGCCAGCACCTCCTCGAACCCGTCGTCTCCACCGTAGTACGGGTCCGGGACGGCGCCACCCGGATCCACCGGATCGAAGTCGCGGAACATGCCGACTCGCTCGGTGCGTCCGCCGACGTCGGCCAGGTTGGCCTCGTCCATCACGAGCACGAGGTCGTACGCCTCGGGCCAGGTCGCGTCGTACTGCCGGGCGCGGTGCCGGCTCGCGTCGTAGCCGGCGGTGGTCAGCGTGGCCGCGGCGCGCGGGTCCATGGGGTTGCCGACGTGCCAGCCGCCCGTGCCGGACGACGCCACCTCGACGCGGTCGGCGAGGCCGGCGTCGGCGAGCCGGCTCTCCAGCACGACGTGGGCCATGGGCGAGCGGCAGATGTTGCCGAGGCAGACGAGGGCGACCCGGTAGGGACCCTCGGCGCGCTGCGGGGGGACGGCCGGCATCAGCCGCGGAACGGGATCGCGACGCGGACACCCCAGCCGACGATCGTGATGATGATCGAGCCGAGGAGCGCGTTCCAGAAGCCGTCGACGTGGAAGCCGAGGTCGAAGATGCCGGCCAGCCAGGCGGTGAACAGCAGCATCGCCGCGTTGATGACCAGCAGCAGGAAGCCCAGGGTCAGGATGATGAACGGCAGCGACAGCAGCTTGACCACGGGCTCCACGAAGGTCGACACCAGGCCGAGGATGAGCGCCACGGCCAGCACCTCGAGCCACTTGTCCTGGAGCTCGGCACTGCCGCTCGTCGCGCCCTCGAACCAGATGCCGTCCAGCAGCCAGGCCGCGACGGCAAGGCCCGCTGCGTAGGTCAGCAGCCACATCAGGAACCTCATATGACGACCCTAGCGGCCGGGGCCCGGCGGTTACGGTGTGCCGCGTGGTCACGATCGGAGGCACGGGCGTCATGGTGCTCGGCGCCCTCGCGGCGGCCGTCATCGCCGCGTTCCTCGCGACGGCGCTGCGCCCCCGGCTCGGCACCGCGTCCGCGGTCTCGGTCGCCGGCCTGCTGTGGTCGCTCGTCGCGATCGCGCTCGTGACCCTCGTGCCGACGCGCCCCGACGTCGGCATCGTGCCGGCCGAGAGCCGCAGCGAGGGGTGCTCGTGGGACTACGGCGGCCCGTCGGGCGCGGCGTTCGAGGTCCTCGGGTTCGACCAGCGGACGCTCAACGTGCTGCTCTTCGTGCCGGCCGGGATCTTCCTCGTGCTGGCCGTCGGGCGCTGGTGGTCGGGCGTCGTGCTCGGCCCCGTCGGCCTCGTCGCCCTGGCGGCGTACAGCCTCGCGATCGAGCTCACCCAGCTGCAGCTCGCCCGCCTCGACCGTGCGTGCGACGTCACCGACGTGGTCGACAACGTCCTCGGTGCCGGCATCGGTTTCGCGATCGGCCTGCTGCTGCTCCCGGTCGTCCGGCCGTGGCGGAGCCGGCAGCGACCGGAGCAGCCCGTCGCTCACTAGGGTGCGGGTCATGCCCTCCACCCCTGCGTCCCCGCAGCCCCGGCCCAACGTGCTCGCCATCCCTGCGTACGTCGCCGGCAAGCCGCCCGTCGCCCGACCCGGGCTGACGTCGTACAAGCTCTCCTCCAACGAGAACCCCTACCCGCCGCTGCCGGGCGTGCTCGACGCCGCCCGTGAGGCGGCGGCGGAGATGAACCGCTACCCCGACATGGGCAGCGCCGCGCTCTACGCCGCCCTGGCCGACACGATGGGCGTGCCGGCCGACGACGTCGCCGCCGCGACCGGCTCGGTCGCGCTGATCTACCAGCTCGTCAACGCCTTCTGCGAGCCCGGCGACGAGGTCGTCTACGCCTGGCGCTCCTTCGAGGCCTACCCGATCGCGGTCACCGCCGGCGGGGCGCGCAGCGTGCAGGTGCCGGTCACGGCCGACGGCCGCCACGACCTCGACGCGATGGCTGCTGCGGTCACCGACCGCACCAAGGTCGTCATCGTCTGCACGCCCAACAACCCGACCGGCCCGGCCGTCACGCAGTCCGAGCTCGACGCGTTCATCGCGAAGGTGCCCTCGCACGTGGTGGTCGTGGTCGACGAGGCCTACCTCGAGTTCGTCCGGATGGACGACGCCATCGACGGGATCGCCACCTACCGGCGCCATGGCAACGTCGTGCTGACGCGCACGTTCTCCAAGGCCTACGGCCTCGCCGGCTTCCGGGTCGGGTACGCCGTCGCTCCCGCACCGCTCGCGGCCGCCCTCCGGGCCGTCTCGCTGCCGTTCGGCGTCAGCCACGTCGCGCAGGCCGCCGCGATCGCCTCCCTCGAGGCGCAGGCCGAGCTGTTCGTCCGGGTCGAGGACCTCGTCGCGCGCCGTGCCGACCTGGTCGCCCGGCTGCGCGAGGTCGGCTGGGACCTGCCCGACGCGCAGGGCAACTTCGTGTGGTTCCCGCTGGGCGACCGCGCGCTCGACTTCGCCGCCGCCTGCGGCGAGGTGGGGATCTCGGTCCGCCCGTTCGCCGGCGACGGCGTCCGCGTGAGCATCGGCGAGGCCGAGGCCTTCGACCGCGTCGTCGAGGTGGCTGCCCGCTTCGCCGACTGACCCTTCCTCCTTCAGCGATCCCCGGCTGGCCGGGGATCGCTGAGGTTGTCAGGCCGTGCACGGGCCGACAACCTCAGGGAGAGCCTGACAACCCTGTGGCCCGCGGACCCCGGCTGACCGCCGGCAGCGCGGCCGCTCACACCGGGTGGGCTACCCCGAGAGGCGGGCGACCAGGCACGGACCGCCTTCGTAGATCCCGCCGTCGATGTCGAGCGCGAGGCCGTCGGCGTAGAGCCGCGGCTCGGAGTAGGAGTCGACGGGGACGCCGAAGAGGTCGCCGATGATGCTGTGGCCGTGGACGACGCGCTGCCCGCCGAGCGCGCCGAGGAGCGTCCGCGCGGCCGCGGGACCGGACGGTCCGGCGTACTCGTGGCGCCGGCCGAGGCCGACCAGCACGTCGAACCACGCCACCGGGTCGTCGCCGTCGAGGACCTCGCGCACGGTCCGGTTGACGTCGTCGACGGTGTCGCCCCACTCGAGGTAGGCCAGCGTGTCGGAGTGCATGAGGAGGTGGTCGCCGTCGAGGCCGACCGCCGGGAGCCCGGCCAGCCAGGCGAAGAGCTCGGCGTCGATGCCGTCCTGGTCGGAGGCGAGGCCGCCGTTGCGAACCCAGATCGACTCGAAGGTCCGCACGACCCCGCGGTGGACCACCTCGGTGCCGCCGAACAGCCGGGTGCCCAGGGCGATGACCTCGTGGTTGCCGAGCAGCGGGTGCACCGATCCGCCGGCCGCCGCGGCCTCGTCGACGAGCCGGCGTACGAGTGCGATCACGCCGAGCCCGTCCGGACCCCGGTCGAGGAGGTCGCCGAGGACCCACAACCTCGAGCTGCCGCCGCACCAGCGAAACTCCTCGTCGAGGAGGCCGGCCCGCTGCAGCGCGGCGGTCAGCTCGGTCAGGTGGCCGTGGGAGTCGCTGGTGGCGAAGGTCGCACTCACACCCACGAAGGTATGTCCTCGGCCGGACGCGGGTATGGTTGAAGTGTGAACGACACGGCGACGTACACGACCAAGGGCAAGCCCTTCGAGCGCGACATGTCCTACCTCCCCGACCGCGTGCTGGCGGGGGAGCGGTCGGCTGACCCGCTCGACGACGAGTTCCCGAGCGGGTCGAAGGACAGCCCGCGCGACGTGCCGGTCTGGGACGTCGAGCCCGGCCGCTACCGGCTGATCGCGGCCCGTGCCTGCCCGTGGGCGCACCGCTCGATCATCGTCCGCACGCTGCTCGGCCTCGAGGACGTCATCTCCTGGGGCGCGCCCGGCCCGACGCACGACGCCCGCAGCTGGACCTTCGACCTCGACGAGGGCGGCCGCGACCCGGTGCTCGGCATCGAGCGCCTGCAGGAGGCCTACTTCGCCCGCCAGTCCGACTACCCGCGCGGCATCACCGTGCCGGCGCTCGTCGAGGTCTCGTCGGGCCAGGTCGTGACCAACGACTTCCCGCAGATCACCCACGACCTCTCCTTCGAGTGGCGCGAGCACCAGCGTCCCGACGCCCCCGACCTGTGGCCCGCCGACCTCCGCGAGGAGATGGAGTCGGTGATGAAGCGCGTCTTCACCGAGGTCAACAACGGCGTCTACCGATGCGGCTTCGCCGGGTCGCAGGAGGCCTACGAGGACGCGTACGACCGTCTGTTCACGACGCTCGACTGGCTCGAGGACCGGCTCGCCGACCGGCGCTACCTGATGGGCGACGCGATCACCGAGGCCGACGTCCGGCTCTTCACCACGCTGGTGCGCTTCGACGCGGTCTACCACGGGCACTTCAAGTGCAACCGCAACAAGCTCACCGAGATGCCGAACCTCTGGGGCTACGCCCGCGACCTCTTCCAGACGCCAGGCTTCGCCGACGAGGTGGACTTCGACCAGATCAAGAAGCACTACTACGTCGTCCACACCGACATCAACCCGACGCAGATCGTCCCCGTCGGCCCCGACGAGTCGGGCTGGCGCACCCCGCACGGTCGCGGCTGACGCCTGCCCCACCTCGGGCACGTGGTCTGGTCCGGACCGCCCCTATCCGGACCGCTTTGCCAACGTTCGGTCAAGCCCCTCCGCAGGAAGCCCGCTGCCTCCTCGCGGTGGATTCCCGTCGTGTTCCGCTGACGCCAGTCTTCTGCCCTGAACACACACGCCGTGCCACTTGGGGCCGCACGGCGACCACGGTCGGCAGCGCTGGGGGGCGTCGGTCACCGAAGAGCTTCAGTGGGGACTACTCGCGCCAGGGGGCGGGCAATGCAACGCGTACGGACGACGACGACACAGTGGGGACGGCGGGCCAGGGGGGCCCATGCCGCTGAACGGCACGGAGGTTCTGGACGGCTGAGGAGGACGATCGCGCTCCTCCTGCTCGTCCCGACCGTCGCGGTGCAGGCCGCGACCACGACGTCGGCCGGAGCGGGCGTCACGGCCGGCTTCGAGATCGACGGCAACACCTCCGTCGAGGGCGGCGGCACGGACTGGACCAGCCCGGGGATCGCGCCTCCGACGACCGACCCCGTGAAGACCGCCGACGACAGCAACTTCACCGGTGGGTCGAAGGAGTTCCAGAACCCGAGCGACTGGGCTGAGGGCACCGGCACCGCCACCGACCAGGGCGACATCTCCGACGTCTACTCGCACTTCGTCACCGGGTCCTCGAGCTGGGCGTTCCTCGGGTTCAGGCGTATCGCCCAGAGCGGGACGATGACCTTCATGGCCGAGCTCAACCAGAAGGCCAACCTCCCCCAGGAGGCCGGTGACTCCGTCCAGTTCCGGCCGGACCGCAGCGTCAACGACCTCCTCCTGCGCTTCGAGCAGGACGGGAACGGCAACTTCGCGCTCACCGCCGCCTACAAGTGGACCCAGTCCGCGAGCGGGACCTTCATCTCGGGGTGCTTCAGGGTCCCCGGCTACGCGACCCCGTCCGCATGGTGCTCCACGCCGACCGCCGGCGCGGGCTTCGACGGTGCGACCGGTGAGGGCAAGCTCTTCGCCGAGGCCGCGGTCAACCTGAGCTCCTTCGACACGGTCGGCGACTGCCGCGGTGCCTACGGGGTGATGAACGTCCGCTCGTTCGCCGGCGACTCGGTGTCCTCGTCGCTGCTCGACTTCGTCGGCGGCATCGGCATCTCGGTGCCGCCCACCTGCGGCAAGCTCGTCATCGAGAAGCGCGACCAGTTCCAGCGACTCGTCCCGGGCGCCACGTTCCGGGTCACCGGGAACCCGGTCCCGGGTGCGACCGGCGCTGCGGCGGCTGAGCTCGTCGTCAAGGACGGCGGCACGCCCGGCGTGGACACCGTCGCCGACGGCGTCGTGACCATCGACCCCGCCAAGCCCGGCACCTACACGGTCGAGGAGACCGCCACGCCCGCCGGCTACGCGCCCGACACGACCGTCCACACGGGCGTGGTCGTCGGGAGCAGCGGCACGAGCGTGGCCACCGTGGAGTTCACCAACAAGCTGTTCTTCAAGCCCCTCGCGGTGGCCAACCAGGCGTCCGGCTCCTACGGCGTCGCCTATGACTGGCGGGTCCACAAGAGCGTCGTCGGGGACGCGAAGAAGACGATCGAGGAGGGCGCGACCGCCACGTTCCAGTACCGCGTGGAGCTCGAGGCCCTTCCCGAGGGGCCGCCCACGGGCAAGGAGGTGCACGGCTCGGTGACGGTGACCAACCCCAACCCGGCCGCCACGCACCCGAGCATGCGCGCCACGATCGGCATCGCCGGCGACCTCGCGTGCCACTTCCTGCCGAGCAACGCCGCCGTCGACGTCGACCCGGGCACCACGGGAGTCCAGGTGGACGTCGGCGCCGGCGCCACGTCGTACGACTACGCGTGCGACCCCGGCGCGGGTGCGCTCGTCGGTGGTACGACGACCGCGACGGTCAGCTGGGACCAGTCGACGTACCCGCAGAAGGACGTCCACCCCGGCAGCGTCTCGGCAGGGGCGACGTACGCCATCACGGTGCAGCCCAGGATCGACGAGCACGCCACGGTGGCGGACTCGTTCGACGGCGGGGCCCCGGTGCCGATCGGCCTGCCGACCTACGCCTGGACCGACGTCTGGAACGCACCCGACCACCGCGTGGTCGTCGCCACCTACTCCAGCCCCGCGGTGGGCGGGACGGCCGGCGCGTGCCGCACCTACGACAACGTCGCCCGGGTCGACGAGAGCGACACCGACGACTTCGACACCTCCGGCTCGACGGTCGAGGTCTGCGTGGAGCTCGACGACCTGGTGGTGACCAAGACCGCGAAGCCGGCGTTCGCGCGGGACTACGACTGGACGATCGAGAAGTCGGTCAAGGGCTCGTCGTCGCAGACGGTCGACGAGGGCACGGCCGCGTCGTTCGGGTACGACGTCGTGGTGACCCCGTCGATCAGCGGCGACGGCCAGTTCGTGGTGACCGGCGTGATCTCGGTCCAGAACCCCAACCAGAAGACGATCTCCGGGGTTCAGCTGACCGACTCGCTGCCGGCTGCGACGTGCACGATCGACAAGCCCGCGGGCGCGGTCTCGATCCCGGAGGGGACGACGACGTTCGACTACTCGTGCGTGCTGCCCGGCGCGACGGCAAGCACGACCGGCACCAACACGGCGACGGCGTCGTGGGACAAGTCCGCCTACCTGGGGACCAGCGGGTCTGCGTCCGGACGGGCCGGGTTCGACTTCGCCGACGCGAAGCTGACGGTGACCGACGCGACCGCGACGGTGACCGACACCCAGGTCGACCTCGACGGCACCTCGCCGGACGGCGTGGTGGTGAGGGCGGTCGACGGGCCGAGGACCTTCACCTACACGAAGGCGTTCGACGGCGTGCCGGGTGAGTGCACGACGTACGACAACACCGCCAAGGTGGTCGCGGTCGACTCGAAGGAGTCGGACAGCGACACCGAGACGGTGACGGTCTGCGTCGACCTCGACGACCTGGTGGTGACGAAGACCGCGGAGCCGGCGTTCGCGCGGGACTACGACTGGTCGGTCGAGAAGTCGGTGAAGGGCGCCTCGTCGCAGACGGTGCCGCAGGGCTCCCCTGCCTCGTTCGCCTACGACGTGGTCGTGACTCCGTCCGCCGCGACGGACACGGCGTTCGTCGTCTCCGGCGTGATCTCGGTCCAGAACCCGAACCGGACGACGATCTCCGGGGTGCAGCTGACCGACTCGCTGCCCGGTGGCCAGTGCACGATCGACAAGCCCGCGGGGCCGCTGTCGGTCCCGAACGGGACGTCGACGTTCGACTACTCGTGCCTGCTTCCCGGTGCGACGCCCACCACGACCGGCACCAACACCGCGACGGCGTCGTGGGACAAGGCGGCCTACCACGGCACGAGCGGCTCGGCCTCGGGCACGGCAGGCGTCGACTTCGCGCAGGCGACGGTGGTCGTCACCGACGCGACGGCGACCGTGACCGACACGCAGGTCCAGCTGGGCGACGTACCCGGTGGGGCGGTCGTCAAGGCCTCCGACGGGCCGAAGACCTTCACCTATACGAAGGCGTTCGACGGCGTCCCGGGCCAGTGCACGACGTACGACAACACCGCCAAGGTCGTGGCGACGGACTCCCAGGAGTCCGACTCCGACGACGCGACGGTCGAGGTGTGCGTGCAGCAGCCGCTGCGGCTGGTGCCCACGGCCAGGGCCGACCTCGCTGTCGACCACGCCTGGTCGATCACCAAGGTCGCCGACGCCACCCAGCGCACGGCCGACGCCAACGGCAACGCGACCTTCACCTACACGGTGACGGCCCGGGCCGGCGCGAGGACCGAGTCCGGGTGGCGGCTGCAGGGCGAGGTGGCGATCACCAACCCCAACCAGTACGCCGCGGGTGACGTCGTCGCCGACGTCACGGCCTCGACGGACCTCGGTGGTGGCGCGGTGTGCACCGTGACGGGCGGCTCGGACGTCACGATCGCCGACGACAGCTCGACGACCCTTCCGGTGGCCTGCACGTTCGCCACCGAGCCGGCCGCGTCGGGCACGCTCAGCGTGACCGCGACGTGGGACCCGCCCGGTGCGGCGACCTCGACGTCGGTGACCGCCACGACGCAGCCCGTCACCTTCGGCGTCCGCTCGGAGACCAACAAGACGGTCCAGGTCGTCGACGACAAGACGGTCGCCGGGCAGCGGGTCGTCCTCGACCCGGCGCTGACCTGGGCGGCCGGACTGGTGAAGAGCTACACCTACTCGCTCACCCTGGCCGGTGGCGCCCCCGGTGCCTGCCGCAGCTGGACCAACACGGCGACGGTCGACCAGCCCGTGGGCACGGACCCGACGGCGAGCGCTGCCGTCCTGGTCTGCACCCCGGCCACCCCGCCGCCGCCCGTCGTGGTCCCGCCGCCGGTGGTCCCGCCGGTGGTCCCGCCCGAGGTCCTGCCCGGGCAGGCGTTCGGGAAGGCCGTCGGCTCGGTGAGGGCCAGCTGCCAGGGCACGGTGCGGGCCAGGCTCGCCAACCGCACCGGCGAGAAGGTCGTCTACACGCTCCGCGTGGGCACGAAGGTCCACCGGATCGGCGTGACGTCCCAGACCGCGAGGAAGTTCGTCACCCACGGACGTCCCCGGGCGAAGGTCACGTTGAAGGTCGGCTCCACCCGGCTCGACAAGCTCCGCATCCCGGCGTTGTGCGTGGCCCCCGAGGTCCTGCCCGACACCGGCCTGCGGGCCACGAGCCGGTGATGGCCGCCTTCATCACCGGGTAGCAGCTGCTGCCCGCGCCTCCAGCCCCCATGGAGGCGGGCCGGCGTCGACAGGTCACCCACGGGCCCGTCGACGCCGGCCCATCTGCGTGCGCGTGGGCCGTCGTACGACCGGGCCGAGCGGCCCCGCCCAGATTGGTGCTGGCAGGCTCCGGCCGATACGTTGAGCCCCATCCTGTGGTCGGGGTCACACACGCCGGCGACCACGTGTGCAAGCGTCGGCGTCCGGCGATCCCGTGACTGCCGCTGCCTGATTGTGAGGAGAGTGCGTTGACCGATCCTGTGAGCTTCGGCCCCGACCTTGCGGACGTCTTCGGACCGTCCCAGTCCGACGGTGGACCCGACCTCGTCCAGCTGCTGACGCCCGAGGGCGAGCGCGTCCACCACCCCGAGTTCGACCACGACTTCTCGGCCGAGGAGCTCCGCGGGCTCTACCGCGACATGGTCCTCACCCGGCGCATCGACGTCGAGGCCACGGCCCTCCAGCGTCACGGCGAGCTCGGCATCTGGGCGCAGCTGCTCGGCCAGGAGGCCGCGCAGATCGGCGCCGGCCGCGCCCTGCGTCCCCAGGACTACGTCTTCCCGACCTACCGCGAGCACGGCGTCGCCTACTGCAAGGGCGTCGACCCGCTGCGGCTGCTCGGCCTGTTTCGCGGCGTCGACCAGGGCGGCTGGGACCCCAACGAGAACAACTTCGGCCTCTACACGATCGTCATCGGCGCGCAGACCCTGCACGCCACCGGCTACGCGATGGGCATGCAGCGCGACGGCGTCGTCGGCACCGGCGACCCCGAGCGCGACTCGGCCGTGATCGCCCACTTCGGCGACGGTGCGTCGTCCCAGGGCGACGTCAACGAGGCGTTCATCTTCGCCGCGTCCTACAACGCCCCGGTCGTGTTCTTCTGCCAGAACAACCAGTGGGCCATCTCCGAGCCGATCGAGCGCCAGACCCGGATCCCGCTCTACCAGCGCGCGCTGGGCTTCGGCTTCCCGGGCATCCGCGTCGACGGCAACGACGTGCTGGCGACGTACGCCGTCACGAAGGCCGCGCTGCAGCGGGCGCGCGAGGGCAACGGCCCGTCGTTCGTCGAGGCCTACACCTACCGGATGGGCGCGCACACCACGACCGACGACCCGACGCGCTACCGCCTCAACGACGAGCTCGAGCACTGGAAGCTCAAGGACCCGATCGAGCGGCTCAAGGTCTACCTGCGCCGCAACGGCCTGGTCGACCAGCAGTTCTTCGACGACCTCGACGCCGAGGCCAAGGAGCTGGGACACCACCTCCGCGAGGGCTGCAAGGCGCTGCCCGACCCCAAGCCGCTCGACCAGTTCGGCTACGTCTTCAGCGAGATGACCGACGAGATCGCCGCCCAGCGCGACGGCTTCGCCGCCTACCTCGAGTCGTTCGAAGGAGCCCACTGACATGAGTGCGACCCAGAAGATCACCCTCGCCAAGGGCCTCAACATGGGCCTGCGCAAGGCCATGGAGGACGACGACAAGGTCCTGCTCATGGGTGAGGACGTCGGCAAGCTCGGCGGCGTCTTCCGCATCACCGACGGCCTGCAGAAGGACTTCGGCGAGGACCGCGTCATCGACAGCCCGCTCGCGGAGTCCGGCATCGTCGGCACCGCTGTCGGCATGGCGCTGCGCGGCTACCGCCCGGTCGTCGAGATCCAGTTCGACGGCTTCGTCTACCCGGCCTACGACCAGATCGTGTGCCAGGTCGCGAAGTACACCTACCGCTCGCAGGGCAAGGTGAAGATGCCGATCGTCATCCGCATCCCCTTCGGCGGCGGCATCGGCGCGGTCGAGCACCACTCGGAGAGCCCGGAGGCGCAGTTCGCGCACACCCCCGGCCTCAAGGTGGTGGCCTGCTCCAACCCGGTCGACGGCTACTGGATGATCCAGCAGGCGATCGCCCACGACGACCCGGTCATCTTCCTCGAGCCCAAGCGGCAGTACCACGCCGACAAGGCGGAGCTCGACGAGACGGCGACGCCCGAGCCGCTCTTCACCTCGCGCGTGGTCCGCGCGGGCTCCGACGCGACGGTGCTGGCCTACGGCCCGACCGTGAAGACCGCGCTCAAGTGCGCCGAGGCTGCCGAGTCCGAGGGCCGCAGCCTCGAGGTCATCGACCTGCGCACCCTCTCGCCACTCGACATGGCCCCGGTCTACGAGTCCGTACGTCGCACCGGTCGCTGCGTGGTCACCCACGAGGCGCACGTCAACCTCGGCATGGGCGCGGAGCTCGCGGCCCGGGTCACCGAGGAGTGCTTCTACTCCCTCGAGGCCCCGGTCCTGCGCGTCGGCGCGTTCGACACGCCCTACCCGCCGTCGCGCATCGAGGAGGAGTACCTCCCCGACCTCGACCGCGTGCTCGACGCCGTCGACCGCTCCTTCGCCTACTGACACACCCGCCGTTGGTCGAGGAGGTCGCGCAGCGACCGTCACGAGACCCGGCTCCGAAAGGATCCTGATGTCTGAGTTCCTCCTCCCCGATGTCGGCGAGGGCCTGACCGAGGCCGAGATCGTCGCGTGGAAGGTCAAGGTCGGCGACACGATCGAGATCAACGACGTCATCGTCGAGATCGAGACCGCCAAGTCGCTCGTCGAGCTGCCCTCTCCCTACGAGGGCACCGTCCTGGCGCTGCTCGTCGCCGAGGGCGAGACCGTGCCGGTCGGCACCCCGATCATCTCGATCGGCGCCGAGGGCGAGGCCGCCCCGGTGGCCCCCACCTCGACCCCGGCCGAGCAGACCGAGTCCGACCCGTACCTGGGGATGGCGCAGAAGGCAGGGGAGAAGGCCGGTGCGGCCCAGGTCGACCCTGCCGACATCGACCTGTCCAACCCGGCCGCGTCCGGCTCCATGGAGGGCGCGTCCCTCGTCGGCCGGATCAAGGCCGAGCGTGGCCCGATGCGCCGCGCCCGTCGCGGCTCGGCGTCACCGAGCACCGACGCCGGCGCCCAGACCCAGCTGCAGGTGCAGGGCGCGTTCTCGCCCGGCGGCGCCCAGTCGCAGGACGTGCTGCCGGCCGACGAGTCGCCGGTGCCGGCCGTCGACCAGCGCCCCGGGCCCGCGCCCGCCCCCGCCGAGGCCCTCGTGCCGTCGGCCGCGCAGGTCGAGCCCAGCGACGTACGTGCGCTGGCGAAGCCGCCGGTGCGCAAGCTCGCCAAGGACCTGGGTGTCGACCTGAGCGTCCTCACCGGCTCCGGCCCGTCGGGCTCGATCACCCGCGACGACGTCCAGGCCGCTGCCAACGGCTCGGGCTCCGCCGCTGCGTCATCCGTCTCCGCACCTGCTGGTGCGCCTTCGTCTGACGCACCGCGCGAGCGCGAGACCCGCGAGCCCATCAAGGGCGTGCGCAAGATGATGGCGGCGGCGATGAGCCAGTCGGCGTTCACCAGCCCGCACGTCACCGAGTGGATCACCGTCGACGTCACCGCCGCGATGCAGCTCGTCGCGCGGCTGAAGAAGCGTCCCGAGTTCCGCGACATCCGGGTCAGCCCGCTGCTCGTCCTCGCCCGCGCCGTCATCCTCGCGATGAAGCGCACCCCGGAGATCAACTCCTACTGGGACGAGGCCGCGCAGGAGGTCGTCTACAAGCACTACGTCAACCTCGGCATCGCGGCCGCCACGCCGCGCGGTCTGGTGGTGCCCAACGTCAAGGACGCCGACGCCCTCTCGATGACCGAGCTGGCCCAGGCGCTCGGCGCGCTCACCGCCACCGCTCGCGACGGCAAGACGCAGCCAGCCGAGATGTCGGGCGGCACCTTCACGATCACCAACGTGGGCGTCTTCGGCGTCGACGCCGGTACGCCGATCATCAACCCGGGCGAGTCCGCGATCCTCTGCTTCGGCGCGATCAACAAGCGGCCGTGGGTCGACGAGGTGACCGGCGAGATCGTGGTCCGCGACGTCACCACGCTGGCGCTGTCCTTCGACCACCGCCACGTCGACGGCGAGAAGGGCTCGCGCTTCCTGGCCGACGTCGCCGGGATGCTGCAGGACCCGGGCACGGCCCTGCTCTTCTGACCGACCGGGCACTTCCTCGCGCTCAGCCACGCCGACCGGGCACTTCCTCGCGCTCCAGCGCGAGGAAGTGCCCGGTCGAGGCTTGCTGGCGCGAGGAAGTGCCCGCTCAGCGGGCGTGCCAGGCCGCCAGCACCTCGGCCTCCCGCTCGGGCGTCAGCGCGGTGACCGGGGAGTCGAGGCAGCCCGGGGCGGTGTCGGCCAGCGGCCGGATCCGCAGCCCGGCGGCGACGGCGGGGCCCGGGTCGTGCGCCAGCATGCCGTCGTACTCCGGGCGTGGGAGCCACAGCGGGAGCGAGTCCTCACCGGCCCAGGGCGCGACCCCCTGGCCCTCGAGGAAGGCGCTGTCGACCCACGTGAGCCGCGGGTCGGGGTCGCCGACGCCGGTCGCCACCTGCGCCAGCAGGTCGCCGAGCGGCACGGGCTCGCCCACGGCGTCGTACGTCCCGGTCGTCCGCTCCTCGGCCAGCACGAGCAGCCATGCCGCGAGGTCGCGCACGTCGATCACCTGCACGACGTCCTCGGGCCGCCCCGGCGCCAGGACCTCGCCGCCACGGGCCAGCCGCTGCGGCCAGTGGGCGAAGCGCCCGGTCGGGTCGCCGGGCCCGACGATGAGACCGGGTCGGGCGACCACCGACGACGTCGCGCCCGACTGCACGGCCTGCTCGCACGCCACCTTCATCCCGCCGTAGGCCTCCGGGTCCACCGCGAGGTCCACGTCGGTGGTGATCGGGTCGAGCAGGGGCTCCATCGCGGGGGACGAGTTGTCGGCGTAGACGCTGATGGTGGACACGAAGACCCAGTGGGCGTACGACGTCGCGGCGACGGCGCTGCTCGCCTGCGACGGCAGCCGCGTCACGTCGACGACGGCGTCCCACCCGCCGTCGGCCACCGCATCCGGCGGCGGGTCGGCGCGGTCCCACGGCAGGTGCGTGGCGCCCTCGGGCACGGGACCGGACGCGCCGCGGCAGGCGCAGGTGACGTCCCAGCCGCGCGCCACCGCCTGCAGCGCGACCTCGCGGGACAGGAACCGGGTGCCGCCGAGCACGAGGAGCTTCATGCGAGCCACTCCACCGCCTCGCCCAGCCCCCGGCAAGGGCGGTTCGCTGTGGGCGCAACGGGCCGCTGCTTTTGTCACAACGGGCGACGAACTGCGAGACTGGACCCTCCGTAAGGGTGAGAAGAGGAGTGTGCGGATGGCTCAGGACTCCGCCACGGCTGCCTCCGGCGAGCCGCCCACGACGGCGGCCCTGCTGGCACGTGCGCAGCAGGTGGCCGACCAGCTGGTCAGGGAGGCACGCGAGGAGGCCGAGCGCCTCACGACCGACCTCGCTGCCCTGCGTGAGCAGACCCGCCTGCTGAAGGTCGAGACCGAGCGCGACCGCGCCGAGGCCGGCCGGGCCCGCGCGCAGGCCGAGGAGGTGCTCGCCGGCGCCTCCCAGGAGGCCGCCACGATCGTCGTGGACGCCAACGAGCAGGCCGCGCTCCTGATGAGGTCCGCCGAGGGTGCCCGGGACCAGCAGGTCGACGCCGCCCGGACCGAGAGCGACAAGCTCCGCGCCCAGGCGCAGGACGACGCGGCAGCCCTGCGCGCCGAGTCGCAGGAGCTGCGCGACACCGCCGCCAGCGAGAAGACCGAGCTGCTCGAGGGCGCGCGGACCGAGGCGGAGGCCACGCTCGCCGGTGCCCAGGAGACCGCAGCCCGCCTCGTCGAGGAGGCGCGCACCGCCGGGCAGCAGCACCTCGACTCCGCGACCGCGGAGGCCGAGTCGCTGCGCGCCAGCGCCTCCACCGAGTCCGCCCGGATGCGCGACGAGGCATCACTCCACGTCGAGGACCTGCGCCGTACGACCGGCGCGGAGGTCGACCAGATGCGCCGGGCCGCCGAGGAGATGCTGGCCGCCGCGCGCACCGAGAGCGACGAGAAGCTGCGCCACGCCGCCGAGCAGACCGCGTGGGCCACGCAGACCGTCGAGTCGGTGCTCGCCGGCGCGGCCACCGAGGCCGAGTCGATCCGCAGGTCCGCCCACGCCGACGCCGGTGACCACGCGCGGCTGGCCCGCCAGCGCGCCCACGGCGTCATCGCCACGGTCAACGGCCGGATGGCGCTCGAGCTCGCCGAGGCCAAGCAGCGCGCCGAGGAGATCACCCAGGACGCCTCCAGCACGGCGGCCGAGCGGAGGGCCGAGGCCAGGGTCGCCCTCGAGCAGGCCGAGGCCGAGGCCGCCCGGATCGTCGCCGACGCGACCGACGAGTCCGAGCGGGCGGTCGAGCGGCTCGAACGCCGCCGGACCGAGGCCGAGAGCGGCGCAGCAAGCCTCCGCGCGCTGGTCGCCGAGGAGGTCACCCGCAGCCGGGCCGACGCGGCCGAGGACCGTCGCCGTGCCCGCGAGGAGTCCGTCGCGCTCGTCGCCGAGGGCCGCGCCGAGGCCGACCAGCTCCGCGACAGCGCCCGCCGCGCGCTCGAGCGGGCCCGGGCCGAGATCGCGCAGCTCAAGGAGCAGCGCGACACCATCGCGGCCGAGCTCGGCCAGCTCTCCGGCGTCATCGCGGCGCTCTCCGTGCCCGAGCGCGCGCAGACCGGTGCCGACCCCACCGACGCCGCCGACCCGACCCCCAGCGACCCCCACGCCCCGCCACCCCCCACAGCCCCGCCAAGCCAGGAGAACCCCGATGCCTGAAGAGATGTTCACGACCGTGCGCCGCGGCTACGACCCGGGCGAGGTCGAGCGTGCCATCGGCCAGGCCCGGAGCGAGGCCGAGGACCTGCGCACGCGACTTGCTTCCGCCGAGGCCGCGGCCGAGCAGGCCCGCTCCGAGGCGTCGACGTCGCGCGAGGCGCTGGTGTCCCGCGAGTCGCAGGAGCCGGAGCAGCCGACGTACGCCCACCTCGGTGAGCGCATCGGGCAGATCCTCTCGCTCGCCGAGGCCGAGGCCGCCGAGGTCCGCGACCGGGTGATCGGTGAGGTCGAGACCATGCGCAAGGAGGCCGACCAGGAGGTCGGCGCCCTGCGTGCCGACGCCGACCGCTACGCCGAGGACACCCGCCGCGACGCCGACGCCGAGGGCGCCCGTGTCCTCGCCGACGCGCGCAAGGCCGCCGACGGGGAGCGGGACGCCGCCGAGCGTGACGCCTCCGCGCGTCGCGCCGAGGCCGAGGCCCTCTACGAGGACCAGCGCGCCAAGGCCGCCCAGGCGGCTGCGGACTTCGAGACCACGCTGGCCGAGCGTCGCCAGAAGGCCACGGCCGAGTTCCAGGCCCAGCAGGCCGCGACCCAGGCCGAGCTCGACGCGATGGCCGCGCGCAACAAGGACACCGAGGCCACCCTCGAGCGCAACCGGGCGGAGGCCGAGGAGCGCATCGCCCGGATGCTCGCCGACGCCGAGGAGCGGTCGACGACCATGGTGTCCGAGGCCCGCACCTCCGCCGACCGCGTACGCGCCGAGTCCGAGCGCGAGCTCGCCGCCGCCGCCCAGCGCCGCGACAGCATCAATGCCCAGCTCTCCAACGTCCGGCAGATGCTCGCCACCCTCACCGGCACCGTGCCCGGGGTCGTCGGCCTGTCCGACGCGCCTGCCCCCTCAGCCACCGCCCCGCACGGCGACCCCGTCGCCGACGCGGCTCGCGCCGAGTCCGACGCGCCCGAGGCCGCGGACGGCGTCGGCGATCAGGACGAGACGCCGGACAGCTCCGAGGACAGCCCCGAAGGGCCCTGAGCCACGTTTCGGCCCTCCGGAATGTGGCTGTGACACCGCCGGTCTGACGACACGCCGGATCGTCCGGGCGAGGGGTGGCCCACCCACCTTCCGGCGCACTCGGATGTGGCTGGGGCACCGCCCGGGCTGGCGGGAACGGTCAGACGTAGCGCCGCGCGCGCTCGTCCGCGGACCCCGGCCCGGAGGCCAGGAGCGCGCTGAGCTCGTGCTCGAGCACCGCGCCGACGCGGCGGCAGAACTCCTCGGGCTCGTCGGCCGCATCGGGCTTCTCGGTCACGATCCGGTCGACCACGCCCCGGCGGTGCAGGTCGATCGCCCGCACCTGCTGCGCCCGCGCCATCTCGGCGGCGTGGTCGAGGTCGCGGTGCACGATCGCGGAGGCGCCCTCGGGCGGCAGCGGTGACAGCCACGCGTGCTGCGCCGCGACCACCCGGTCGGCGGGCAGCAGGGCGAGCGCGCCACCGCCGTTGCCCTCGCCCAGCATCAGGCACAGCGTGGGCGCGTCGAGGGTGACGAGGTCCGCCAGCGAGCGCGCGATCTCGCCGGCCAGCCCGCCGTTCTCGGCGTCCGCGGAGAGGGCCGCGCCCTGGGTGTCGATGACCGTCACGAGCGGCAGCCCGAGCTCGGACGCCAGCCGCATCCCGCGCCGGGCCTCGCGCAGCGCCTCGGGTCCCATCGGGTGGTCGGTGGTCTGGCCGCGGCGGTCCTGGCCGAGGAAGACGCACGGCGCCTCGCCGAAGCGGGCGAGCGCGATCAGCAGCCCCGCGTCGCGCTCGCCCTGCCCCGTCCCGTTGAGGGGTACGACGTCGCTGGCGGCGTAGCGCAGCAGCCGTCGTACGCCTGGCCGGTCCGGGCGTCGCGACCGGGTCACGCAGTCCCACGCGTCGACGTCCGGGACGTCCTCCTGCCCCGGGTCCACGACCGGTGCGACGCCCTCCCGGGCGGCCATGAGGATGCTGAGCGCGCGGTCGAGGATCTCCTTGATCTCCTCGGGCGGCAGGACGGCGTCGATGATGCCGCGGGCGTAGAGGTTCTCGGAGGTCTGCACGCCCTCGGGGAAGGGGCGGTCGTAGAGCGCCTCGTAGACCCGGGGGCCGAGGAAGCCGACGAGCGCGCCCGGCTCCGCGACGGTGACGTGGCCGAGCGAGCCCCACGACGCCATCACGCCGCCGGTCGTGGGGTGCCGCAGGTAGACGAGGTAGGGCAGGCCCGCGGTGCGGTGCGCGGCCACGGCAGCCGAGATCCGGACCATCTGCACGAAGGCCGGGGTGCCCTCCTGCATCCGGGTGCCGCCGCTCACCGGTGCGGCCACGAGCGGCAGGCCCTCGCGGGTCGCCCGCTCGATGCCGGTGACGATCCGGTCGGCCGCGGCCCGCCCGATCGACCCGGCCAGGAAGCCGAACTCGCCCACCAGCACGGCGATCCGCCGTCCGTGCATCCGCGCCTCGCCGGTCAGCACCGACTCGTCGACGCCCGACTTCTCGGCCGCGGCGGCCAGCTCGGCGGCGTACGCCTCGCTGACGCCGTCACGCGTCGGAGCGGCGTCCCAGGAGGACCACGAGCCCTCGTCGAGGACCAGGTCGATGAGGTCGTGGGCGGAGAGGCGGGCCATGCGGGGAGGGTATGCCTCGCAGGTCCACCGACGGGACGTCGTCCCGGCTCAACCAGCGGAGGGGACCCCGGGCGCCGGCGTCCGCCTGCCCATGATCCAGCGGTCGAAGAACGCCGACAGCTCGCGCCCGGTCTCCTTCTCCCAGTGGTCGTAGAGCTGCTCACGCGACACCGAGGTGTTGTCGCGGTCGGCCAGCCACGAGCGGGCGATGGCGTAGAACTCGTCGTCGCCGAGGTCCTGGCGCAGCTCGTTCCACATGAGCGCGGGCGTGTAGTAGATGTTGGAGCTGCCGAACTGGCTCGGGTCGTAGGCGCCCGGCGGCCCGAAGTCGTCGCGCAGCTGCTGGTCGGCGGAGCGGGCGAGCCGCACGTTCTGGCGCAGCGGCCGGAGACCGTGCTCGTCCTCGTAGACCCACTGCAGCAGCATCGTCATGCCCTCGTTGAGCCAGACGTCGCGCCAGTCCGCCGGCGAGACCTGGTCGCCGTACCACTGGTGGACGATCTCGTGCGCGACGACCTGCGGCGAGAAGACGTAGTCGTTGGTGCCGAGCGTGACCATCGTCTGGGTCTCCATCGCGCTCTGCGAGTCGGTGACGACGAGGCCGAGGGAGTCGAACGGGTAGTCGCCGAGCCGGGTCTCGACCCAGTCGACGGTCGCGGCCGCGGTCTTGATCGAGTCGAGCGGACGCTTCATGCCGCGCGGCGTCCAGTAGTCCACCCGCAGCCCGCCGTCGGAGGTGTTGCTGCTGTGGACGTAGTCGCCGATCGCGAGCGTGATGAGGTACGACGACGCCGGCTCGTCGAGCTGCCACGACGTGGTCGTGCCCTCCCGGTCGCTCGTGAACTCCGTGAGCTCGCCGTTGGAGATGCCGGTCCACTCCGCCGGGGCGTGGACCGTGACGTCGTAGAGCGCCTTGTCGGACGGCTGGTCGTTGACGGGGTACCAGGTGTAGGCGCCGTAGGGCTCCTGCATCGTCCACACCTCGCCCTTGCGGGTCACCGTGAAGCCGGTCGTGCTGAAGTCACTGCGCGTGGTCGGGGCGGGGGCGGGCTCCGGAGTGCCGACGTAGTCGAGGCTCAGCTCGTAGCGCTCGTCGTCCTCGATCGGCGCCCGCAGCACGAGGTCCTTGCCGCGCCGGGCGAAGGGGATCGGCTCGCCGTCGAGGGCGACCTCGCCGACGGTGAGGCCCGGCCCGAGGTCGAGCTGGAAGCGCCGGGCCGTGCGGGCCGCACGGAAGGTGATGACCGCCGCGCCGGTGAGCTGCTCGGCGTCGGGCTCCCAGGTCAGGTCGAGCTCGTAGTGCAGGGCGTCGACGCGCGGGTCGCCGACAGCGGGGTAGACGCTGTCCTCGCGCGGCGCCGACACCGCGAGGTCGAGGTCGGGCTCCTCCGGGTCGCTCACCACCGGTCCGGGGGCGGGGACGTCCGAACCCTCGTCGTCCGGCGCCTCGCCGGCGGCCGTCTCGCTCTCCGGCGACGCCGCGGCGGACGGCGCGTCCTGCCGCTCGTCGGGAGCGGCATCCTCACCGGAGCACGCAGCCAGGACGGAGAGGGACAGGGCCGCCGCCAGCACCCCGCGGACGCGGTGGTGCGTCACCGCTCACCACGCAGCAGCGGCCGGGCGAGCTTGCGGCCGTGGTGGATCTGCGCCTTGACGGTGCCGAGCGGTGCGTCGACGAGCGTCGCGATCTCGTCGTACGGCAGGCCGTAGACGTCGCGCAGCAGCAGCGGCTCGACGAACTGCGGGTGCTCCTTCTCGATCGTCTCCATCGCCTCGAGCAGGTCGAGCCGGGTGCCCGCGATCACGCTGGTGGTGCGGGGGTCGGGACGGTCGTGCGAGCCGTCCTCGAAGTCGGTCGGCGTGGCGAGGTTCTTCAGCCGGCGGTACGTCGTGCGCGCGCTGTTGACCGACACGATGTGCAGCCAGGTGGTGAAGCGGCCGCGCCCGCCCCACGACGCGATCTTGGTGGCGACGTTGAGCATCGCCTCCTGGCAGGCGTCCTCCGCGTCGCCCGAGTATGGCAGCACCCCGCGGCAGATGTTGAGCACCCGCGGGCGCACCGCGGCGAGCAGCAGCTCCAGCGCGTCACGGTCGCCGTCCTGGGCGCGTCGCGCGAGCTCGTCGATGTCGTCCGGCGCCAACGCGTCGCCCGGGTCCCCCGAATAGTCCACCCCTGCACGATAATGCCCGGGTGTCCGCTCCCTCTCGTCTCGGTCGTTACCCGGTGCGCCGTCGCATCGGGTCGGGAGCGTTCGCGACGGTCTGGCTCGCCTACGACGAGCACCTCGACAGCCCGGTCGCCATCAAGGTCCTCGCGGACAACTGGACCGGCGACCACCACATCCGGCAGCGCTTCCTCGAGGAGGGCCGCTTCCTCCGCAAGGTGGAGTCGCCCCACGTCGTGACCGTCTACGACGCCGGCGAGCTGGAGGACGAGCGCCCCTACCTCGTGATGGCGTACGCCGACCAGGGCACGCTGGCCGACCTGATCGAGCTCTCGCCGCTGACGCGGTCACAGGCGGTCTCGGTGATCACCCAGGTCGGTCGTGGGCTCACCGCCCTCCACGACCGCGGCGTGCTGCACCGCGACGTGAAGCCCGCCAACGTGCTGTTCCGCACGGTGGAGAACGGACGCGGCGCACACATCGTGGCGATGCTCGGCGACCTCGGCCTCGGCAAGGCGATGGACATGTCCTCGCGCCTCACCATGGCCGGCGGCACCCCGTCCTACGTGGCCCCCGAGCAGGCCCTCGGCGAGGGGCTGGACTCGCGCGCCGACCAGTTCTCGCTCGCCGCCCTGAGCTACCACCTGCTGACCGGTCGCCGGCCCTACTCCCACGCGAGCCTCGTGGCCGCCGAGAACCCCGGTCCGCCCGAGCCGATGGGGATCGACGAGCCCGCCGTCGAGGAGGTGGTCCTCCGCGGTCTCGCCAAGGACCGCGAGGACCGGTTCCCCGACGTCGCGGCGTTCACCGCTGCCCTCGTGGAGGCCGTGGGCGAGCCGGTGGACGAGGCGCCGGCGGCCCGGATCCCGACCGACCCCGACCTGACCCGCGCCGCTGCCAGCACCGAGGCGACCGGGGTGGCGGGCGACCAGCCGCCGGGTCCCCGCTCACGCCGTCGTCGGTGGCCGTGGATCGCGGCCGCCGTCCTGGCCCTGACCACAGGAACCGGAGCCGGCTGGGCGTTCGAGCGCTCCGGGACCTCCGAGCGCACGGTCGAGGACGTGACCGGCACGGTCTTCGTCACCGTGCCGCCGTCCTGGGCCCGCCAGGTGGACCCCGAGCAGTGGGTCCCGTTCGAGGACCGGCCCGAGCAGGCCGCCCTCGCAGCCGGCACCCGCTCGGGGTGGAACTCCGACGACGACCCCGGCGAGGGTGTCTTCGTCGGCGTCCTGCCCGGCGACCGGCTGCCGTCCCGCGTGCCTGGCCACCCTGAGTGCTCGGTCCAGCGCGGCCCCTACTTCGACGAGAAGGAGGGCGACGACATCATGACGGTCTTCTTCAGCGGGTGCCCCGGCGTCGACTTCATGGTGGAGCGCATCATCCGCGTCAACCAGAACCAGCTGCTCTGGATCCAGATCCGCGCCGAC
This sequence comes from Nocardioides sp. P4_G10, assembly GCF_056401175.1. NCBI lineage: Bacteria > Bacillati > Actinomycetota > Actinomycetes > Propionibacteriales > Nocardioidaceae > Nocardioides > Nocardioides sp. P4_G10. Next base: position 18,414 of record NZ_JBFUJV010000002.1, on the reverse strand, counting down.
GACAGCCCGACCGCCAGGCGGGTGCTCGACTCCGTGCGGGCTTCCGGCGTCTGAGGCGCAGCTCAGCCGAGCCGGATGCCCGACCCGACCCTGGCGATCAGGTCGGCCATCCCCGGGTCGTCGCGTTCACGTCCGGTGACGGCGATCTCCACCTGGGCGTTGTCGGAACCCGTCAGGTCGAGCCACCGCAGGTAGCCGTGGCGCAGGTGGTTCGACGTGATGAAGGAGAAGTGCAGGCTGTCGTTGGTCTGGTCGAGGACCTCGACGTTGCTCTCGTCCTCGCGGAGCTCGTCGATCCGTCGGTCGAGCGTCCACGCGATCGACCGGCGGTTGCTCAGCACCTGCTCGACCCGCAGGACGTAGCCGAAGTCCGGCTGGCCGGGCGGTCGCCACTGCCACTCGTTCAGGGAGTTCTCGGAGAAGGTCCAGCCCTTCGGGACCGGCAAGGTCATCCGGAAGTCGCCGGCGCCGACCGACTGGGACACCAGCGGGACCCCCGCCTCCAGCGGCGGGGTGCGGGGATCTGGCAGCACCTCGGGAACGGGGTCGACCGGCAGGCTGGGCGAGGCGGGCACCGGTGCGGCCGACCCGCCCCCCGACGGGTTCTCGCCCAGGACCCAGGACGCGCCGAACCCCGCCGCGACCCCGATGGCGAGCAGCAGCGCGAGCACTGCCGTCCCCCGCCAGTTCACGGGCGCCAACCTAGTCCGTGGGGGTGTGCTCAGCCGACAGGCCCGCCGCCCGCCCCCTGCATGCCCTCGGCCACCCGGCGGATGAGGTCGCGCGTGCCGGGGACGTCCTTCTCGCGGCCGTGCACGACGATCTCCACGTCGGCCTGGCCGCTGGCGTCGAGGTCGAGCCATCGCATGAAGCTGTGGCGGGCGTTGCCCTCGTTGCTGCGGTAGGTGTACTCGAGCGTCTCGGCACCGCGGTCGACGATGACCACGTCGTCCTGCTCGGCGCGCAGCCGCTCGATGCGGATGTTGATCGCGTCCTCGATCGTGATGTCCTGGCTGTTGATCTGCTCGATCCGCATCACGTAGGTGTTGTTGGACGTGCCCGGCTTCTTCCACTTCCACTCGTTGCTGGCGTTGGCGTTGGTGCTCCACCCGACGGGGGCGGGGAAGGTGATCTCGAACTTGCCGGTGCCGACCTTCTGCGGGGCCATCGCGATGTCGGGCTCGAGCGGGGGGTCGGTCGGATCGGGGGCGGGGGGCTGCGGTGCCTCGACCGGCATCTCCGGGGCCTGTGCGGGCACCGGGGCGGGGACGCCCGACCCGATGGAGCCCTCGCGGCTCTGTGCGGACGCGGCGTAGCCGCCCCCGACACCGATCGCCAGGAGCGCGACCAGTGCTGCAGGCCCCCGCCACTTCACGGCGCCATCATGTCAGCCGGCCGGGTGGTCTGGTCCAGGGAGCCACCCCGGTGCGGCCGGGGCTGCCCGGGCGCACCATCGGGAGATGGGCTCCCGGTGGGCGTTGCGGGCGGGCCGCGCGTTCGACGGGGCGCGGTTCCTGCCGGACGGCGCGACGGTGGTCATCGAGGGTGACCGGGTCGTCGGCGTCGAGACCGCCGGCTTCCGCCCGCCGGACGACGTACCCGTCACGGACGTCGGCGGCACCCTCCTGCCCGGGCTGGTCGACTGCCACGTCCACCTCGTCGCGTCGGGAGCCTTCCCCGGCACGCCCGGGAGCCTCGAGTGGGCCGGCACTGCCGCCCCGGCCGCGGTGGACGAGGTGGTGACGGCCGGCCTGCGGGCGCAGGTCACGGCAGGGGTGACCAGCGTCCGCGACCTCGGTGACGCCGGTTACCGCGTGCTGGAGCACCGCGGACGGGAGGGCGAGGGGCTGCCGCGGGTGGTGGCTGCCGGTCCACCGATCACGATCCCGCTCGGGCACTGCTGGTTCCTCGGCGGTGACGTCGACCCGGACGACCCCGCCACGGTGGACCGCGCAGTGGCGGAGCGGGTGGAGCGCGGCGTCGACATCGTCAAGGTGATGGCGAGCGGCGGCTTCCTGACGCCCGGCAGCGACATGCTCGGCGCCCAGTTCGCCGTCGCTCCGCTGCACCGGCTGGTGGGTGCCGCCCACGCGGCCGGCCTTCGGATCGTCGCGCACGCCCACTCGGTCGCCGGGGCGGAGGTCGCGACCGACGCCGGGGTCGACGGGATCGAGCACTTCACGTGCATGACCGAGGGCGGGGCCGACCCACCTCCCGACCTGCTCACCCGCGTCTCGGATGCGGGTGTCACCGTCTGCCCGACGCTGGGCAACGACCCGGCGCGGTTCCCGCCGGAGTCGGCCATGCCGCCGCACGTCCTCGAGATGCTCCAGCGGATCGGCATCACCGACCGCGACGAGCACTTCGCGCGGGTCGCCGCCAACTCCGTGCGCCTGCGCGAGCACGGCATCCGCGTCGTCTCCGGGCTCGACGCCGGAGCGATGCCGGCGAAGCGCCACGGCGACCTGTGGCGTGCGGTCGCCGAGCTGGTGCGGGGCGGGTGGCCGGTGGACGAGGCGCTCGCGACCGCTACCTCGGTGGCAGCCGACGACTGCGGCATCGACGCCGGTCGTCTCGCGACCGGCCGGCTCGCCGACCTGCTCGTCGTCGACGGCGACCTTGCGACCGACGTGACCGCGCTCTCCCGACCCCTCGCGGTGTGGGTGGGCGGGGTCGCGGTCGAGCGGTGAGCCCCACCTCCTACGGTGGCCTCGTGCTGATCCGCAACGCCCGCCTCGTCGCCGTCACCGAGGCCGTCCCGGGACTTCTCGACGTACGCCTCGACGGGGGCCGGGTGGTCGAGGTCGGAGCGTCGCTGAGCGGCGACGAGACGTCGTACGACGCGGCCGGGCGCTGGCTGATGCCCGGGCTCTGGGACCAGCACGTGCACCTCGGCCAGTGGACGCTCGCGTCCGCGCGGCTCGACCTCGGCCCCGCCCGGTCGAGCGCCGAGGCCGTCGCGCTCGTGCGCGCGCGGCTGGAGGAGTGGCCCGACCTGCCCGTCATCGGGTGGGGGCACCGGCCGACCGCGTGGCCCGACAACCCCACGGTCTCCGACCTCGACGCCATCGGGACCGACCTGCCGATCGTGCTCATCGCCGGCGACGGCCACCACGGCTGGCTCAACACCATCGCGCTCCACGCGCTCGCCCTGCCGATCCGCGACAGCGTCGTGAGCGAGGCCGAGTGGTTCATGGCCTACGGCCGGCTCGCGTCCGTGCTGGGCCAGGACGGCACCGGCCCCGACGCCTACCGACGCTCGATGGAGGCCGCGGCGGCGCAGGGCGTCGTGGGGCTCGTCGACCTCGAGTTCAGCGGCGGCGTCGCCGACTGGGCCGCGCGGTGGGCCGGCGGCGCCGACCTGCTGCGGATCCGTCACGCCTGCTACGCCGACGGGCTCGACGACGTGCTCGCCCGCGGCCTGCGCTCCGGCGACCCGCTCGCCGACGACCCGCGCCTGACGATGGGGCCGCTCAAGATCATCAGCGACGGCTCGCTCAACACCCGGACCGCGTGGTGCTGCGAGCCCTACGCGGAGAAGGCCGTCCCCGGGTTCGAGGAGGGTCAGCCCAACCAGAGCCCGGACGAGCTTCGCGCGCTGCTGGCCCGCGCCGCGGCCGGCGGGCTCGAGGTCGCCGTCCACGCCATCGGCGACCGCGCGGTCACCGAGGCGCTCGCCGCCTTCGAGGACACCGGCGCCCGCGGCGGCATCGAGCACGTGCAGCTCACCACGCGTGACGACGTACGCCGCATGGCGCGCCTCGGCGTGCGCGCCAGCGTGCAGCCCGCGCACCTCCTCGACGACCGTGACGTCACCGAGCGGCTCTGGCCGGGCCGCGCGGAGCGCTGCTTCCCGCTGCGGTGGATGCTCGACGACGGCGTCGACGTCGTCCTCGGCTCGGACGCCCCGGTCTCCCCGCTCGACCCGTGGCTCGCCATCGCCAGCGCGGTCCACCGCTCCGGCGACGACCGCGAGCCGTGGCACCCCGAGCAGTCGATCACCGCCCGCGAGGCGCTCGCCGCCTCGACCGACGGCTGGGGCACGGTCGCGGTCGGGCACCACGCCGACCTGGTGCTCCTCGACGCCGACCCCCTCGACGGGGCGTCGGACCGCGACCACGCCCGGCGGCTGCGGTCCTTCGCCGACCACGTCGTCGAGACCTGGGTCGCGGGCGAGACGGCGTACGCCCGCCCCTGAGCGGTGCCCCACCCACCTGCCACGGGTCAGGAATGTGGCTGGCGCACCGCTCGAGAGCGGTCAGGCCAGCGCGAGGGTGGCGTCGAGCACGAAGGCCGGGTCCTCGAGCCGGTCGCCGTAGATCTCCCGGAGCTGGCCGACGCGGTAGCGCACGGTCTGGGCGTGGACGAACAGCTCCTCGGCCACCGCGTCCCGGCGGCCATGGTTGAGCAGCCAGCTGCGGAGGGTGTCGGTCAGCTTCTCGGCGGTCGAGGGGCGCAGGTCGGCGAGAGGGGCGAGCACCCGCGCGCGGAGGTCGTCCCGGGCGGACGCGTCGGCGGCCAGCACCAGCGAGGCGAGGTGCTCGTCGGAGTCGACGAGCCCGTCGAGGCCGAGGGCCGCGCAGCGCAGGGCGCGACGGTAGGACGCAGCTGCCTCCAGCCAGGGCACGGCGGGGCCGACGACCGCGTCGGTGCCGCGCAGGGCACGGAGCAACGTACGACGCGCGGTGGCGGAGCCGGTGCCGGGCACGAGCAGCGAGGCGTGGCCCTCCGGCAGCCCCGGGACGTCGTCGCTCGGCTGGAGCGTGCCCGGGTCGAGGGCGGTGACGGCGTGCGAGACCTGCGACTCCGGCAGCACCAGCGCGGTCAGCGCACCAGGCGGCTCCCAGTCGGCCCGCTCGGCAGCGGCGTTGGTCGCGTCGGCGGGCGCGCCGGTGAGCAGGGCCCGCGCCAGCCGCTCGAGGTTGCGCTGCCGGACGCGCCCGCTGCTCTCCAGCTCGTCGGTGTGCCCGGCGACCGAGGCCGCCGACAGCTCGTCGATGTAGGCGAACACCAGCTCGGCGAACTTCGCGAGCTGGCCCGCGTCGACCCCGGCCTCCACGGCCACGCCGGACATGTCGCGCCACGAGGCGCGGGCGCCGATCCGGTAGGCCGCGAGCAGCGCCTCGGCCGTACGACCGCTGCGCGCCTCGCCGCGGCCGAGCTGGTAGGCGCCCTCGATGGCCGGCGCCTTCGGGGCGTCGGCGTCCTGACGGGTGGCGAGCGTGAGGAAGCCGCCGAGCGCCAGCTGCACCGCGTTGCGGATCACCTCGCCCATCCGCCCACTCCAGGCGCCCGCATAGCTAGGCACCTCGTCGATGATGGTCAGCACTGCGCTGTCGGCGACCTCCGCGAGGTGGGACCGCAGCGCGGCGGCCACCTTCGGGTCCAGCCCGACGATGGTCTGTATTTGTGTGGTCGGGCGCACAGGGCGAGTGACCATCGGGACTCCTGAGGTCTGTTTTGTTCGCGACGAACAAGAGTCTAGCCCCGATTCACGTGAGGAGGGCAGGAAGAACGGGCCGACATCGGGGAGATTGGATGCCATGACCACGACTCTCGAGCCGCCCGCCCGCGGCAGTGCCCGGAGCCGTCGACTGGGCGACCACCTCGTCCGCGTCGCCGAGGCCGCCACCACGCCCTACCTGCCGGCCGACTTCATGGACCTCTTCGCGCCCCTGCGCTCCGGCGCCGATCTGCGCGGACGCATCGAGTCGGTGCACCCCGAGACCGCCGACGCCGCGACCATCGTGATCCGCCCCGGTGCCGACTGGGCGGGCCACGTGCCCGGCCAGTACCTCCGCATCGGCATCGACGTCGACGGCGTACGCCAGTGGCGGGCCTACTCACTCACCCACGGCCCGCGCCGCGACGGCCGCATCTCGATCACCGTCAAGGCCGTCCCCGACGGCCTGGTCAGCAACCACCTCGTCCACGAGGCGCGACCCGGCACCCTGGTCCACCTCGAGCAGGCGGCCGGTGAGTTCGTGCTTCCGCCTGAGGGCGGCAAGTTCCTCATGGTCACCGCCGGGTCCGGCATCACGCCGGTGATCGGCATGCTGCGCAACCTCTTCCCGAGCACCGACGAGGGCGTGCTCCGGCCGGACCGCAGCGCCGACCACGACATCGTGGTCGTCCACGTCGCGCCCAGCCACCCCCACTCGATCTTCATCCGCGACCTCGAGGCGCTCGACGCCGCGGGCGCGATCCGCCTCGTGGCGCGCTACGACGACGAGCACGGCGTCCTCGACGTCGACCAGCTCGCCGACCTGGTCCCCGACCTCGCCGAGCGCCAGACCCTCGCCTGTGGCCCGGCCGGCCTGCTCGACGCCCTCGCCGCCCACCACGAGGCAGCCGGCATCACCTTGACCACCGAGCAGTTCCGCACCGCCCGCGTCGAGCCCGGCGACGGCGGCACCGTCACCTTCAGCTCGGGCACGACGCTCGACCTCGACGGGGCGACGCCCATCCTCGACGCCGCCGAGGACGCCGGGATGCTGATGCCGAGCGGCTGCCGCATGGGCATCTGCATGGGCTGCGTCATCCCGCTGCGCGAGGGCAGCGTGCGAGACCTCCGCAACGGCGCGATCACCACCGCCGTCCCCGGCGAGACCGGCGACCTCAAGGTGCAGACCTGCATCAACGCCGCCGCCGGCCCGTGCCACATCGACCACTGACGCCTGACCTCCAACACCCCTGAGGAGATCGACATGACCACGATCCAGAAGAAGGCCGTCCTCGGCCAGACGAACCCGATCGCGCACCTCACCGAGGCCGACATCGAGCAGATCGGCATCGAGCTCGACGCCATCCGCCAGGACATCCTCGACGACCGCGGCGCCGACGACGCGGCGTACATCCGGCGCGTCATCGACACCCAGCGCAAGATCGAGCTCGGCTCGCGTGCGGTCCTGCTCTTCAGCGCGTTCCCGCCGGCCTGGGTGCTCGGCACCGCCGGCCTGAGCATCTCCAAGATCCTCGACAACATGGAGATCGGCCACAACATCCTCCACGGCCAGTGGGACTGGATGCGCGACCCCAAGATCCACTCCTCGACCTGGGAGTGGGACATGGCCTCGCCCGCCGAGCAGTGGAAGCACAGCCACAACGAGCTCCACCACACCTACACCAACGTCATCGGCAAGGACAACGACCTCGGCTACGGCATCATGCGCGTCGACGAGGACCAGACCTGGACCCCGGCCTCGCTCGCCCAGCCGCTCTTCTGCTTCATCAACGCCGTGTTCTTCGAGTACGGCATCGCCGCCTACGACCTCGAGCTCGGCGCGGTGATCAAGAAGAAGCAGACCAAGGACCCCGAGTTCCGCCGCCGCGTGAAGGCCGTCCTCGGCAAGATCCGCAAGCAGGCCACCAAGGACTACGTCGTCCACCCGGTCCTGTCGATCCCCACCGGTTCCTTCGTCCCGACCCTCGCGGCCAACTTCACCGCCAACGTCGTGCGCAACCTCTGGTCCAACTCCGTCATCCTCTGCGGCCACTTCCCCGAGGGCGTCGAGACATTTGAGAAGCGCTCCATCGAGGGCGAGAGCAAGGGCGAGTGGTACGTCCGGCAGATGCTCGGCAGCGCCAACATCTCCGGCTCGAAGTTCCTCCACCTGATGACCGGCAACCTCTCGCACCAGATCGAGCACCACCTCTTCCCCGACCTGCCGTCCAACCGCTACGGCGAGATCGCGCCCAAGGTGCAGGCCCTCTTCGAGAAGTACGACCTCACCTACTGCGCGCGGCCGATGCCCCAGCAGGTCGCGTCGGCCTGGCACAAGGTCATCCGGCTCTCGCTGCCCAACGGCTGGCTCGCGACGACGAACAAGAAGAACGCGCCGCAGCAGCTCGCCATCCTCTACAAGATGGCCACGGGCGACCGTCGTACGCGACGCCTGCTCGGCCGCAAGCTCGAGAGCGAGTCCCGGGCAGCCGCCTGACAGCCCTGGGCGGAGCGGCCTGGTCACGTCGCGGGACCGATCCGATGATTCGCGTCATGGCGACCCTGACGATCCCCTAGCATCTCGGGCACCTGCTCCGGCGCCTGTGGGGCACCTCGAAAGGTCGTGCCTTGCGTTCGCTCCGTTCCGCCGTCCTCCTCCTGCTGGGACTCCTGGTGGCCCTCACCGGCACCCTCGTCCCCGCCTCCAGCGGCACCGCCGCTGCCGCCCTCGGGAGCATCAGCGGCCAGATGCTCGTCACCGGTGGTGCCCCCATCGCGGGAGCCGAGGTCACGCTCTACCTCAACGACGACGGGGACATCTACGACGTCGACGACACCGAGACCGACGCCACCGGCACCTACCACTTCACCGGTGTCGAGGCCGGTACCTACCGCCTCGGCTTCGTGGACCCCACGGGTGACCACGCGACCGAGTACTGGTCGAACTGGAGCACGCTCAAGGACGCCGATGACCTGTACGTCGCACCGGGCGCCGCGCTCACCGGCAAGACCGTCGTGGTCACGACCGCGGGCCACGTCACCGGCGTCGTCACCGGCGCGGCCGACGCGCCGCTCGCCTACGTGACGGTCGCGGCCTATCGCCACACCTGGCCCTACGACGACACCAGCTGGGAGCTTCGGGGCGAGACCACCACGTCGGCCGACGGCTCGTACGACCTCGGCGGCCTGCCCGGGGGCAGCTACCGCCTCGGGTTCACCGACGAGGGCGCCACCTACCTCCCCGAGTTCTGGGACGACGCCGCAACTGTGGGCGCCGCGCGGGACGTCGTCGTGCGCGAGGGCCAGGTCACCGCCGGCAAGGACGCTCGGCTGGCGCGCGGTGGCCTCATCACCGGGAGCGTCTCAGGGTCCGGTGGCCCCCTCGCAGACGTCGGCGTGACGGCGTACGTCTTCGACACCGCCGAGGGCGAGTGGACCTGGTACACCTCGACCGTCAGCGACGAGACCGGCACCTACCGCCTCGGCGGCCTGCCCACCGACAGCTACCGGCTCCGCTTCCGCGACGACGCGTCCGTCCACCTGACCGAGTTCTGGGACGACGCCACGAGCCTCGCCGCGGCCACCTCCGTCCCGGTCGTGGCCGGCGAGACCGTGACCGGCAAGGACGCGGACCTCGCCCTCGGCGGGCGGATCAGCGGCACCGTGCGCGGCGCCGGCGGAGCCGCACTGGACGGCGTCTTCGTCTACGCGCAGCGCACCGGGGGGTCGGAGGAGTTCTTCCAGGCCACCACCGACGCCGACGGTGCCTTCGAGCTGCAGGGACTGCCCTCGGGTCAGTACGTCGTCGGGTTCTACGACTTCACCGACTCCTACCTCAGCGAGCTCTGGGACGACGCCCAGACCTGGGAGGAAGCCACGCCGGTCACCGTGACCGCCGGGCAGACGGTCACCGGCCTCGACGCCGAGCTGGCGCTCGCCGCGACGATCACCGGCAGCGTCTCCGGCCCCGCGTTCGTCGACTGGGTCTGGGTCTCCGCCTACGAGAAGGTCGCGGGCGAGTGGGAGTACGTCAACGGCACCTACGTCGAGGACGGTGCGTACCGCCTCGGCGGGCTCCCCGGCGGCACCTACCGCCTCGCCTTCGAGGACGACTTCGGCTCGCTCGTCACCGAGTACTGGAACGACAAGAGCTCGCTCGACCTGGCCGACGACATCACGGTCGCCCCGGGCGGCATGGTCGGGGGAAAGGACGCGGTGCTCCGATCGTCACAGACTCCGGTGCCCGTCCCGACCACGCCGGTGCCGACGCCGACGCCGACGCCGACGGCGCCCGTCCCGGCTCCGCCGGTGACCCCCGACGTGGCCGGCCAGCTCACCGCGGTCGCCAAGGCCCTGAAGGTGAAGGGCAAGCCGGTCGTCGGCAGAACGGTCAAGGTCACCAACGCGGTCGCGGAGCTGCGCACGCGCGTGGGCTACGCCTTCCAGTGGTACGCCGGCGCAAAGAAGGTCAAGAAGGCCACCGCGTCCCGCCTGAAGGTCACCAAGGCCCTCAGGGGCAAGGTGCTCAAGGTCAAGGTCACGCTGTCGGCCGGCGGCGCGAAGAAGGTCGTGACCCTCAAGGTGGGCCGCGTCCGCTGAACTGGCAGGCCGCCCCGACCTGCAGCTACGCGGAGGTCGCACCCGAGGTACGACCTCACCCACTGCAGCCGGCTCGCGATCGAGGTCGGCAAGGTGGGGCTGATGCCCGAGCTGGTCTGGACCTCGGTAGAAACACGGATGTATCAGAACGGCCGCAGGAGCATCCTTCTTGTCGTGAGCACTCGACATGGGGAGAACGAGATGACCACGAGCACCACCAGGGTGACCGGCACATCGGGCGTGGCCCGATGATCCGCATCGGCTCCGTGGGGGAGCCCGGGTACGACGTCAGCGCCGAGGCGCGGCCGTCGGTACCGCGGCCGCGCGCGGCCGTGGACGGGGGGTCCACGGTCCGTCAGCCCGTCGCCTGAAGCACGGGGACCGACAGCACAGGGGACTGTCGGACAGAGCCGGAGGCCGTACGACGAGAGTCGTACGACCCCCGGCTCTCGTGCGCCCCGGCCGGCGGAAGCACCATGAAGGCAGTTCGCGGCTCGCGCCGCGCGGCTGAGCGTGAGGCCGGGGTCCTGGTGCTCGAACTGCCTGCAAGGTGCTCTCGTGCGTCCGGACCCGGAGCGGCGGTCAAGGTTCCACGGGTCTCGGGAGCCCTGGTCTGGACCGTCTCCCGAAGGCTTCTCCCAGACTTCCATGAGTAAAGGAAGTCCGGCGGCCGGGCTCCTAGCGTCCTCTGCAGACGGTCCGTGGGGGGCCGTCAGGTGGGGACAGAAGGAGTCCGCCCATGAAGCACGACCGAAACGCCCAGGGGATCGATCTCACGGGTCGCATCAAGTCGCTCGAGCAGTTCACCGGCGCGCTGGTCGCCCGGCCCGGACCCGAGACGACCGACGGACCCGACGCCGACGTCATCCCGATCCATGAGGCTCCGCGCTCACGCGTGCCGGCGCCGCGGCGCTCGCGCATCTTCCTGCGCAGCGGGGGCGGGCACGGATCGTTCGCCGCGCTCACCCTGACCGCGCCACTGCCCCGGCCGCCCGTCGACTGACCGTGTGACGCACGCATCGGGTGCTCCCCGATGCGCCTCCCGGTGTGACGGGTGGGACTCGCCTAGAGTCGCCCGGTGGTCTGGCTGGTCGGCGCGCTCCTGCTGCTGTGGGTGGCGCTGGGGCCCGTGGTCCTGGTCCTCGCCGCCGCGCTGCTGGCGGTCCCGCGGGTCCGCTGGTGGGTCCAGGACCGCGCCTACGTCAGCCGTCGCGTCGTGACCCGGACGGCCGCGACCGCCGCGATCGTCGGCCTCCTCGTCGTGGTCGTCCCCGACGGCTGGCTGCCGATCCCGCCGGCCCCGGGCGCGTGGGCCGGTCCGTCGTACGTCGGTCGCCCGGCGTCGCCCCACCAGGTGCCGGCCGAGGAGGTCCCGCCCAACCCCCACCGCTTCGCCGGCGAGCCGGCCGACGTTCCGGGACCGCTCGGCCACCAGCCCGAGGTCGACACGGCGTGGTTCGGTCTCCAGCGGTGCGGACGGCTCGAGCAGACCGCGACCGGTCTCCTCGTCGCGCTCTGCGCCGCCGGCGACGGCCGCGCCCTGCGCGTCGTCGACCCCCAGACCCTGCGGCCGCTCGCGTCGCAGGACCTGCCCGACCTGCCGGAGGGCTCAGCCTGCGCCGGGGAGTCCCTCTACCTCGACGACGCCGAACGGGCCGTGGTCGGCACCGGTGACCGCCAGGTGCTCGCAGTGCGGACGTCCCACGAGGGCGAGCCGGACCTCGAGACCGACGCCACCTGGGACCTCAAGCCCTACGTCGCCTACGGCGACTGCCTCGTCTCCGTCGCACCCGACTTCTCGGGCCGCATCTGGTGGGCCTCCCACGCCGGTCTCGTCGGGACGCTCGACCCGACGACCGGCCAGGTCGGCGTCGTCGACCTCGGGGAGGACGTCCGCCACGACGTCGCCGTCGACGCAGGGGCGGCGTACGTCGTCACCGACGAGGCCGTGCACCGCCTGGTCGTGGGCGGCGACGGCACGCCGCAGGTCACGTGGCGCAGCGAGTACGACGGCGTGAGCGGGTCCGCGCCGGTGCTGGTCGACCGCGGGACGGTCGCCATCACCGACGAGGTCGAGGACCGCCTGGGCGTGCGGTTCCTCGCGCGCGACGACGGTCGCACGGTCTGCCGGCAGTCCGTCTTCGACAAGGGGGAGGGCGCCACCCGCAGCACCCTCGCCGACCTGGGCGCGGGTGTCGTGGTGGCGAACGACGCCGGCTACGCCTCCTCGCGCCGCGCGCTGCTCGGCTTCACCGCCGGTGCGGGCGTGGCGCGGGTCGACCTGGTGGACGACGGGTGCGCGGTGACCTGGACCACCGACGCCGTGTCGCCTGCCTCGGGCGTCGTCGCCAGCCGACCCAACGGACTGCTCTACGCCTGGGCCAAGCGGCCCTCGCTGACCGGCGTCAGCGCGTGGTACCTCACCGCGATCGACGCCGACTCCGGTCGCCGGCGATGGGGCGTGCGCACCGGCACCGGGCTGCTCGCCGGCAGCGACGGCTCGACGGTCACCCTCGGCCGGGACGGCTCTGCCTACCTCGGTACGCGGGCCGGGCTGGTCCGGGTGCACGACCGCCGCTAGGGCCGAGCCGGCGGCCAGGCGAGCCCGACCGTCTCCTCGCTGCGCTCCCACAGCCGCCGCTGCGCCACCTCGTCACGCGCCAGTCGCGCGGTGCCGACGATCCGCGGCGGACCGGCGGCCTCGGCGGGGCCGCTCGGTCCGACGTACGTCGTCCCCGGGAGGTCGGCGGTGGCCGCCATCAGGGTGGGTCGGGCGCCCGTCTCGGCCGACTGGGAGACCAGCTTGACCGCGCCGTCGAGGACGGCTGCGCGCCGGCCGCGGGTGGTGCCGAGCTGGCCGTTGACGGCGAGGTGCGTGCCGGCGAGACCCGGGTGCGCAGCCAGCGCACGGACCGGCGCGCCGGCCTGCCGCAGCCGCCGGTCGAGCTCGAAGGTGAAGAGCAGGTTGGCCAGCTTGGTCTGGCCGTAGACGTGCCACCGGCTGTAGTGGCGCTGGCCCTGCGGGTCGGCGAGCGGCGCGGACCGGGCGACGCGGTGCATCTGCGACGACAGCGTGACGACGCGACCGTCACCCGACGCCGCCAGCTGGTCGAGCAGCAGACCGGTGAGGAGGAACGGGCCGAAGTGGTTGGTCGCCATCTGCGACTCCAGCCCGTCGCTCGTGCGGCGAAGAGGGGGAGCCATGATGCCGGCGTTGTTGACCAGGAGGTGCAGCGGTCCGAGCCCTGCAGCCGCCTCCCCGGCCGCCCGCACCGATCCCAGGTCGGACAGGTCGACGACCAGCGCCTCGGTCGAGGCGGCGGGCACCTCGTCGGTGATCGCCTCGGCCGCCGCGGCGAGCTTGTCGGGCGTACGCCCCGCGAGCACCACCCGGGCACCGTGACGGGCGAGCTCGAGCGCGGTGTGGAAGCCGAGCCCGCCGAGCGTCGGCCCGGTGACGACGGCGGTGCGACCGGTCAGGTCGCCGATGTCGGCGGTCGTCCAGGCATCGCTCACGGGGTCACGCCGAGCGAGGCGACCACACGCTCGCCGAGCTCGGTGTCGCCTGCGAGGCGTACGTCGGCGGCGGCTGCGGAACGGCGACCACCCGCCAGCACGACGAAGGTCCCGCGGTCCATGGCCAGCGTGACGGTCGGCTCGCCGTCGTCGGACGTGGCGCGACGACCGCGCCCGTTCTCCCCGACGGCGACGGTCACCGGCGGGTGGCCGGCCACCTCGAGGCGTACGACGGACCCGACCGGCGCCTGCGCCCGCTTGCCGACGACGTAGGGCAGGCTCTCCATGAGGTAGTCGGCGGTGTGGATGGCCGCCGCGGAGTCGAGGTTGCCCGGCATCGCGAGCGCGCGGCGCACGTCCTGCTCGTGCATCCACACGTCGAGCGGCCGGTTGCGCAGCAGCAGCCCGGTCGTCCAGCCGATCGCGCCGAAGGCCCCGGGAGCGGGCGCCGAGGCGTCGGTGGGCGGGTCGGCCAGCAGCTGGGTGTGGCGCGCGGTCGTCGACTCGCGGATCTCGGTGATGAGGTCGTCGGGCGTCTCGTCGCGCCGGGCCAGCACGCCCTGCTCGGTGAACCGGCCCATCATCCCGCGCGCGTGCGGCGCCTCGCCGATCTCGACCTCCTCGTGCGGGCGCCCGGCCAGCAGCGCCTCGAGGTGGGCGGTGTGGGCGGCGACGGCCCGGACGTCCCAGCCGGGCAGGTCGGTCGGGGCGGACCACTGGTCGTCGGCGACGTGCTCGAGCACCTTGGTGAAGGAGTCGATGGCCCCCCACCAGAGCGCGACGAGCGCGGCGAGCCGCTCCCGGTCCGTCGCGGTCTCGGCCTCGGGGCTGGTCGCGGCGTCGGCCGCGGGATCGGTCATGGGGAGAGGGTAGGGGACCGGTCCGACGCCACCCGGCGCGGCGGGGTCCCCGCGTTCGGCCCCTGCCAGCCCTACGCTGCGGGAGCGGTCCTGCCCCCGACGGCCCGCACCTCGCGCACCAGTCACGAAGGAGTCGTCATGGGAATCGGACTCGGCATCCTCCTGCTCGTTCTCGGCCTGATCCTGCTCTTCGCGATCAAGGAGTTCCCCGACTCCCTCCAGGAGGTCGTCGACCCGACCACGGTCGGCTGGATCCTCGTGATCGCCGGGGTCCTGGCGCTCGTGCTGGGCCTCGTGATGAACAACCAGCGCTCGAAGACGACCCACGTCGAGGAGCGTCGCGAGCTCTGATCTCGGTACCACGGCTCACAGCCAGCCGCGATCCTGCGCGATCCGGGCCGCCTCGCTGCGGGTGGTGGCGCCGGTCTTGCCGATCGCCGCGGACAGGTGGTTGCGGACGGTGCCCTCGGAGAGGTGCACGCGAGCGGCGATCGTGGACACCGGTGACCCGTCGAGGGCGTGGGTCAGCAGCTCGCGCTCGCGCCCGGTGAGCGGGCTCGGTCCGTCGATCAGCGACTCCGCGGCGAGGTCCGGGTCGATGACCCGCAGGCCTGCGTGGACGCGTCGTACGGCGTCGGCGAGCTGGCGGGCCGGGGTGTCCTTGACGACGAAGCCCGACGCCCCCGCCTCGATCGCCCGGCGGACGTAGCCCGGCCGGCCGAAGGTCGTGACGACCAGGGACCGCACGCCGGGCAGCTCGCGTCGTACGGCCGCGGCGGCGTCGATGCCGTTGAGGCCGGGCATCTCGATGTCGAGCAGGCACACCTCGGCCCCCGAGGCGCGGGCGGCGTCGACCACCTCGTCGCCGCGACCGACCTGCGCCACGACCTCGAGGTCTGCCTCGAGGTCGAGCAGCGCGGCCAGTGCGCCACGCACGAGCGCCTGGTCGTCGGCGAGCAGCAGCCTGATCACGGTAGGGCCACCTCCACCCGGGTGCCGGGGGCGGCCGGGCCGACGGCGAGGGTGCCACCGACGCCGGTGACGCGCTCGCGCATGCCGCGCAGGCCGTTGCCCTCCGCGCCGTCGCAGCCGGAGCCGTCGTCGGTCACGGCGATGCCGGCGGGGCCGAGCTCGATGACGACCGACCGCGCCTGCGCGTGGCGTACGACGTTGGTGACCGACTCGCGCAGCACCCAGGCCAGCAGCGCCCGGTGGCGCGGGTCGGTGTCGGCGACGGACCCCTCGACGGTCGTGGTGATGCCGGCGTCGGCGAGCACCCGGGGTGCGGCGGCGAGCTCGGCCTCGAGGTTGCCGGCGCGCAGCCCGCCGACCGTCGCCCGCACCTCGGCCAGCGCTTGTCGTGCGGTGGCCTGGATCGACTCCAGCTCCTCCTTGGCGCGGGCGGGGTCGATGTCGATGAGCCGCGCGGCGAGCTCGGCCTTCACCGAGAGCGCGGTCAGGGAGTGGCCGAGCACGTCGTGCACGTCGCGCGCCACGCGCTCGCGCTCGACGACGATGGCGTGCTCGCGGAGCGCGGTGTTCGCGACGTGCTCCCGCTCACCGAAGAGCCGCAGCATCACGCCGCCGATCATGATCGGCCAGAGCATCAGGAAGAAGTAGGTCGGGAACTCGTCCAGGCCCAGCAGCGACAGCATCGGGACGGCCGACCAGAGCGCGATGGACCACTTCCACCACGGGGACGGCAGCTCGAGCGCCGAGAGGATGGCGAGGTAGGGCGTGAAGGAGATGACGCCGATGCCGATCACGGGCAGCGTCGCGAGACCCAGTGCGAGCATGAGGCCCATGGCCCACCAGGTGCTGAAGCCGGAGGAGTAGCCCAGCACGTTGGCCACCGCGAACCCGGCGATGCACAGCAGGGCGCCGACCTTGCCCGGCACGCCCGCGTCGGAGTCGAGCACCGACATGATCGGGAAGACGAGGAACACCAGCCAGATGGCGGCGAAGGCCCACCCCCACTTCTCCCAGGGGTTGACGGGCAGCGGCGTCGCCGTCACGTGCGCGCCCGGCTCCGGCGTACGCCCCACAGCGCCACCAGCCCGAAGATCACCGTCCACGCGAGCACGTTAGCGACCGGCAGCCACAGCGCGTCGCGACCACCCGCGGGAAGCCACCCGTCGGTGAGGGGGAAGCGGGCCAGCGCCACGTAGCCGTAGAGGGGCGTGAACCGGCCGAGGTCGAGCATGAAGCCGCTCATCGGCGTGAAGACGTTGCCCAGGAAGGCCAGCACCACGATCATCCCGGACGCGATGCCGGCCGCGTTGGGGCCGCGGAAGACCAGGCAGATCGCCAGGCCGTAGACGGCGAACAGTGCCGACCCGAGCCACACGACCGCGCCCGACAGCACCCAGTCCGACCAGTCGCCGCGCGCGCCGGTCGCGGCCCCGATGGCGAAGATCGCGAGCACCGGCACCGCCGCCACCGACATCGCGACCCCCGCCTTGGCGGCCACGAAGGCAAGCGGCCGCATGGGCGTGAGCCCGAGCTGGCGGCCCCAGCCCATCACCTGCTCGGTCGCGGCGCTCCCGGCGACGCTGGTGGTCGCGGTGACCGCGCCGTACGCCGCCATCGAGATCATCACGTACATCCCGACGTTGCCGCTGCCGACGGGGTCGTCGGAGCCGAGCCCGAAGACGAGGTACATGAACGTCGGCAGGCCGACGACGAAGAACATGCCGATCCGGTCTCGCAGCTGACGACGCAGGTCGAGGCGCGCGTAGGTGAGCATCGCCGGTCGGGGGGTGGCGCGCACGGCGTCCGTGACGCGGGTGGTGGTGGCGGTGGTCGCGGTCATCGTGCGGCTCCGATCGGCTCGTTGTCTGCGGTGAGGGCGAGGAACGCGGCCTCGAGGCTCGCGGCCGAGACGTCGACGTCGGTGACGCCCAGCGGCTCGAGGGCGGCGCGCACCCGGGCGAGCCAGTCGACGTCGATGCCGTCGGTGCCGACCACCTCGGCCGGCGGCCGGAAGGTCA
This sequence comes from Nocardioides sp. P4_G10, assembly GCF_056401175.1. Lineage (NCBI taxonomy): Bacteria > Bacillati > Actinomycetota > Actinomycetes > Propionibacteriales > Nocardioidaceae > Nocardioides > Nocardioides sp. P4_G10. Next base: position 1,006 of record NZ_JBFUJV010000002.1, on the reverse strand, counting down.
GCGTGCGACCGCCGTACGCCGCCCGCACGTCGGTCGTCGCGGCGTCGTGGACGATGCGGCCGTGGTTCATCAGGACGGTGCGCTCGGCGAACTCGTCGGCCTCGGCGAGGTAGTGGGTGGCGAAGACGATGGTGCGGCCGAGCGCGGCGTCCTCGCGCATCGCCCGCCAGAACTCCTGCCGCGCGCCGACGTCCATGCCGGTGGTCGGCTCGTCGAGGACGACCAGGTCCGGGTCGGGCAGCAGGGCGAGCGCGAACTTCAACCGCTGCTGCTCACCACCTGAGCAGGCCTCCACCCGCCGAGTCGCCAGGTCGGTGAGGCGCGCGCGGTCGAGCACCACCTCGACCCGGTCGGACCGGCCGTGCAGGGCGGCGATCGCGCGCACGGTCTCCTCGACGGTGAAGTCGTTGAGCAGGCCGCCGGTCTGCATGACCGCGGACACCAGCCCCTGCCGTACGGCGTCGGCCGGCGACGTGCCGTAGACCTCGATCGTCCCGGCGTCCGGCGCCGTGAGGCCGAGCAGCATGTCGACGGTCGTGGTCTTGCCGGCACCGTTGGGGCCGAGGAACGCCACGATCTCGCCGGGCTGGACGGTCAGGTCCACCTCGTCGACCGCGACCACGGCGTTGCCGTCGGTGGATCGGAAGGCCTTGCGCAGCCCGGTCGCGCGGATCGCGGGCACGTCAGCTGGTGTCATGCGTCCAGCGTGACGGCGTACCTCGTGCCGACCTTCGCCGAAGTGTCACGACCTCCCCGTGACACCTGTCATCCGAAATGACCGCGAGCGGTGGCCCACCCACATTCCTCGACCCTTGGGTTCAAGGTCTGGATGCAACACCTCGTGATGAAGGGGTGTCTGTGATGGCGGCTCGGCGGGTGTTTCCGCAGCAGGTTCGTCGTGAGTTCTGGTGTCTTGTACGCGATGGGCTGACGGTCGCGGAGGCGGCGCAGAGGGTTGGCGCGTCGCGGTTCGCGGGGATGGATTGGTACCGCGAGCGTGGTGGGG